>JASFPT010000118.1:0-11160 GCA_050115795.1 Desulfobacterales bacterium
GTGAGGGTCGTAAGCCGGGCCCCGAGTTTTTCCAGGTGCAGCCGGGCCACCTCCTCATCCAGTTCCTTGGCCAGGCGGTAGACGCCGACCTCCTTGGGGTTTTGCCACAGGTCGATCTGGGCCAGGGTCTGGTTGGTAAACGAGTTGGACATCACAAAGCTCGGATGGCCCGTGGCGCAGCCCAGGTTCACCAGCCGTCCTTCGGCAAGCATGTAGATGCTGTGCCCGTCGGGAAACACGTACTTGTCCACCTGGGGCTTGATGTTGATCTTTTCCACCCCCGGCATCTCGTTTAGCGCATCGACCTGGATCTCGTTGTCGAAGTGGCCGATGTTGCAGACGATCGCCTGGTCCTTCATGGCGGCCATGTGCGCGGCGGTGATGACATCCCGGTTTCCGGTGGCCGTAACGAAGATGTCGGCCTCGGAAAGGGCCTCTTCCACCGTCTTGACCGGATAGCCGGCCATCAGGGCCTGAAGCGCACAGATCGGGTCGACCTCGGTGACCCAGACCCGGGCCTTGAGACCGGAAAGCGCATCGGCGCATCCCTTGCCCACATCCCCGTATCCGCAGACCAGGGCGGTTTTACCGGCGATCATCACGTCGGTGGCCCGCTTGATGCCGTCCACCAGCGACTCCCGGCACCCGTAGATGTTGTCGAATTTGGACTTGGTCACCGAGTCGTTGACGTTGATGGCCGCAACGAGCAGTTCCCCGCGCTCCTGCATCTGATAGAGCCGGTGCACACCGGTGGTGGTCTCCTCGGAGACCCCTTTCCACTCTTTGACCACCGCGTGCCAGAACCCCGGATTCTGCGCCAGGGTCTTTTTGAGCAGGGCGTTGATGATCTTCAGCTCCTTGTTGTCGGTGGGCTCATCCAAGATGGCCGGATTCTCCTCGGCCTGAAACCCCCGGTGGATGAGCAGCGTGGCGTCTCCACCGTCGTCCACCACCAGGTGCGGCCCTTTGCCGTCGGGCCAGGTCAGGGCCTGCTTCGTGCACCACCAGTATTCTTCCAGGGTCTCCCCTTTCCACGCGAACACCGGCACTTCCCGGTCGGCGATGGCCGCCGCCGCCTGGTCCTGGGTGGAGAAAATGTTGCAGGAGGCCCAGCGAACATCGGCCCCCAGTTCCACCAGGGTCTCGATGAGCACGGCGGTCTGGATGGTCATGTGCAGGCTGCCGGCAATCCGGGCGCCTTTGAGCGGTTTTTGAGGACCGTATTTTTCACGGGTGGCCATCAGACCGGGCATCTCCTTTTCGGCGATCTCGATCTCCCGGCGACCGTATCCGGCCAGCCCGATGTCCTTGACTTTGTGGTTTTCATCAGACGCCATCAGCATCAGAAATCCTCCTTATAAATTGCGTCACCCCTGTTCCATAAAATGGTTTGGCAGCTTCGTTTTCCGCAGGGCACGACCGCCGTGTCATGCCGCAATGGGCTGCATAGCGGCCGTTCACGTCATAAAATGGCATGGTGAAGTTTCGTGCCCGATCAAAATGGGCGTTTGCCCGCGCCGGGCCGAACCGCCTCGCACCGGGAAAAGGCCCAACAAGGAGGGAAACATAACCATTTTTGACGCCCTGTCGATTCGGGGCCGGTAAACGTCGAACTTCCAACATCCAACGTCGAATCGCGGGAGCCGTTTTTTCCATTCGAAGTTCAACGTTGGAAGTTCGACGTTCGGCGTTCATCCTTTCTCCCCTACGCCACCGCCCGCATCGCTTCGATCACCGCAACCAGCCGGTCCACCAGATGCTCGTGGTAGCGCCGTCCGGCTTCCACCGAGGCCTTGCTCGGCTCACCGGTGGTGCCGCCGGCGGCTTTCACCGAAGGCGCCATCTCCTTTTCGCTGCTCGGCACGTAGCAGAGGGTGTCGCCGCTGTTCCGGGGATCCACATGGTACAGGTCTCGATGGGGATGGGGGTTGTCGACGGCGCGGTCCATCTTGACCAGGTCCGGGTAGCGGTACCACATGTGGGAGCCTTCGATCTCCTCGGCGTGGCCCACCGGGCCCCACCCCATCTCGTCTGCGATGCTCTTGGACATGAAGGCCGGATCGAAAATGGCATATTGAATGCCCAGCTCCCGCTTGGCCCGCTCCCCGACCATCTGCAGCCAGGTGACGTTGACGATCCGGTGGCCGTTGATCATCACGAACTTGTCGAACCCGTGGCGGGATAAAGAGTGCACGATGTCATAACCGATTTCCACCAGCACTTCCGGGCGGACCGTAATGGTGCCCGGAAGCACCATGTGGTGGGGACTCCAGCCGAACCACAGCGGTGGAACGGCCACAGCCCCGGTGCGCTGGGCCCCGGCCTCGGCCAATGCGACGGCCACGTAAGTGTCGGTTCCCACCGGAAGGTGCGGCCCGTGCTGTTCGGTGCTGCCCACCGGAACGATCACGGTCTTTTCCGATTCGTCGATCCGCAGTTTGACCTCTTCCCAGGTCAACTCCTGGAGCCAGACATTCTTTTCCATCTTTTTCCCTTTTTCGGTGAAGGTGGAATCCAGCAATTCGAAAGCGTCATAAAGGAACCGAAAAATCGATATGGCCCTCCGGGCACTTTTTACGATTTTATCGAGGCTGATTCGTCCATTGCAAGAGCATCACCGCTCATCGGCCCGGGGAAAGTCCATCGCCTGCCGAGCATTCGGCCAATTCATCATCCAACCATGCATGCCATCCCGAAGCAAACAGGCATCTACTCGAACAGTTTGGAAAGGGTGAAAATCACCCCCTGCTGTTCCCGATAAAGCCGGTGTGCCTCTTCGAGGTCCACGCGCTGGAACCGGAAGGTATCTCCCGGGGTCGCCTGGGCGATGCGGGGGATGTCGGTGGAAATCACCGTGGCGATTTTCGTGTATCCACCGACGGTCTGCTCCACAAGCAGAACGATGGGTTGATGGTCGGCAGGCACCTGGATGCCGCCGGGCATCGTCGGTTCGGAGATGATGCTCTGAGGCGCCCCCTCTTTGTGCATCAAGGCGGGGCCCTCCAGGCGGTATCCCATGCGGTCGGCCTTTCCCGAGACCGTGTATTCGGCAGCAAACAGCGTTTCCAGGCCCTCATGAAAGAAATCGTCCTGGGGCCCGGGTACGGCCCGCAGTTCCACTTGACCCGAATAGGAGGGGATCTGGGATTCGGGCAGCCGCCTGGGGCGGTCAAGGGGCCTGCCGGGGCCGTTTTTCAGGATATCGCCTTTCTGCAGGGGACGGCCGTGGTATCCGCCGATCTTTGCCCCTGTGAAGGTGGAGCGGCTTCCCATTACCACCGGCACATCGATGCCGCCGGTGACGGCAAGGTAGGCGCGGCAGCCCGCATTCACCGACTGGAAGGTGAGAAGATCTCCCGGTTTGACCCGTATGGTGGTCCAATTTTCCACCGGCCTGTAGTTCAGCTTCATTTGCATATCGGCCCCGGCGACGGCGATGTCCACTTCCTGCATGACAGCCAGCTGGGGACCCACGATGGTAAACTCGAGCACCGCCGCATTTTCCGGATTTCCGACAAGAAGGTTTGCCGTCTGAAAGGCCAGGGTATCCAGTGCGCCGGAGACCGGCAATCCCATTTGCTGGTAGCCCCATCGTCCACGATCCTGGACCGTGGAAAACGGCCCCGGTTCGATGACCAGGAAGGTGCCCATCAGCGTCCCTCCTCTTTTTCCAGTCTCCGGTATTCGGACATCGATATCGGTTTGAACCGCAAAAAATCGCCGGCTTGGTACAAAATCGGGTTCTCCCGCTCCGGCGCAAACAGTTTCAGAGGGGTTCGGCCGATGAGCTGCCATCCACCGGGACTGGCAATGGGGTAAACCCCGGTCTGGTTGTTGGCGATGCCGACAGACCCGCGCGGCACTTTCGTGCGAGGGGATTCCAGTCGGGGGGTGTACAGCTTTTCGGAGAGTCCGCCGAGGAAGGGAAAGCCCGGCGTGAATCCCACCATGTAGATCCGGTAGTCGGGCTCTGCGTGAATCCGGATGACGTCTTCCACGGTCAGGTCGTGGCTCCGGGCCACGCGCTCGATGTCCGGCCCGAACTCCCCGCCGTAACAGACGGGGATTTCCACGACCTTCGGCGGCGGAATCCGAATGTCATCGAGGTGCTGCTCTGTTCTTTCCAGCACGTTTTCCAGCAGCACCGGCCGGGTCTTTTCGGGGTCGTAGACCATCAGCAACGAACGGTAGGTGGGAATGACTTCCGTGACCCCCGCGGGCATTTCCCGCTCCAGTGCCAGGGACATGGCCCGTACCTTCTGGTTGATCTCCGGATCGATGCTGCCGCCGTACTCGACCAGAAGCCCCCGGTCCCCTGCCAAGCGAAATACCGGCTTTTCAAACAGACCTTTTTGCAATTTTCCCATTTCTCCTGCGCCGCTCGGCCGGGCCGGCGGCTCTTTTTCCGAAAATCGGGGCCGCATTGCAAGAGGGGACTTGAAACCCCTTAAACGGATCGATCGTTTTGGCGGTTGCCAGCCCGAACGGACACCGGCCGGCGTCCCGCCCCGGAGAATCCAGGCGCCTTTTCCCCGCGTCAGATACCGTCTCCCATGGGGCGCAGTTCGACCCCCTCTGATTCCAATGCCTTTCGAATGCCCTGGGTCAGGTCAACGGCGGTGGGCGTATCTCCGTGCACACACAGGGTATCGGCTTCAAGGGGGATGGCGCTGCCGTCGACGGCGATCACCCGTTTTTCAAGAACCATCGTCAGGGCGCGTTCGACGACCGTTTCGGGATCCTTGATCACGGCTCCGGGCTCTTTTCTGGACTGCAAGGTTCCTTCAGGTGTGTAGGCACGGTCCGGGAAAGCCTCATAGGCCACCTTGAGTCCCATCTCACTGCCGATCCGGGTCATCAGTTCGCCCTTTTTTCCGGCCAGCGCGACATAGGTAAGGGTCGGGTCCACAGCCACGATGGCTTCGGCCACCGCGCGGGCCACATCGGCGTTTTCCACCGCCGTCAAATACAGCGCCCCGTGAGGCTTCACATGCCGGAGACGGGTATGGTTGGCCGCACAAAGAGCCGTCAAGGCGCCGATTTGATACATCATGTAGAGACGAACTTCCTCCGGCGTGCAGGCCATGTTTCGCCGACCGAAGCCGAGAAGGTCGGGGTATCCCGGGTGGGCGCCCACCCCGACCCCGTTTTCAACGGCCAGTTGAACCGTCCGGTTCATCACCAGCGGATCTCCCGCGTGCCATCCGCAGGCGACGTTGGCCGAGGTGATGTGTCGGATGACCTCGTCATCCATTCCCAGGCGATAGGCGCCGAAGCTCTCCCCCATGTCGCAGTTGAGATCGATGTGTTTCACGATATGCCTCCCGAATGTGCCAAGGGATTGAATGTTCTTGCCAGCTTGCCGAACGCCGAAGCCGGTAGGCTGCCGCCTCCTCCCCTCGGGCTCGAGGCCGGCTGGTGGCGGTTGGCACTGCTGGTTCCGGTTTTTTCATTCATGATTTTCGGCTGCGCCGAAAATCATTTCCCCACCATCAGCTTGGGCAGGAACAGGGCGATTTCCGGAAACACCGTGAGAATCGCCGTGGTCAGGAGCATGAGCAGGAAAAAGGGAAACGCATGCTTGGCGATTCGCATGATCGGCTCATCGGTCAGCCCCTGGATGACGAAGAGGTTGAAGCCGACCGGGGGTGTGATCTGGCTGACTTCCACCATGAGGATCAGGTAAATCCCGAACCAGATGGGATCGAAACCGGCTGCCGTGACCATGGGAAGCGCGATGGGAAGGGTCATCACCACGATGGAAAACCCGTCCAGCAGGCAGCCCAGAACAACGTAAACACATCCCAGGAGGATCATCAGCACATAGGGAGAAAGCTGCATTTCGATGATGGCGGTGGTGATGGCCGCCGGAATCCCCAGAAAGCCCATGACCCGCGAGAGATACCCGGCGCCCATGACGATCATCATGATCATCGCGGTGGTTTTGACCGCGCCCACGAGACAGGTCAACATGATCCGCGGCGTCATTTGCCGGTTGATCACCGCAAAGATTGTGGAACCAAAAACCCCCAATGCCGCCGCCTCCGTGGGGGTGGCAATGCCTGCGTAAATGCTGCCCAGCACGATAAGGATCAGCAGGGCCGTGGGGGCCAGGTCCCGGAGCGCAACGATCCGCTGCCCCCAGCTGTAGGTTTCCTGGCTTCTGGGGGCGATATCCGGATTCCGGATGCCGCGGTAGATAATATAGGACGAGTAAACGCCGGCCAGCAGGAGCCCGGGCAGAATCCCGGCGACAAACATTTTTCCGATGGAGACTTCGGCCAGAATTGCATAGACGATCATGATCAACGACGGCGGGATCAAAAACCCGAGGGTACCGGCCCCGGCCAGTGATCCCATGGCCAGGCGTTTATCGTATCCAAGCTTGTCGAGCTCGGCCAGGGTGATCCGCCCCACGGTGGCCGTGGTGGCAGCGCTTGATCCGGATACGGCGGCAAACAAGGTGCAGGATAGAATGTTCATCAACAGCAGTCCGCCGGGGAGCCGGTAGAGCCACGGCACCAGCGAGCGGAAGAGCCGCTCGGAGATTCCTGATCGGAATAGGATTTCCCCCATCAGGATGAACATGGGAAGCGCGACGTATTCCCACTTCTCGATGGTGGCCCAAACCGATGAGGCCAGATTGTTTCCCGCCGGAAGCGAACTGAACAGCGTCATCCCCACGAATCCGACGATGAACAAAGCAAAACCGATCCAGATCCCAGCGCTCAAGGCTACAAATAGGGCCCCGAAGACGACGAGTGACATGGTTGCCATGCTTGCGTCCATTATACGACTTCCTCTCCTGTTTTAATGGCCCGGTAGGTGCGCAGGGTGGTCCCGATCATCTGCAGCAAAAAGCAGGCAGCCCCGATCAGCATGACGGACTGCGGGATCCACAGCGGGGTGTTGGTCAGGGTGCCGGAGGTGGAATCGTACCGGACGGTGGCTTGCACCATTTTAAGCAGATACCACCAGATGTAGCCCATAAAGCAGGTGGTAAAGGCGGTTGCCAGGAAGGTGACCACCCGTGTTGGCTTGTCCGGAAGCAGGTTTAAGACAATGGGAATGCGGATATGCCCCCTCTCCTTGAGACAATAGCCCGATCCGAGAAAGATGATGGCCGCCAGTCCGTAGGCCGAATATTCATCGGCAATCAATGTGGTCTTTTCAAATGCGTTCCACAAAAAAATCTCCACAAGAATGAGCACGGACATCAACCCCAGCATGACGGCCGATATCCTGGCCGCCCAGTCGCTCATCGATTCGATGATTCGTATAATGGTGTTCATGGGCATCCACCCGAGAGTGTTTGATCGGGAGAGGGGTCCCCAGGTAGCGGGGCCCCTCCCCATTGGTTTGGTTCGGTCGACAGAATGGTAGGCTACTTTTCGCGGCCGGTGATGCTGTAGTATTGATCCAGAATTTTCTGGGCGTCGGCACCGGCTTTTTTGACCCACTCGGCACGAAGCTTTTCGCCCATTTCATTGAGCTCGGCCCGGAAATCGGAGCTCACCGGGGTGATGATCATGCCCTCGGCCTTCAGCGTCGCCCGGCTTTTCCGGTCCATTTCGTTGGCCAGGTTCCACATTTCGTCTTCCATTTCCGTCGCGATCTCCATCACGATCTTGCGGGTCTTCTCGGGAAGCCGGTTCCAGGCGTCCAGGTTCACGTTGACCATGTTCACCGGTCCCACGATGTTGATGGGGGTGAAGTACTTGAGGACCTCCCAGGCCTTTGCATCCACGCCGGACACCGAAGAGGTGTACATGGAGTCGAGCAGGCCGGCCTTCATGGCGGGATAGACCTCGGAAAATGGCATCTTGCGGGCGGCAATGCCAGCGGCATCTCCGAAAGCCAGGCCGGTTCCGTCGTAGACCCGCATCTTGAGACCCTCCAGGTCTTTGACCGATTTGATCTCCCGCTGGGTGTAAATGCCGGAAAACGGCCATACCGAGGAATAGAGAGTGAACTGGTTGAACTTGCGCAGGACACTGGCGTAGGTCGGCTTTGCCAGTTGATAGAGCAGGCGCTGCTCAAAGGCGTTGGTGGAGATAAACGGCTGGGCCGTCAGGGCCAGCACCGGGGCATCTCCTTCCACCATGCCGGTGGGCACCTCGGCGATGGACATCTGCCCTTCGGCCACGGCGCGAAGCAATTCGGGCCCCTTGAATCCGAGGGCGGCTCCCGGGTGCAGGACGATCTCCAACTCGCCGCCAGTGGCCTCCAAAACGCGGTCGGCAAACCGCTGGGCCCCCTGGGAATGGAAATTGCCGGCCGGATAGTTCAGGTGCATGTCCCATTTGGTTTTGGCCATGCTTTCGGAGGCGATGCCGAAAGCGAAAGCGATTGCGATCAGAATGACCAGTAGCTTCTTCATGTTTCCTCCTCTTTTGCAGGATCGTAGTGGGAAAAGCGCTCGGTGAATCCACACCTCGCTTTCCGATTCTAGGGGTCAAGCCCGGGAAGGTCCCAAAGCGATGCCTCCCCTTCTCGATTCCCCGTTGCCTTACGCACTCATGAAAAAAACAATCCGTTTCTGAAATGCATGGATATGCGTCAGTACGATCTCCTTCAGTTTTTCCACCTTTTTTTCTTTCACCAGTTGGATGATCCCCCGGTGATCCCGGTCCACCGACTGGTGGTGGTCGGTGAGGGTCCCCCCGACTCCCAGGTCACCGGAATAGGAAAGATAAGACATGCGTTTGGCCTCGCTGCGCACTTCCTCCACCGCGTCGATGAGGTACTCGTTGTGGGAACACCCGGCATAATGCTTGTGAAAGCGGTGATTTGCCTCCACCATGCCGAGCACGTCCTTTTTTTCGATCGCTTCCCGAACGGCCTCGTGAGCTTCTTCCATGCCTTCGATAAACGGCCTCAGGTCGTAGCGCACCATCAGCTCGGCTACGCCGGTCTCCAACAATTTCAACATCTCAAAGGTCGACTTGATATTCTGGAACGTAATCGGGCGGACGATGAATCCCTTGCCGGGCTGGGATAAGACCATCTTTTCCCCTGCCAACCGCAGCAGCGCCTCGCGGATGGGAGTCCGACCCAGATGGAGCTCTTCCATCAACCGCTTTTCCTCCAGGCCCTGCCCGGGCTGATAGTCGAGCTTGATGATCTTTTCGTAGATCCGTTGATAGGCGGCGACCGCCAGGGGTAATTTGGTTTTTTGCGCCATCGGGTCCATTGTCGATTCCCGGGGAATTGAAGGGTGACCAGGCGGCGCCCACCATTACATATATCAAAAATATATGTCAAGTATATTTTTCAGTCCCACACAAATTTCCCCGTCGCAGGACAACCCCATTCCAATCAGCTTATCGAATTTCTGTCCGGGTTGTTTCTGAACGAGGAGGCCCGGGGGTGCGGTTAGAGTGATGCGAAAAACCGGTGAAAGGCGGAGCTGCCGGTCAGCTCCGGGTGAAAGGTGGTGGCCATGACGCGGCCGGCCCGGACAAAGATCGGATCGTCGCCCACCCGGGAGAGGATTTCGAGGTCTTCGCCGGTGCTTACGATCTTCGGTGCCCGGATAAAGATCGCCGGAAAGGCGCTCAGCGAAAGGGCAGGCACGTCAATGGGCGCCTGGAAGCTGTCCACCTGCCGGCCGTAGGCGTTTCGTCTTACCGCCACCGGCAGGGCACCCAGGATGCCCGGCTTTTCGTCCACGGTCTTTGCCAGCACGATCGCGCCGGCGCAGATCCCCCAGACGGGCATGCCCCCTTCGATCCGCACCTTGAGGGGCTCTGTGAGGGAAAACCGGGTCAGGTAGCGGGCCATGACCGTGCTCTCCCCGCCGGGGATGATGAGCCGGTCCACGGCCGAGAGGTTTTCGGCATCGCGCACCACGCGCCAGTTGGCGCCGGCGGCCTCCAGATGTGGAATGTGGTCCTGGAAGGCCCCCTGGAGGCCCAGGAGGCCGATGGTCTGTTTTCTTTTTGCTTCCATGTGGCTGTTATGCATGGTTGATTGGGGAAAAAATCGTTTTCATCTTTTGATGGCGAACCGGACATCGCCGAGGAGCTGCCTCGCCAGCTCTTCTCCCATTTGACAAATCAACCATTCAACCAATCAACTTCTTTCTAGGACCGGCCACTTTGCAGCACCGGATAGACCTGCCGAATCCTCCAAGCGAGCGAACGCCCTAAACGCCCCTGGCCGCCATTTTGGTATCAAGGGAGGCAATCTCCAGGCCGATCATCGGCGAGCCCAGGCCGCGGGAGATTTCCACCAGCTTTGCCGGATCCTGGTAGTGGATCACCGCCTCCACGATGGCAGCCGCGGTCACCGGAGGCTTTTCCGACTTGAAGATGCCCGAACCCACGAAAATGCCGTCGCATCCCAGGGCCATCATCATGGCCGCATCTGCCGGGGTGGCGATCCCGCCGGCGGCGAAATTGACCACCGGCAGCCGCCCCAGCCCGCGGGTTTCTGCCACCAGCGCCGCGGGCACCCGATAGCTTCTGGCCGTTTCGGCCAGGGCCGCCTCGTCCATCTCCTTCAAAGCGGCGATTTCTCGGTTGACCGCCCGCATGTGCCGCACTGCCTCGACCACGTTGCCGGTGCCCGCCTCCCCTTTGGTCCGGATCATGGCCGCTCCCTCGTCGATCCGGCGCAGGGCCTCGCCCAGGTTCCGGCAACCGCAGACAAAGGGGACGGAAAACTGCCGCTTGTCCACGTGGAATTCCTCGTCGGCCGGGGTGAGCACTTCGCTTTCGTCGACAAAGTCGACGCCCAGCGACTCCAGGATCTTTGCCTCCATGAAGTGACCGATGCGCACCTTGGCCATGACCGGGATGCTGACCGCCGCCATGATCTGCTCGATGATGGACGGATCGCTCATCCGGGCCACCCGGTTGCTTTTCCGGATATCGGACGGCACCATTTCCAGGGCCATGACCGCACAGGCCCCCGCATCTGCCGCGATTTTCGCCTGCTCGGCGGTGGTGACGTCCATGATCACCCCGTTTTTGAGCATTTCGGCAAATCCCCGGTTGATTTTTTGGCGGTCCTGCCCGTTTCCTTCCATTTTGCCCTCCTTCCGTGCGTGTGCTATGATGATACCGTACAAACAATGAACTGTATTGATACACTTAGCTTAGTGTATCAATACTTGTCAATCGCTGTCGGGGGACGATGGCACGATATGTTGCAATT
>JASFPT010000119.1:0-11142 GCA_050115795.1 Desulfobacterales bacterium
CGGGTGATCAAGGGGGTGACGTAGACCGACGCGGGGTTGACCCTGGCCAGCATCAGATTCTCCTGTTTGAGCCGGGACCGCTTCACCTCCGGAACGTATTCGGCCCGGCCCGTGCTGGCCACCCGGGCCAGGATGTTGCTCACCCGCTGGCAGGGGACCCGGTAGGTCTTCAATTCCTCGGGGACCTTCCCGCCGAACCCGATGCCGTGGGTATACTCCAGGCATTCCTCTTTCTCGTTGACCAGCATGATCAGGGCCCGGTTGATTCGGCACACGTTTTTCAGCAGGTTCATGATCACGGAAAGAAGCTGTTCGAGGTCGAGAATGGATAAAATCGCCTTTCCGGTCTCCTGCACGGCCGTCAGCTGCCGGACCTTCTGATTCAGTTCGAGGTTGAGTTGAGCGACCTCCTCGTATTTTTTCTCGATGACCTCCTTGTCCCTTTCCATCTCCTGGATCGTTTCCATCAGCACCGACTTGGAAGTGAACAGACGCGAGAAAATCTCGTAGAATCGATTGGTGGGCGCTTTGATCAGGTCGTATTCGCAGTGGGGCGCCCCCCGGAAAAAGCAGCAGCGCTCGATCACCTCAACCGGTTTGCCGCCCCAAACGACCGGCAGATAGGTATAGGCGCCCTGGTTATAGAGGCACATATCCCGGGAGCATCCCATATCCGGGTTCCAGTGAAGCCGGACCACGGCTCCCTTTCGAGTGCGCTCCACCACCTCGACGCGTTTGTTGCGATTCCACTTGTTGTTTACTTTCTGTAAATTTTTCAGTACGTTGTTGGTGGACCACAGCGCCTTGAAGATAATGCGCTGGCCGTAGCCCAGCTTGTTGTTTTCAAAGGCGTGCCGGGCGATTTTGAAGGCGACCTGTTCGTCACCGATCAACAACCGGGCCCGGGTGAACAGCTCGGCGATCAGCGCAGACGAAATCCAGTTGTGCGGGTCGCACAGGAAGGCCGCCGGATCCGGAAGGGCGTCGATCTCCGGATCGAGGTCGCGGATCAGTTCATGGACCGCATCGCCGCGGTGATGCTTGACATAGTCCAGGATCGCCCTGGAATTGATGCAGCTCGTTTCCTTTTCCATCTCAGCGCGACAGGTCCAGTTGGCGCCTGCGCCTTTCCGCAGACTGCCCCTCTTTGTGTCGATCGACCAGGGCCGGCACCAGCGTTCGGAACCGGGCCAGGCTCTCTCCGTGAACGTCGAATATCTCCCTATCGCGATCGCGGTAGCATTTGTCAACGATCATCTGGTCGGTCAGGGCCGCCGCCGGAAGGCGGAAAAAGGGCATCATTTGCCGAAGAACCCGGTTCAGATCCCCAGAGGGTCGCGACAGCGAAAAGACGCGGCGGGTGGTTTCGATCACGGTCTCGAAGGAAAGAGTCTTCGACGGGCGGCGGACCACGTTTTGACCGAAAACCCCGTCGTCGTCGAAGACCACGTCCGGAAGCGAGCGTGCCAGTTCGTAAAGCCGGGTCTTCGGATAGACGTGGCATTCTCCGATCTTGAACACAAAGCCGCCGGCGCCCCGGGCGCTTTGGGCAAGGGATTCGGCAAAGGCGAGGGTCTCTTGGAGGTCTTTTTCGGTGTCCCCGGGAAATCCGGCAATCATAAAGACCATGATCGGTATCCCCGCCGACACGGCGGATTCAAAGAGCCCCCTTGCACCGGCCAGGTAGCGGCGGTGATGGGCGCGGTCGGTCACCTTGTTCATGCGCCGCAGGGTATCGTAACTGGCGGACTCGAATCCCACGGCAAGGGCCTGGATGACGTCCGCATTTTGGGCCAGGATCCCGGGGTCCAGCACGTCGCAACGGGATTCGAAGTTGATCCGGAGGCCCAGATCCCGAATCAGCGGGAGCAGGTGAATCGATTTGAACAGCGCATCGCTGACCAGAATCGTTCCGGTGTTGCTGTACCCGGCCAGATGGTGAAGATCGGCGGAGACGACATCGTCGGGAACGGCCCGCCGGCCGGGTCGGATCGACTCTTCCATACAGAAAGTGCAGCCGAAAGGGCAGCCCCGGCTGAAGGCATAAGGGGCGACATCGAAACTTGCCGGGCTTTTCAGCAGTCCGAGGTCGATTCTCCCCTTTTGCTTCAGGTCAAAGCGAGGCGCCGGAGCGGTTCGTTGCCAATCTCCTGCACTTTGCCAGAGCAGGTTCGGTGCGCCCTGGACCCGTGGATCGACTCCTTTTTCGACGGCGTCGACTATGGCCAGCAGGGCGGCCTCGCCCTCGCCGACCACCACGGCGTCCACGGCCCCGGATCGCGCGAGGACCTCCTCGCCGTAGAGCGTCGGAAAGTAACCCCCCATGAAAATGAAGGTTTCCGGGAGCCTTTGACGGATCGCCTCGGCCAGATAGATCGCCTCCTCGGCTTGGGCGATGGCCGTGCAGGAGATGCCCACGGCCCTCGGTCCCAGGTTCTCAAGGTCGTCCGTCAGGGCGGCTACGACCCGGTCCCTTCCCCGGGCCGACAGCGGAAGCCCGTAGTCGAAGGGAACCGAAATGACCTGAAGCTCGATTTCCGGTCGCTGGGAGTGGACAAAACTTGCCAGTTCCACCAGGGGAAGTGGATAAGCCGGCACGAACATCCCGACACTGCGGGATGCCGGTTCGATCAGACAGTACATGGATTTTCTCCTGTTTTTTCCAGGCACGGCGTCGGCCGCTTCCGCTTCACGATGCCCGTGCCGGCGGTAAGATCAGCGTGGGAACCGTCGCAGACCAGCGCGGCAGCGCGGTGGCTTCGGCGTTTTTCTCGACAGCCGGGAGCTTGGCCCACTGGTACCACTGCTGGGGGTGTCTGTATACAAAGGCTTCCACAAACTTCAAACCGGCTTCTCCAATCGTCCAGCGGCCGGCCCCCGTTATTTCGGCCGCCTGCCGGGCGATGAACCGATACCCTAGATCTGCGTCCCGGTGCATCACACCGAATACCACCGGACACCGGGCCCGCTGCGCCAGCAGGTTCAAGGCCCGGTCCGGTGCGGCCCGTCGCCCCAAAAAAGAGAAGCGGGTCTTGTCCCGGGGCTGCCGCCATTCGTCGATTTCGTCGCACTGGGTGATCACCACCCGGTTTTGCCTCAAATGCCGGCAGATGGCAAAGAAGACGTTCGGCTCCCGATCCGCATCGATAATACGGATCAAGAATCGCTCACCTTTCTGGCGGGACAATTGCCGCAGACCTTCTGAGGCGAATCGGACGACGATCGAAACGGGGATTCCCTGGGACCCCAGGTATCCGGGAAGAAATTCGACGCCGCCGTAGTGCCCGGTGACCAGCAGCACGCCCCGCTGCTGCAGCAGGGCTTCGCGCACCGCACGCAGACCCTCGTCGGCCACTCGCGAGCTGAAAAACCGATGGGAGTCTTCATCCGAGCAATAGGCGTTGAACAGCTTCTCATAGTAGTGGGTGACAATGCCGGTCAGAATCGCTTTGCGCAGCTGGCGGACCGTCGGCTCGGCGTTGCCGCTAGCAAAAACGGTTCCAACGCTGTCTCCGATGCGTTGCTTTTCTTTCCAGCGGAACAGAAAGTACAGAATTCCCAGAAGATTCAGATAGCGGCGCGCCCACCGCCACCCCATCGCCAGGCACAGATAAACATTGAATTTTGATTGCAAAAAACCACTCAGACGGCCTTTCATAATGCCTCCTTTCGGTGGAAGCGGACGTTGAACACCCGGCCGGATCAACCTCACACAAACCGTGCCAGTAGTCGATCCCTATCGAAAAACGGCACCCCTCGGGATGGATAGCGGCCCGGGTCGATCTAACCGCTTGAAATTGGACTATTTCACGTCGCCCGGCGGTTTTTGATCCGGCGCTTTTCCCGGGTCCGGGCAGTGGAAACCGATCCGAGGGCGCAAAGAAAGTGCACAGATTTTTGTGCAGTACTGCACAAAAATCTGTGCAGTGGCCATGGTCGAAAATCGAATGATTTGACTCTTTTGCGGATTTGTGTTGTGAAAAATTCATGGGTCAGTCTGAATCGCCTCGAATACTGGTGGTCGACGACGAGCGAGGAGTGCGGGAATCCTTCAATATGCTGCTGAAGGACGACTTTGCCGTTCTGTTTGCCGAGTCGGGCGCCGCGGCCACCGATCTGTTCCGAAAGCATTCGGTGGATCTGGTTCTGCTGGATATCCGCCTGCCGGATGCGGACGGCCTTGATCTGCTGGAAGCCTTCAAAGAGCGGGACCCGCTCACCGAAGTGGTCATGGTGACGGCGGTCAAGGAGATCCAGGCGGCGGTCCGGGCCATCAAACTCGGGGCCTACGAGTACGTGGTCAAGCCCTTTTCCGTCGAGGAGGTGCGCACCATCATCGACCGGGCCCTGGAAAAGAGGCGTCTGGTCCAGGAACTCGCCTATCTGCGGACCGAACTGGATCGCATCCACCGCTTCGAGCAGATGGTGGGCCAGGACCCCAAGATGATCGATATCTTCGAGACGATCGCCACCTATTCCCAGGGTGATGGGACCGTTCTGATTCAAGGGGAAAGTGGAACCGGCAAGGAACTGGTGGCCCGAGCGATCCACAAGCGAAGCCCGCGGAGTCGGTTCCCGTTTGTGGTGGTCAACTGCGCCGCCATTCCGCCGACCCTGATGGAGAGTGAAATCTTCGGGCATGTCAAAGGCGCTTTTACCGGCGCCACCAGCACCCGCAGCGGAAAACTCGAAATCGCCGACAAGGGGACGGTGCTTCTTGATGACATCGACTCGCTCGATGTCAACATGCAGGCGAAACTGCTGCGGGTGATTCAGGAAAAGGAGCTGGAGCGGCTCGGCGATTCGAAGGTCATCCGCTTGGACGTGCGCTTTCTGGCCTCGTCGAACAAGGATATCGAAACCCTTATCGAGCAGGGCAGCTTCCGGGAAGACCTCTACTATCGACTCAATGTCCTGCCGATCCAAATCCCCCCGCTGCGGGAGCGGAAAAGCGATATCCCGCTGCTGCTGACCCACTTTCTGGAATGTTTCGCCAAGCGAACCGGCACCCCCGCAAAAGAGGTGTCCGACCGGGCCAGGGCCATGCTCATGGGCTACGAGTGGCCCGGCAACGTGCGGGAGCTTCAAAATTTCGTGGAGCGGATGGCGACCGTCAAGGCCGGTTCGGTGATCGAGGCCGAAGACCTGGATCCGGTATTTCAAAAGCGACTTCCTGCAGAGGACATGTCCCTCAAAGAGGCGGTGACCTCCTTTGAACGGGAATTCATCGGCCAGGTGCTGGAGCAAAACGACTTCAATCGAACCAAGGCAGCCCAGAAGCTCGGTATCCACCGCAACACCCTGATCGCCAAAATCCAAGAGCTCGGACTGGACGGGTAATCCGATCCCGGCGGTCCCCGATTTCCGTCCAGCCCCGGTTGCTCCAAAACCCGCGCCCCATACAGCCTGCAGATAGCGGAACACCGCGGTTTTAGCCCGCGGGGGCCCCCTTTTGGCCGTTCCGTTTATCCTTGACATGGAAGGGCAAGTCGACTATAGCACCTGATTTGAGCACCATCGGTGCCGCCGGCGTATTTTGCGAATTATTCCCATAAGTTTCGCATCTTCGGCGGCTCGAATTTTTCTCGATCTGGGGGTTAGGAGCAATCCAGGGTATGAAGCTGGACAGTGTGCTGGCACAGAAGCAGACCGCCATCGTCAAAAAGTGGTTCGACTTTGTCGTTGATACCTATCCACCCGATACCTCCCGATTCCTCAAAAGCCAAAAAGATCCGTTTGCCAACCCTGTTGGCAGCACCACCCGCGAAGGCCTATCCGGCCTGGTCGCCGGTCTGGCCAAAGAGCTGGACCCGGAAGCCGCCGAAGGCCACCTCGATCCGATCATCCGAATCCGGGCGGTGCAGAATTTCACCCCCGCCAAGGCCACCGGCTTTGTTTTGTCCCTGAAGCAGATCGTTCGCGATCAGATCGGAGGCGCGGCTTCAGACAGCGAGATGCAGGCCGATCTGGCGGCCTTCGACGCCCGGGTCGATCAGCTCTGCCTCCTAGCCTTCGATATATACGTGAAATGCCGAGAAAAGATCTTTCAGATCCAGGCAAACGAGCAGCGAAACCGATTTTTCAAGGCTTTTGAAAGAGCCGGATTGGTGACCGAGATCGGAGACGGTGAGCCGAGTCCCGGTAATTCGGATTTAACCCAATGACGGCGGCTTTCCGCGGCCGGCGCAGACTCCTCCTGGCCGGGGGGAAGTGACCGCCGACCGCGCCGCGGCAAGGCCGGTAAGCGAGGTGCTGGTCAATGAATCGTAACTACATGTTTTCCCTCATAGCGGTGCTGCTGCTGTTTCTGATTGCCTATGTGGGAGTGGCCGCCGCGGGCCTCGAAGCCCTGTTTGGGATCATCATCCCTTATCTGGCAGTCGTCATCTTCATTGCCGGATTTATCTACCGTGTCGTGGATTGGTCCCGTTCTCCGGTACCCTTTCGAATCCCGACCACGGCCGGCCAGCAAAAGAGCCTCCCCTACTTCAAACAGGCGACCATCGACAACCCCACCACCAAGGGGGGGGTCTTTTTGCGCATGCTGCTGGAGATCGTTCTGTTCCGCTCGCTTTTCCGAAACACGAAGATGAAGGTCAAAGAGGGCGGAAAGCTGTTTTACGGGCTGGAGCTGTGGCTGTGGCTCTTTGCCCTGGCCTTTCACTATGCATTTGCCACCGTGCTGGTGCGCCATCTTCGATTTTTCACCGAACCGGTCCCCCATTGGCTGCAGCTGCTCGAGTCGGCCGACAGCTTCATGCAGATCGGACTTCCGCAGGTGTTTCTCTCCGGGGTGGTTCTTCTGGCGGCCGTGACCCTGCTCTTTCTGCGCCGGGTGCTGCTGCCGCAGGTTCGGTACATCTCCCTTGCCTCGGACTACTTTCCGCTGGTTCTGATTTTCGGGATCGCCTTTACCGGGGTCCTGATGCGCTACTTTACCAAGATCGACCTGGTCGGGGCCAAGGAGTTGGCCCTGGGCCTGGTCTCGTTTCACCCGACGGTGCCGGAGGGGATCGGCGCCTTGTTCTACGTCCACCTGTTTTTCGTCAGCATCCTGCTGGCCTACTTTCCTTTCAGCAAGCTCATGCACCTGGGCGGCATCTTCATGAGCCCGACCCGGAATTTGACCTCCAACACCCGGGAGGTCCGCCACGTCAATCCGTGGAACTATCCGGTCAAGGTGCATACCTACGAGGAATACGAAGACGAATTCAGAGAAAAGATGGTTGAGGTGGAACTGCCCGTAGATAAGGAGCTTCCCCCGGAGCCCGATGAACCCGAGGCGGACGAAACTTCAGCGGAAAAGGAGTAGCACATGTCCGACAGCACACCCAAACCCCAAGAGATTCTCTCCAGAAGTCATACACCGCCATCGACCGGGTGGATGGACACGCCGATCGACATCCGCCCCGGCATGTATTGCTATGCCTCGAATCCCAAGAGCGTGGAATATGTCGGTCTCCCCAACGCCCGGCAGTGGAACCCGCTGGAAGACGACTGGCTGCTGCCGGAAAACTGGCAGGAGATTCTTTTCGAGGGGATGCGCGATCGCCTCGACCGGTTCCGTTCTTTCAAGGTCTTCATGGACATTTGCGTTCGTTGCGGTGCCTGCGCCGACAAGTGCCACTTTTTCATCGGCACCGGGGATCCCAAGAACATGCCGGTGCTCCGTGCCGAACTGATTCGCTCGGTCTACAGAAACGACTTTACCCGGTTCGGAAAGTTCTTCGGCAAACTGGCCGGTGCCCGACCCATGTCCCTGGATGTGCTCAAGGAGTGGTGGTACTACATGTTCCAGTGCACCGAGTGCCGACGCTGCTCGCTGTTTTGCCCCTACGGAATCGATACGGCTGAAATCACCATTATCGGCCGGGAGCTGCTCAACCTGCTGGGGCTGAACATCGACTGGATCGCCACGCCGGTGGCCAACTGCTACCGCACCGGCAATCACCTCGGCATCCAGCCCCACGCCTACAAGGACATGATCGACTTTTTCTGCGAGGATATCGAGGAGATCACGGGGGTGCTGCCCAAGCCGAGCCTCAACCGGAAAGGGGCTGAGATCCTTTTTATTACGCCCTCGGGGGACGTCTTCGCCGACCCTGGCACCTACACGGCCATGGGGTATCTGATCCTGTTTCACTACCTGGAGGAAAAGTACGGCCTCGACATCACCTGGAGCACCTACGCCTCGGAGGGCGGCAATTTCGGGTTTTTCACCTCCCACGAAACCATGAAGCGGCTCAACGCCAAGATGTACGCCGAGGCCAAGCGGCTCGGCGTCAAGTGGATTCTCGGCGGCGAGTGCGGCCACATGTGGCGGGTGATCAACCAGTACATGGACACCCTCAACGGGCCGGCCGATTTTCTGGAGGTGCCGGTCTCCCCGATTACCGGGACCCGGTTTGAAAATGCGGCCTCCACCAAGATGGTTCACATCACCGAGTTTCTTTCAGACCTTCTTTATCACGACAAGCTCGACCTGGACCCGAGTCGAAACGACCACTTGACAGTGACATTCCACGACTCGTGCAATCCCTCCCGGGGCATGGGTCTGCTCGATGAACCCCGGTACGTGATTCAGAGCGTCTGCAACCATTTTTACGAAATGCCCTCCAACACCATCCGGGAGCAGACCTTCTGCTGCGGCAGCGGTGCGGGTCTCAACGCCGGCGAGGACATGGAGCTGCGACTGGCCGGGGGGCTTCCCCGGGCCAATGCCGTAAAGCACGTGCATGATAAGCACGGGGTCAACATGCTCGCCTGCATCTGTGCCATCGACCGCGCGGTGCTTCCCGCCCTCATGGAATATTGGGTGCCGGAGGTGAACGTCACCGGCGTCACCGAACTGGTGGGCAACGCGCTGAACCTGCCCGGACAGAAGAAGCGGACCACGGACTTGCGCGGCGAGGATCTGCCGGGAATGGAGGAAGAAGAAGATGCCGACGAATAACCGGAAGATGTACGATAAGGGATTGGTCATCACCGGCCTGGTCATTTTTGTGGTCCTGGTGACCTCCCCGTTCTGGTACAACCTGGGCAAGGCGGCACCGGCGCCCGAACCGCTGCTGACGGAAAAAGCCAAGGCCGCCAAGGAGTGCGTTCGGGCAACTCCGTACATGAAGGCCGAACACATGCAGCTTCTCGACGTCTGGCGGGACACGGTCGTGCGGGACGCCAAGCGGATCTATATCAATCCGGAAGGCAAGTCCTATATGATGAGTCTTTCCAACACCTGTCTGGACTGCCATTCCAACAAGGCCGATTTCTGCGACAGGTGCCACAATTATGCCTCTGTGCGCCCCTACTGCTGGGACTGCCACATCGACAACCCGAAGGAGACGGAGAGATGAAAAGCAGCAGAAGACGCTTTCTGAAGCTTGCCGGCATCGCCGCTCTCGGCCTGGGAAGCAGGCCGGTGCTCGATGCCGCCTTTGCCGCCGGCAGCGGCCATGCCGCCCCCGAGCCGAAAATCAGGCGGGCGCCCGAGGCCCGCACGGCCAAGCAGTGGGCCATGGTGATCGACACCCGCAGGTTCGAGTCCCCAGCGGACATGGAGCCGCTCATCGAGGCCTGCCACTCGATTCACAACGTCCCCCACTTTGAAGACAAGCGCCACGAGATCAAGTGGATCTGGGAGACGGAATACAAGCACGCCTTTCCCGAGAAGGAAAACGAATTTCTCCCTTACGAAGTCAAGGAAAGGCCGTATCTGGTGCTGTGCAACCACTGCGAACACCCGCCTTGCGTCCGGGCCTGTCCGACCAAGGCGACCTTCAAGAATGAAGACGGCATCGTCATGATGGACTTTCACCGATGCATCGGATGCCGTTTTTGCATGGCGGCCTGCCCCTTCGGCGCCCGGAGCTTCAACTTCCGGGATCCACGGCCCTTCATCAAGGAGATCAACAAGAAGTTTCCCACCCGGGCAAAAGGGGTCGTGGAAAAATGCGACTTCTGCGTCGAACTCCTGGCTGAGGGAAAGCAGCCCGCATGCGTGGAGGCCTCCGACGGTGCCCTGGTCTTTGGCGACCTGTACGACCCGTCATCGGAAGTGCGGCAGCTGCTCATGGAGAATTACACCATTCGACGCAAACAGGAGCTCGGCACGAGCCCTTCTGTCTACTACATCGTGTGAGGTGATCTATGCTAGAATTTGCGGTCAAGGGAACCAAGAGATACTGGGGGCTGATCCTCGGCCTGGCAGCCATCGTGGGCGTGGGTGTGCTCACCTGGTTCTACCAGCTCAGCTTCGGCCTGGGGGTCACCGGCATGAGCCGGGACGTCTCCTGGGGGTTCTACATCGCGCAGTTCACCTTCCTGGTCGGTGTGGCCGCCGGAGGGGTGATGGTGGTGCTCCCGTATTATCTGCACGATTACAAGGCCTTCGGCCGGATCACCATTCTGGGCGAATTTCTGGCCATTGCCGCAGTGGTGATGTGCCTGCTGTTCATCTTCGTCGACCTGGGCCAGCCGATGCGGATGCTCAACGTGCTGTTTTACCCGACGCCCAACTCGGTCCTGTTCTGGGACATGATCGTGCTCAACGGGTATCTGTTCTTGAACGTGGTCATCGGGTGGAACGTGCTTCAGGCCGAACGTCACGGCACCCACTATCCGATGTGGGTCAAGCCGCTGATCTACCTGTCGATTCCGTGGGCCATCAGCATTCACACGGTGACGGCGTATTTGTATTGTGGTTTGCCCGGTCGCCATTTCTGGCTGACCGCCATTCTGGCTCCCCGGTTTCTTGCATCGGCATTTGCCGCAGGACCGGCCCTGCTGATTCTGCTGTGCATGATCATCCGGAAGGTCTCCAACTTCGATCCGGGCTGGGAGCAGATCCAGTCCCTGGCCAAGATCGTGACCTACGCCATCATCTTGAATGTTTTCTTCTTCCTGTGTGAGGTGTTTGTCGCATTTTACAGCAACATCCCCGGCCACATGGACAGCATCACCTATCTGTTTGCCGGGCTGCACGGCCACAACGCCTACGTTCCCTGGATGTGGGCCTCCATCATCATGATGGTTTTTGGGATTATCCTGCTGGTTCCGCCGGTCACCCGAAGAAACCCGCTGACCCTGGTGGCTGCGTGCCTGCTGGTCTTTTTCGGCGCCTGGATCGACAAGGGGATGGGCATG
>JASFPT010000120.1:0-11132 GCA_050115795.1 Desulfobacterales bacterium
AATACAGATACCGGGGCGTGTCGGCCAGGCGCGGGGAAAAACGGACGGCATCGATGGATCCCAGAAGAAGCAGGGCACCGCCGGTGTCGTGCTGCTCAATGCGGACTGTGCCGTTGTCGTAGATCCGGCAGACAGCCGGTGCCTGCGCCGAGGTTTTTCCGTCGTATAGATGGCCGCAAAATTCGATCATAGCCCGATATCGAAATCGAAAAAGTCACCGGCCTCTTCGCCGAGTGCGGAAACCTGCTTCTGTTCAGAGGCCACGAATTCATCGAGGCTGCCGCCGGGAAGCAGGGTCAGGTTTTCGATCTTGTAGCGGTAGATTCGGACCTTGGCCCAGGGGTGGAAGAGGCCCAGCGTAAACGCCGTGGCCAGGGAATTGACCAGCACCAGAAGGGCGTAATCCTTGACGCCGAGGGTGGCCTGCATCCGGTGCGGGCCGAGCCGGCTGGAGTTGTACAGCAGGTTGGTGGTTTTTACCGAAAAGTAGGCGAGCAGGTAGAGGTAGGCCCCCAAAACCACCAGAAAGGCAGCCGGCGCGAACAGAAAGCTCGCGGCCGCCGCGGCGGCAAGGGCGATCAGGATCGGCACCAGGGCGCCGAGGAAAATTCGGTAATAGTCGCCCGAGGTCGCTGCAAAGGAAAACGGCGTTTTGCCGTATCGGCTGCTTTCCACCAGGAAGCGTTTCTGGCGGTACAAGACGTAGGGAGATAGAATACCGAGGGTCAGGACGGCCAGAGCCGGCCACAGGATGAACACCACCGCCGCCTGGCCCACGGTTCCCGCAAAATCGAACCGGATGTTTCGAACCGCGCTGTTGCGGGCGTTGAACGTCATGGACCGGACCACCAGCCAGGGGAGAAGAAAGATGAACACCAGTCCGAAAATGGATCCGACGATCGGCAGCAGCTCCGACGCCAGCGAGTAGGCGAAAAAAAAGACGACCACGATGATCCGTCCGACAAGAATTCTTTTCGGGTCCGCCAAATACGCGAAGCTGGCCTTGTCGATCCGGGTGTTGCCGTAAAAATATTGCTTTCGGCGGACCTTTGCCCAGGCCGAGTAGATCCCCAAGGTAAGCACCGAAAGGATGATGTTGACGATCCAGATCCGGAAGTAGTCGGAGCCGCTTCCGTGAAACCGCAGGGGAATCCGGCTGGAAACCCGGGCCGGAGGCGGGGGGGTGGGGCCGGTCGGCGGCGTCGGTGCCGGGGGGCCGGCGCCTGCCGGCGGCGGGGCCGCTGCCGCCCCTTCATGTTCCGCTGAAATCCCCTCCGGGGCGGGCACCGTGACCAGGACGACGTCAAGGCCGGCTCTTTTCAGAACGGCGATGGCGGTGCGGGCGGCCGATTCGGTGAGGTTTTTTCGAAGAACGGCTTGGCGGGACCGGAGAATCTTGGCCGCCTTTTCCGGCGGGAGGTTGAAAATTCGGACCAGGTTCCGGGCGACGGTTTCCGGCTCGAAGCCCTCCTGAATCCTTCCCCGGTAGACGACATGGTATCGGTGTTCGGCCATCGGCCCAGTTCCTTCCGCTCCTGCGCCTGCAACGGGCGATCACGCCCTTGCTTCCGGAATATGACATCAGCACTGCCAACTGAAAACCTGAGACGAAGATCGACGGGTCGGGGTTGGGAACCGGTGCAGCAAATCCTGCGATACCTTGAAAAGATGTACCGGGGGGGGACCGAAAAGTCAAACCGCGAAACGCTTCAGATCGAGCTCCCAGTAGGTGACTTCCGGCAGCGGATTCGGATAGTAGGGCTCGATGGTCCGAAAGCCGAGCGCCTCGTAGAGTCCGATCGCCTCGGTGAGCCTGTCCAGGGTGTCGAGGCGCATGCGCCGATAACCGATTTCAACGGCCTTTTCGATGATGCGAACCGCCAGCCCCCGGCCCAGGCCCAGGCCCCTGGAGCCGGGCCGGACATAGAGCCGTTTCATTTCGCAGATCCCCTCTTGGAGTTTTCGCAGTCCCACGCAGCCGGCGGCTCCGGTGGGACCTTCGGCCAGCAAAAGGGCGCCGCAAGGGGGCGAGTAGGCGCCGGGGAGCTGCTCCAGCTCCTGTTCAAAACCCTGAAAAGAGAGGTCCACTCCCAAAAATGCGTTGTATTCCCGAAAGAGGCGCCGAACCTGTTCGATCTGCGCTTCGGTTCGGCAGGAGATGACTTGAATGCGATCGTTCATGGGGCCTTGCCCGGGAAATGTTTTCTCGCGCGAATCGACCTGCCTGAGGCCGCCGTTCGGAGCCAAGTCGTCGGTAGGCATCGGTTTGCGGTCATCGGGTCTTGGTCAATTCGACCCCGTCGACCACCATTTTCCACTTCCCCGCTTCCTGATACGGGGGCTGGGTGACGAGAAATGTAGTCGTGATGAAAGAAAAGCCGACGATGAAATGGTCGCCCTGAAACTCCTTCAGGGGCCCGGTGATCCGGGTCGTTGCACCGCCCTTGAGCCGCTCGTATTTGACGCTGCCGTCCTTGAGGATCAACAGGTACATCTCCTTGCTCTTCCATTCACCGACGTAGTCCAATTTGTCTGCCGGAACCGGCTGCGCGCAGGCGATCATCATTGCGGCGAGAATCAGGGCGGGAAAAAACCGGCGGGGCCGGTTGAACCGGATCGCTGGCCCCCGAGCCCCAACCCCGATGGTGGCATTGCCTGCCGGTGCATTCACGGGCGCTTCTCCAACCGTTCCCTGTCCTATCGACGGTTCGGGCGGTATTCGAACGTTGCTTTGACGATGCCGTGATCCGAAGTGCCGTCGGCCTTGTGGTTTTCCCGGTTGAGGTGGTCGTTGAAGACCTCCATCCCCTTGAAGGCCCAGATCCGTCTTCTGGCGTTGTCGTAGAACTCCTGGGAGATAAGAATGTGGTCCAGCGATTCGCGCTGGTTCTGGTGAATGTGGGTGTAGTAGACGTCCCGCAGGCTCCGGTACTCCTGGAGGGTGCAGACGGTGTACAGGTCCGCGTCGGCGCCTCCCTTGCTCAGTCCCAACAGGTAATTCGGCTGCCCGGTGACCACGTTGAGGGTGTTGCTCATCTGGGCGTCGTTCATATCCCCCAAAACGACCACGGGCGTGTCGGTGCCCTTCATCATGTCCACCAGGACCATTCGCAGGGCTGCGGCCTCCGCGGTCCGGCGGATCGTGGAAATGGCGGCGCCGATGCCTTCCGAATGGTTCTTGTAATAGTCCGAATCCCGCCGGTACCACCCTTCCCGGTACACCTTGGCGGGCATTTTCGATTTGAGGTGGACCACGAAGACATGGATGATTTTTCCACCGCTTCGGGGCCGGATCCGGAAATGCAGCACCGGTCTGGAAAACCCGTCGACGGAGACCGCGATCTCCGGTGTTTGGTCGTCGTCTCCGCCGCTCTGCAGCACCAGCTTTTCGGGAAACGCTTCGATCCACTCGGGTTCGCCGACCAGGTGGTCCTTGAGAACGGCCCCGCCGCAGACGATGCTGGCGCCCGAATGGCCCTCTGGCACCAGCAGCCGGTAGTCGGCCAGGATCCCGGCTCTCTGGAAGGCGGCTTGAAGCGCGTCGGGGTGCCAAAGCTCCTGAAATCCCCAGCAGCCGGCATCGACAACCGGCAGCATCCGGGCGAGCCAGTCGATCTTGGCTTCATATTCGGACGGACTCCATCCATCGGCGTCGCTGTAGATTTGCTGGCCGGGCAGGTGAAGATTGTACAGATTGCAGGTGGCAAAACTGATCTTCGTTCGTGTCGGCATGTCGACTCCTATGCAAGATAAAATCATGGCAGCTGTGGCAACCGCCCTGAGCCGCACCGGCGCGCGCGCCGATCCTCACCGGCCGCAAGGGGTCAGGAGGTTTTCAGGGTCCCGGTCCAGGTTTCAAAGCTGGGGATGTCGGCGCCGCGCTCTTCGGCCGTGTAGAAGATTGCATAGGTCATGTTCTTCCATCCGATGAAATCGGCGCCTTCTTCGGCCTTGTGATAACGGCTTCGCCAGGTGCCGGTGTTGATGTAGACCTGTTCACGACGTATCCCATCGTCCTGGTGGCTCTGGAGAACGCGGATCGGGCGCTGAATCGGCGTGTGGGTGTGGCCGTAGACCACGTATCGGAATTGCGGGTTTTCCTTTTTCGCTCCTTCCGCCAGTTCGTCCTTGGCAAACAGGCCGGCGGCTTTGTCGACCAGCGGCAGGATTTTCTCGGAGGAAAACACCTTGAACTTTTCCAGCAAAAAGAGGACGGCCTGGATCTTGTCGGCCTCGTCGAGAAAGTCGGTCCATCGGTCGTGGTGCTTGTACCAGTTCTTTACGAAGGAGAGCTTGTTGAAGTCTTCGACGATTTCGTCCAAGCAGTCTTCGATGATCGGCTTCAGGGTGCGGAACTGGCTGACCTGGTACAGGAGCCACTGAAGCACCGCCGAAAAAGGACGGACGTTGTCGACCTGCTGAAGATTCTCTTCGAGCCGTTGCCGGTATTTTTCAGGGAGCGCCTTGACCTTGGGCGCCTGCATGACCCGCCAGGGAAACTTGGTGGCCAGTTCGGTGGTGATCGGATCGCCGATGGGCACCTGCATGTGCGCATGGTGGTCCAGGGCGGCGCCCCCCTCGTAGTTGAACTTGTCGAATTCGTGTCCATGCCGGGCGATGACGCCGTAGTGCGGGTCGGTAAATATGTGGGGAAAGGGTTGGTTTGCCGCGCCCAGCCCGAGGGCTTTGCGGACGCGGTTCTGAAGGCCCGGGAAAAGATTGCAGAGCCGGTCGTGGTTTCCGGGGATGTAGATGCGATCCGGTTCGAAGGGAAACCCATAGCTGTCCTTCAGGGGAGCGCCCAGGAGGTTGAACGTATCGGCATTTTTTTTCGCGATGTCGTCGAAGATCCGCTGGGCGTGGACTTTCATCTGGGCCTGATTGCTTCCCCAGGGGCGCTGGCTTTCCTTGACCTCCGGCTTCAGCCAATAGGTGGTGCGCAGCAGGTCGAAGATGTCGCCCAGAAACACGATCCGAAGCTCTTTGACATCCCGGTTTTTGTTCCGGTGCCACTTCACCGTCGATGCCAGATCTTGAAAAAAGAGGTCGAAGGCATCGCAGGAGACGTTGTGGCGGCCGGCGGTTTCATCCATGAAATGAAGGTCGCTGACAAAGGCGAGCATGGCCTACCTCCCTTCCGGGGCTCGGGTTCAGATCGGATGGAAAAAATGCGGATCCACGGGCGGACGCCGTCGAACCGGAACATGAATAAGCACTCGTTGAACCATTTCACGGAGCGGCGGGTGCCGGTGGGCAGCCCGGCCGGTCTCCGGAATCAGTGCCCCGGCGGCTTTTCTACCGTGGGCCGGGGGCCGGTTTTTCGGTCTGTTTTCCTCCGGGCAGACGTTCTCAGGGCCATGCGGCGTTTCCGGTCCTTTTTTTCAAGCGCGATTTCCGGCAGCAGAAGGAGTGCGATCTTCAACGTGCGGCCGGTCGGCGCGATTTTCTTCGCAGGCGGTTTCTGCAGGCCAGCCTTTTCCAAGGTGTGGCGGATCATATCGTTCAGATCGGTTTGCATCGATTGTCCCCGGATGCTCGATAATGAAACCGCGCCTCGGAACAATTCAAAGTCAACATTCGTGCCAGAAAACGAAGAATCACCGCGGAAAATATGGCAGAAGAAGAGATTCTGATTTGTTTGCAAGCGGTTAGCAGGGAGCCTGGCCATCGGAACAAACGGCGGAACATCGCCTGTAAAACTATACAAAATCCGTGAACGGGAGGCAAGTGCACAGATGTCAATGCACCGCTGCCCGGGAATCTGTGCACTGCAAGCGTTTGTCGGCGGCGCGATTCCAGATCGAAAGGGTTCGAGGGCCGTCCGCATTTCCGAATCGGATCCTGGGCGCACCCTCTCGGGGGCGGCTGGCCGCTTTACATCAGGCGGACGGCGTCGGAGGGGATCTGAAGCGAAACCCTTTCGCCCACCAGGGGGTGGACGCTCCGGTAGGTCGAGGCGCTCAGGCTCAGGCCGATCCTGACCCCGATGTCGACCACGCACCAGATGCGGCCCCTTTCCTCGGCTACCTGGACCACCCGTCCGGAAAAGCGGTTTTCCGACGGGCGCCCCTCGGCTGCCGGGCCGAGGACAAGCCGCAAGGGGTCCACTTCGATGCGAACCTTTCGTGCCACGACCGATACCCCGTCGTAGGGGAGCGAAATCCGGGGGCCGTTTTCGATCTGGCAGACGCTCCGGCCGTCCCGGTCGCTTTTCAGGGTTGCGGTAAAGACGTTTCCCTGGCCGGCGGCGGCCAGCCGGCCCTGGTCGAGGTAGATCGTTTCCTGGGCCAGTGCAGCCGCCTGGCTTCGGTCATGGGTGGTAAAGATCAGGGTGATCTCTTTTTCCTGGTTGCTCTCTTTGAGAATCCGCAGGATGGCCGACTGGTGTTCGGCGTCGACATTGGCGGTCGGTTCGTCGCAAAGCAGTACCGCCGGAGACAGCGCCAGGGCCCTTGCCAGGGCGACGCGCTGGGTCTCTCCGCCGGAAAGTCGATGGGCCATGGCGCCGGAAAACGATGACATCCCCACCTGTTCCAGCGCTTCGTGGACCCGGCGTTTTCGTTCATCGGAAGGGATCTTCCGGACCTTGAGGCCGAATGCCACGTTTTTGTACACCGTCGTGGTGAACAGGATCGGGTTTTGGTCGACCATGACCACCCGTTTTCGAAGCCGCTGCATTGCCGGGCGGGTGAAATCGACAGGGGATTCGTCAAATTCGACGGCACCGGTCGTGGGCCGATCCAAGAAGGCCAGAATGTTGAGCAGGGTCGTTTTACCGGCACCGTTGGGTCCGAGAAGGGCGTAGCGTTCCCCGGCTTCGATTTCCAGACGGGGAATGTCGACGACGGTCCGGCCGTCGTAGACCTGGGTAAGGTCGGATAGGCGGTAGAGGGTCAAATGCGCGCCTTTCCCTGGAAAAAATGGAACAGCAGGTTCATTCCGAAGGCCAGTGCCAGCAATACGATCCCGAGGGCGACGGCCAGGGTGAACTGCCCCTTGTCGTATTCCAGGGCCATGGCGGTGGTCATCGTCCGGGTAAAGCCCTTGGCGTTGCCGCCGAGCATCATCGAGATGCCGACTTCGGCGATCACCCGGCCGAAGGCGGCGACAACCGCAGCGACCAGCCCGAACCGGGCCTCCCGGGCCAGGACCAGGGCGCTTTGCCAGGTGTCGGCACCCAGGGTCAGGGCGGTTTTTCGGTACCGGTCGTCGATGCGGCTGACCGCAGAGATCGTAAACACGGCCACCACCGGGATGATCAGAATGACCTGGCCGACGACCATGGCCTTCTGGGTGTAAAGCAGGTCCAAAACGCCGAGAATCCCCCGGCGGGAGATGAACGCGTACACAAAGAGGCCGATCACCACCGTGGGCAGCGCCAGCAGCGTGTTGAGGATCGTGATGAGCAGCTGTTTGCCCCGGAATGCGTTGAAGGCCACCACGAAACCGAGGGGGATGCCGATGATGGAGGCGACCAGGGTGGACGTGGCGCTGACCTTCACGGACACCCCGACGATCTCCAGCATCTCCGGGTCCAGGGAGATCACCAGGCCCAACGCCGATCGGATACTGTCCAGCAAAAAGCCCAAATAAATTTACTCCGTAAATTTGTGAAATGCGGCCCCGCCGCATGAAAACAGAAGGTTCAGAAGAAAAAGGGTGCCGCCTGTCCCGAAGCACTGTGGCGCTATACTCGGCGGTGGCGTTTTTGTAAAGTCCTGCGGACCGGTGCATCCGAGCAGAGGCACACATTATTCCCGGCCACGGAGAAGGCCCCCGGCTTCGGTCCGAAGCCGGGGGGGCAATCCATTTTTATCTTTCGCGGCGCTTGCGCCGCTTTTCAATTTGCAGAATAGCCAGCGGGGGTTGCTGGATATTCTACAAATTGTCGGGGATAAACAGCGGTTTTCCCAGGAGCCGGTAGTCGGCGATCCGCTGCTGGGTCTTCGGCGAGATCAGCCACTCGGCAAACTGCTTGGCCAGGTCGTAGCGGACGTGGGGAAATTTTTCCGGGTTGACCGGGATGACCCCGTAGGGGTTGAACAGGGCCGGGTCCCCCTCGCACAGCACTTCCAGATCGATCGGGGTCTGGCTGCCGTACTTGTACTTGAGATACGTTCCCCGGTCGGCCAGGGTGTAGGCCCGTTTTTCATCGGCAAAGGTCAGGGTCTTTCCCATGCCCTGGCCGATCGACTGGTACCACTGGCCCAGCCCCTGCGGCGAAAGGAAGCTCACCTCCACGCTTTTCCCCTTTTTGACGATGCTCATGCTGTTTTTTTCAAGGGGAAGCCCGGTTGCCTTCCAAAGGTCCTGCTCCTTGGTGTGGGTCCCGCTGTCGTCGCCCCTGGAGATAAACGCCGAGCCGCTCCGGGCGATCTTTTTCAGGGCCGCGGCCGCATCTTTCATTCCCTTGACACCGGCCGGATCCGAAGGCGGGCCGAGGATGACAAAGTCGTTGTGCATGACGGCGTAGCGTTTCGTGCCGTACCCTTCGGCCACGAACTGCTCTTCACGCGCTCTGGCGTGGACGAAGATGACATCCACGTTTCCGTCCATCCCGTCGCGGATGGCCGCCCCGGTTCCCTTGGCAAAGACCTTGACCTGGATGCCGGTCTCTTCTTCCAGGGCCGGCAGCAGCACGTCGAGAAGGCCGGAGGCCTGGGTGCTGGTGGTGGTGGACATCTTGAGGATCTTGTCTTGGGCGGGCAGGTTTGTGCAGAACAGGCCCGAAATCAGTAGAATCGCCGCTGTGGCCAGCATTGCCTTTCGTTTCATCTTCCCTCCTTGTCGGTTTTCGAATTTGCGGCCGGGGACCGTCGGGCCGGGCCACTCGACACCTTTTTTCGTTTTTCGTTGCGACCGGACTGCGGTTTGATTTCACATGACATGGAGCCGCTCGGGGTCCACCGCGGCACACACGCGGTCGTTCTCATCAAAGCCGCTGCGGGTCAAAACGGCGGTGGTGACCATGGCGTTGATTTGGAGCCGGCCGGCCCGCAGCTGCACCTCGCTGAAAATTCCCCGGGGGATGATTTTTTCGATGCGGCACTCGAACCGGTTGGCGCCCGGCGGGGCCGCATCGGCGCGGACGAGATCAACATCCTCCGGACGAAAGGCCACCTGGCCCCGATTTTTTCCGGCCGGCGCCGAAAGCCGAAGCGAAACGGCGCCCAAGTCGGCGCTGTCGCCTGCAAACACTGCGGGAAACAGGTTTTTCATCCCGACAAAGCGGGCCACGAACGGGGTGTCCGGTTCATGGAAGATTCGGCCCACCGCCCCGATCTGCTCGATTCTTCCGTTGCGGATCACCGCTGCCCGCTGCCCCAAATACTGGGCTTCTGAAAAATCGTGGGTGACCATCAGCACCGTGATGCCCGTGTCCCGGTGGAGCTGTTTGAGAACATCGCGAATCTCCTCGCGAAAGTTCGGGTCCAGCGCCGACAGCGGCTCGTCGAGCAGCAGCACCTCCGGTTCGACCGCCAGGGCACGGGCCAGGGCCACCCGCTGTTTTTCGCCGCCGCTCAAGTGGGTCACCGGCCGCTCCATCAGCTCCCCCAGCGACAGTCGCTCGAGGAGCAACGGGAAGCGGTCCGCGCGAAACCGGCCGCCGTCGGGATGGTACCGCAACCCGAAGCGGATGTTCTGGGCCACCGTCAGGTGGGGGAACAGGGCGCTGTCCTGGTAGACGATGCCGATCCGCCGACGCTCCGGCGGCAGGCGCGTGACGTCTTTTCCGGCGATTCGGATGCGTCCCGAATCGGGAGAGAGCAGCCCGACCACCGATTCGAGGACCACGGTCTTGCCGGCGCCGGTGGGTCCGATCAGGCAGAAAAACTCCCCGGGGGCGACATCGATGTGGATGTCTTCGACGGCAAACCCCCGAAAACGAACCGTCAGCCCTTCGATCCGGATCATGCCGCCGGCCCCCGTTTCAGGGAGAAGAGGCGCAGCAGCAGAAAAAGGACCAAGCAGACGGCGATCAGCCAGACGGCCACCGGCTGGGAGTATTTCAGCCCGTAGGCGGTAAACCGCTCGTAGATCATCACCGGCGCCACCATGGGATGGTAGGCGACGATCACGATGGCCCCGAACTCGCTGATGGCCCGGGCCATGCACATGATCATGCCCACCACCATGCTGCGCCAGGCCAGGGGCAGGGTCACCCGGAAAAAGGTGGCCGCCGCCGACGCCCCCAGGCTTCGGGACACGTTCTCGATCCGGATCGGCACGGCGTCGAAGCCGGTTTTCACCGTGTTCACGTAAAACGGCAGCCCCACGAAAGTCATCACCGACACGATGCCGACGGAGGTTCCCATGAGCCGGATGCCCAGCTCGGAGAGGATCTGCCCGAGCCAGTGGTTTCTTCCGGCGATGCCGAGCAAGGCGATGCCGATCACCGGATGCGGGATCATGATCGGCAGGTCCACCACGCTTTCGAGCAGCTTTTTGCCGGGAAACACCCGCCTCGACAGCAGGTAGGCAAAGGGAGTGCCCAGCGTCAGGGCAATGCCGGCCGACGCGGCGGCCGTCCAGAGACTCAACCCGATGGCCCGGACGACATCGGCGTCCCGGGCCGTCTCGACCATGGCCGCCATCGTCGGTTCGGCCGCCATCTGCAGAAGCGGCAGTACGATGAAGCCGACGATCACTCCGCTGCACACCAGCACCAGCCATGCCGAAGGATCGGTTTTCCAGGAGAAGCTCATGGAACTGTCGCCATCGCGGTCCGGCGGCACGGGCGCCGGCAACCGGAACGGTGCATCAGTTGCGAACCTCCACCCGTGCCTTGAGCGGATCCGGCAGCATCTCGCGCATCTGCTCGGTGGGCACCCGGCACGGGACAAACGGCGGCTGCCCCATGCTTTTCAAAACCGCCAGGCCGCCTTCCGGATCCAGCAGGTAGTCGAGAAACAGTACGGCACCGTCGCGGTTGGCCGCCCCTTTGATCAGGGTCAGCCCGTAGGTCACCGATTTGCCGGTGCGGGTGATCCACTCCCCGGGCTTTTTGCCGGAGACCTTGACCTTGGCCTGGGCGTAGAAATCGTCGAACTGGTAATTGCCAAGGTTGATGTGATCATCGAGCTGAAGGTACTTCAGGCCGTGTTGGACGGCCACCGACAGGTACTCCCAGG
>JASFPT010000121.1:0-11054 GCA_050115795.1 Desulfobacterales bacterium
TCACATGAACCTCCTTCGGGTGGTACACGCACAGCAGACGATCCGCTGGCACCGCATCCTTGCCAGCGGAAAACCGCTCCGGCTGCAGGTGATCCTCGCCGGCGTGCGAGACACCCGGGCCGGAGAGCTGGTCGAGATCTCCAGCCGCTGCGAGGCCGACGGAGAAAACGCCGTGGAAGGGGTGACGGGCTTGCTCGTCCGATCGAAAAAGCGCCGCAGCCCCGGAGAACGCCTCCCCTCCCCTCCGGCCCTCGAGCGGCTCCGGGTCGACATCCCCACCAGGGATGGTCAGCAGTTCGACTATGCGAAGGTTTCCGGCGACTGGAACTTCATCCACACCAGCGAGCTGCTGGCCAGGGCCGCCGGTCTTCCCCGGACCATTTTACACGGGGCCTGCGTGCTGGCCATGACCTGCAGGGCCCTGACAGAGGCCCTGACGGACGGCGACGTCGGCCGCATTTGTGAAATCGGGTGCCGGTTCGCCCGTCCGGTCATCCCCGGCACCCCCCTGACCCTGGTCGGATACCAAAGCGCCGACCGCCGCAAGGTGCCGTTTGAGGTGATCGACGAATCAGGCAATCCCGTGATCAAAAACGGGCACTTTTCTTATGACGCTTCGTTTGACGGTTTTGTTTCGACGTAGGGCACGACCTCCGCTGGCCATGGCGCACCTGCGAAGGCAGCAAAGACTGGTGTCGTGCCTTCGTGAGCGGCACGGAGGCCATTCGACTTTGGTCATGAGGATCCGTTCAATACGAAAAATGGTGATGGGAAGTTTCATGTTCAATCAAACCCCGCCTCCGTAATTTACAGTGCGCATGTCATCAATAAAGGAAAACGCCATGGGCAACACTGCAAAACCGATCGGCGCAGGAAAGACCAGCTTCGATTTGATCGATGCCGAGAAATTCTTCTCCCTTGTGGCCCCCGAGGCCGGGAGCACGCTGCTGGACGCCGCTTGCGGACCGGGGCGGTATACCCTCTTTCTGGCCGGCCGCAAGGTCCCCGACCTGCGGATTGTTGCCGTCGATGTGTGGGAAGACGGCATCCGGAGCCTGCGAAATTCGCTTTCCAGCGAAAAAATCGAAGGGGTGACCGCACACGTGGCCGACATCAGCAATCGTATCCCTGCGGAAGCCGCCGAAATCGACCTGTGTTTAATGGCCACCGTGGTTCACGACCTGATCGAAGCGGGGACGGACCGGGGCGCGCTTTCGGAAGTTTGCCGTGTCTTGAAACCGAACGGCCGCTTGGCGGTGGTGGAATTCAAAAAGATCGAGGGGCCGCCGGGGCCGCCCCTGGCCATCCGGTTGTCCGATGTGGACCTGGCCGCATACCTGACTCCTTACGGATTTGAACAGGAGACCGTGGAAGAGATCGGGCCGGTCCTGTATCTTTCGGTGTTCCGGTTCCCTGGACCAAAATGAACGCTTCCCTGATGTCGGGTCTGCTGCTCGGCCTTGCTGCCGGTGCCGCGCCGGGACCGCTGCTGGCCCTGGTGGTCACCCAGACCCTCCGATTCGGCACAGCTGAAGGATTGAAGGTGGCAGCCGCACCCTTGATCACCGACCTGCCGATCGTTCTGGCATCGATCTTTCTGCTTTCGCGCCTGACGGCGCGGGAAAGCGTCCTGGGATTGATCTCGGTTGCCGGGGGGGTCTACGTCTGTTTCCTGGCCTGGGAGTCGTTTCGGACCGCCCCGGTCGAACTGCAGCCGGAAGCGGCGGACCCGCAATCGTGGCGTCGGGGAGCCCTGGTCAATTTCCTGAATCCCCATCCGTATCTTTTCTGGATGACCGTGGGAGGCCCGCTGGTCCTCAGAGCCTGGCGGGAGAGCCCGAGCGCTCCCGTGCTGTTCATTTTCGGCTTTTACGGGACGCTTGTGGGTGCAAAACTGGCCATTGCCCTGGCCGCCGGGCGCTTTCGCGGCTTTCTTTCCAGCTCCGTCTATCGGACCTTGGTCCGGGTTCTCGGTTTTTTGCTGGCCGTTTTCGGGCTGGTGCTTTTCTGGGACGGAATTGTGCTTTTCACCCAATGAAAGGAAATCCGATGCCGTACGTGAACATTAAAATCACGAGGGAAGGCGCCACCTGTGAACAGAAAGCGGCGCTGATCCAGGGAGTGACGCAGTTGCTGCAGAACGTTCTGGGAAAAGACCCGCAGACCACGGTGGTGGTCATCGAAGAAATCGACACCGACAACTGGGGGATTGCCGGTGAAACCGTCACGACCCGGCGCGCCTGCGGCAAATGAGATCGCCCCTGCCGTGTCATCCGTGCATCGTCCGGCACCGCTGGCAGCCCTGAAGGCACCATTTCTCCCCGCTTTACAGACCCGACCGATTCTTGTATGAAATGGCCGACGGGGCCGGAAAATCGATTCCAGCACACTCCGGATTTTCGTTGCCCCGTCGTTGACAAACCGCACGTGAAGGAGGCGAACAATGGGCAAAGGCGATCGCCGCAGCAGGCGCGGCAAGATCTGGAGAGGAACGTTCGGGAAAAAGCGGGCAAAGAAAAAGCAAAAAGCAGATAAATCGTGAATAAGATCGCTGCGCGATTTTAGGAAAGGCGGCTTCGCCGCCATGCATAAAAAATCTTTTCCCAACCGATTCCCTGAACACAAGGTGCCCGCTTCTCCTTAAAGGTAGCCGGGTTCCAGCCGCCTGCCCCAAAAACCGCGAAAAACCCTTTATCTCGGGATCAGCGGGCCCAAAGCGCGCCGCCGGTCCCGATGCTGTTTTTCGTGAGCAAAGATTTGAACACGATTGATATTTCTTTCAGACCGTCGGCCTGCGGCAGCCGGTCTCCGGTATTTGCCGAAAACGTGGTGGCCACCTCCCAACCCCTGGCTGCACAGGCGGGGCTCCGAATGCTCATGGCCGGGGGCAACGCCGTCGACGCCGCGCTGGCGGCCGCCATCGCCCTGACCGTCGTGGAGCCCACCGGCAACGGCATCGGCGGCGACGCCTTTTCCATGGTGTGGGACGGCCGGCGCCTTCACGGCATCAACGGCTCGGGTCGTTCTCCGCGGGCATGGTCCCCGGAGCGGTTCGCGGGTCTGAAGAAGATGCCCGACCTCGGCTGGGATACGGTCACGGTGCCGGGCTGCGTCAGCGTTTGGGCGGCCCTGTCGAAACGATTCGGGCGGCTCCCCTTCTGCGAACTGTTTTCCCCGGCTGTGGACTACGCGAAAAACGGCTTTATCGTCTCTCCCACCGTCGCCGCCCTGTGGGCCGAAGCACCGGAACGCTACCGGGCGTTTCCGGAATTTGCCCATGCGTTTCTGCCGGCCGGGCGGGCTCCGCGGGCCGGCGAACGATTTCGCTGCCCCGATCAGGCCGCAACCCTGGAAGAGATCGCCGCCACGGACGGAGAATCATTCTACAAGGGCGACATTGCCCGGCAGATCGTCGCCCACAGCGAACGGACCGGCGGTGCCCTCTGCCTCGAAGATCTTGCCGGTCATCGGCCGGAGTGGGTGGACCCCGTATCGGTATCCTACCGAAGCATCCGACTCCACGAACTTCCCCCCAACGGCCAGGGCCTTGCCGCGCTCATGGCGCTGGGCATTCTGCGGCACTGGGACGTATCCAAAACGCCCATGGACTCGGCCGACAGCGTTCATCTTCAGGTGGAGGCGATGAAGATCGCCTTTTCCGAGGCGCTGGCACACATCGCCGATCCGACCTGCATGAAGATCGGCCCCGGCCCCTTGCTGGGAGAAGCACTGCTGGCCAGATACGCGGAGGAAATCCGAATGGACCGCGCAGGCGCCCCCCGGCCGGCGGCTTTTCCGGAAAAAGGGACCGTTTATCTCACCGCGGCCGACAGCAGCGGCATGATGGTCTCTTTCATCCAGTCCAATTTTCGCGGCTTCGGTTCCGGCATCGTGATCCCGGGCACCGGGATCAGCTTGCAGAATCGAGGCTGCGGCTTCAGCCTGGAAAAGGGACACCCGAACCGGGTGGGGGGCGGCAAACGACCTTTTCACACGATCATTCCGGCCTTTGTCACCGTCGACGGCCGGCCGAAGCTGAGCTTCGGGGTCATGGGGGCTCACATGCAGCCCCAGGGCCACGTTCAGATGATCACCCGGATCTTCGACTACGGCCTCAACCCCCAGGCCGCTTCCGACGCGCCGCGCTGGTTCGTGGACGAGGACCTCCGGCTGGCCCTGGAACCGGGGTTGGAGGGCATTCGACCGGGGCTGGAAAAACGCGGCCACCGTTTCATCGACGACCCGCCGACCTTTCTGTTCGGAGGCGCCCAGCTCATCTACCGGCTGGAAGACGGCGCCGGATATTGCGCGGCCTCCGACAACCGGAAGGACGGATGTGCGGTCGGATATTAAAAATGAATCCGCAGCGCGGATTTATGGCAGGCGGCAACAAACCCCGCTCCTGCAATGAATCGGGTTGGGTGGGTTTGTAGGGGCGGGGTTCATCCCCGTCCGTGATCGGTCTTGATGAGGGACCAAAGCGGATGATGGTCTTGCTTCAACCAATCGCCGTTAAAAATCAAACGCCCCTGCCGAATCGACAGGGGCGTCTGCTCTTCTATGGATTTTAATTTGTCTTTGTGCGGCGAAGCCGCATTTCCTAAAATCGCGGAGCGATTTTAGGAGCAGACCCGGCAGCTGTCCAGGCACTGCTCGTAGTTCTGCTCGCGCTGTTCACCGCCGGCGGAAGATTCGCTGCTTCCGTAATACTTGAAGATGCACCCGGCGATACACTGGCGGTCCTGACTGGATATTTTTTTCGAAGCCATGATTTCCTCCGTTGCTTTCGATTCACGAATTATGCATTACAACAAATAGTGGTACACGAACCGGCCGGATGCAAGCCGGCCTCTTGAAATGGGCGTGGCAATGGACAAAATCCAGACGGGAAATTTGCACAACGATCTTCCGGGGGCGCTATCCGAAGAGTCCTTCGAAACCTTGGTGGAAGGCGGCAACGTTCGCATCGAACGGATCGTCTCCCGGGGGCAGGCGTCTCCGCCCGGATTCTGGTACGACCAGGACCGGCATGAATGGGTCCTCTTGATCCAGGGAGCGGCCCGGCTCGAGTTCGAAGGAACTCCGGACCCCGTCACGCTCGAGCCCGGCAGCTACGTGGACATCCCCGCCGGCGTCCGCCACCGGGTGGCCTGGACCGCCCCGGATCAAGCCACCATATGGCTGGCGGTGTGGTATGGAGGGGAGAATGCCTAAAATGCCTGGAATGAGCTAAAATGCCTAAAATGGGAGTACGTTTTCACCACTACCGCATCGTTGCAAGGCAGGTGCTTTATGAATTTCGGCCCAAGGAAAACCCAAAGTAAATAATAGCATAATTTTAGGCATTTTAGGCATTTTAGCTCATTTTAGGCATTTTTTAGAAGGGAGTACAAAATGGAAAAATTGCAGCTCGGCAAGTCGGACATCGAAATCACCCCTGTCCTCATGGGCACCTGGCAGGCGGGGAAAACCATGTGGACCGGGATCGATGACAAAGAAACCGAAAAGGCGATCCGCGCGGCTTTCGACGCCGGCATCACGACCTTCGACACCGCCACGGTATACGGGGACGGGCACTCGGAGCGGATTCTCGGAAAAGCCCTCTCCGATGTCCGGGACAAGGTGGTCATCGCCACCAAGGTTTTCGCCCACAGCCTCCACTACGACGGCGTGATCGCCGCCTGCAAGCAGTCCCTGACCGACCTGGGCACCGATTACATCGACCTGTACCAGATTCACTGGCCGGCCGGATCGTTCGGCAGCAAGAAGGTCCCCATCGAAGAGACGATGCGCGCGCTGAACGACCTCAAGGACCAGGAAAAGATCCGGGCCATCGGCGTGTCCAATTTCTCCGGAAAGCAGATCGCCGAGGCCGCCGAGTTCGGCCGGATCGACTCCCTCCAGCCTCCCTATTCCCTTTTCTGGCGCCAGGCCGAAGCCGAGGCGATCCCCTATTGCCGGGAAAACGGGATCACCGTTTTGGCCTACTCCCCCATGGCCCAGGGGTTTCTCACCGGAAAATTCGGGCCGGGCCACCGGTTCGACAGGGGAGACCACCGGGCCAAGAACCGACTCTTTGCCCCCGACTTGTATCCGAAGGTCCTCGAAGCCCTGGAGGCGCTCCGGCCCATCGCGGAAAAGCACGACGCCACCCTGGCCCAGCTCGCCCTGGCCTGGGTGATCTCCCATCCCAACACCTGCGCCATTGCCGGGGCCCGAAACGAAGAGCAGGTGAAGGCCAACGCCGAGGCCGCAAGGATCCGGCTGTCGGAAGAGGACCTGGCCGAGATGGACCGGATCGGAAAAACCGTCACAGACCGGCTCGACGACAACCCGGTGATGTGGAAATTTTGATGTAAACGGCGGAAAGCCAATCGAGGACATCGCGATCCGAAATCCCTTTTCCGGATCCCGAAGCTGGAGCCCGGGGGAAATTATGGGTGACAAGAACGTCGAGCGGTTTGAAGAACTTCGGCAGTTTTTTGGCGAGCGGGACCGGTTTGCGGCCCACAACGGGATCGAGATTCTCGAAATCTCCCCCGGCCGGGCGCGGGTGCGCATGGAGGTGGCCGAACACCACCTCAACGGCCTGGACCGGGTGCACGGCGGGGCCGTGTTCTCCCTGGCGGACCTGGCCTTTGCCGCGGCCTCCAATTCCCACGGCTCGGCCGCCATGGGGATCAACGCGAGCATCGCCTATGTAAAGGAGGCCGCAGGAGACGTCCTGTTTGCCGAGGCCGAAGAGGTCTCCCGCAGCCATCGGCTCGCCACCTATAGCATTCGGGTGACCGACGCGTCCGGGCAGACCGTCGCACTGTTCCAGGGAACGGTCTACCGGCGGGAGGGGCAGGCCATCCCCCCTCCCGGGTGGGAGGGGGCATCGTTCATTGGTTGATTGGTTGAATGGTCAGGTAGAAAAGAGTTTCCGTCACTGCACCAGGGGTCAATGAATTGAGGCGTCGGGCCGTCTTCCGATAAATCGAACGTCATTCCCGCGAAAGCGGGAATCCGGACCTTCTCGCTCCGGACACCCTGGATGCCCGCCGGAGCCTTTCCCGCACGTGATGCGGGGCGAGCATGACACGAAAAACACACCGGTTTCCGAGTCGATTCCTCTCCTGCTTTCCCCCTTCTGCCCAGGCGATTCATAACCGAAATCACGACAAACATCGATCACTCCGCTGCTCAACCAATCTCCACTCACTTCACCAGGTTCAAAACCTGCTTGAAGGCGGGAAGGTCGGCCTTTCTGAGGATCTCGAACAGGGCGGCTTCGGTGCTGGTGATCGCAGCACCTGCATGGCGCATTCTCTGGAATGCAAGCTCCCGGTTCTCCGGATCCCGGGAAGAGACGGCGTCGGCCAGAATCTGCACGTCGTAACCGTTTTCCATGAGATCCAGGGCGGTCTGCTGCACGCAGACATGGGCCTCGATCCCCGCCAGCAGGATCTGGTAGCGGCCGATCTGATCCAGAGCGGCCATGAAGGCCTCGCTGCCGCAGCAGCTGAAGCTCGTCTTGGCGATCGGCACCGCCCCTTCCAGCACCGACGCGATCTCCGGAATCGTCGGCCCCATTCCCTCCGGATACTGCTCGGTCACCAGGATCGGCAGTTCCAGGACCCGGGCGCCCTGGATCGCCGTTTTCAGGTTCTTGAACAGCGACTCGCGGTTGTACATCAGGTGCGCCAGCTTCCCCTGAACGTCCACGACGACCAGCAGCGTATTGATCGCATTGAGCATGAGCGCCTCCCCTTGTTCCAATCGGTTCGATAAGCGTGTTTCGGCCAGTGTAGGCGGCTCGTATGAAATATTCAAGATCCGCCTCCGGGGAAAACAATCAAACCGATAGGGCGCAAAGAACTGCGTTTTATTTTTTTTCGAAAAAACCGCCCTCTTGGCGCGCTTGGCGTCTTGGCGGCATGTCCTGAGCGCAGTCGAAGGGTTTAATCGCTTGTGCCCTCAAGTGCCGTTTTTCTTGAAAAATGGGCCATTTGATGGGATCTATTTCCCAATCGACCATTCAACCACTCAAATCTTCGACCTGCGCATGCGCATCGCCTATCTCCACTATCACCTGAAGACCGGCGGGGTGACCACCGTCATCCGGCAGCAGCTCGCCGCGCTCAAAGACGACTGCCGCGCCCTGGTGTACAGCAGCGCCCCGCCCGATTCGTCTTTCCCGGCCCCTGTCGTTTCCATCCCCGGCCTTGCCTACGATGACGAGCAGGATAAAGAGGCCGACCCGAAACAGGTTGCAACCCAGATTCTCGACATCCTTTTTCGAAAGTGGCCGGACGGCTGCGATCTTCTTCACGTCCACAATCCCACCCTGGCCAAGAACCGTTCCCTGCTCAAGATTTTACAGTATCTGGCCGACGCCGGAATCCGCCTGCTCTGTCAGGTGCACGATTTTGCCGAAGACGGCCGGCCCCGGGCGTATTTCAAAGACCCCTACCCTGCCGACTGCCACTGGGCCGTGATCAACACACGAGACTTTCGGATTCTCCGGGAGGCAGGCCTTGCCGCAGGAGGCCTTCACCTGCTGCCCAACCCGGTCGCCCCCCTTGCCGCCAGCGGGTCGACTACCCAAAAGACCGGCCCTGTCCTTTATCCGATCCGCGCGATCCGCAGAAAGAACATCGGAGAGGCGATTCTCCTGTCGTTGTTTTTTCCGCCCGATGCGCCGCTCTGGATTACCCAGCCGGCAAACAGCCCGGAGGATCAAAAAAGCACGGCGGACTGGAAGCGGTTTGTCCAGCGCCTCGACCTGAAGGTGCGCTTCGACGCCGGTGTCGGAGCCGACTTCACGAAGCTGGTGGGACAAAGCCGGTTTCTGTTGACCACCAGCATCACCGAGGGGTTCGGGTTTTCATTTCTGGAAGCCTGGACCGCGAAAAAGCTGCTCTGGGGCAGGAAGCTGCCCGATATCTGTGTGGATTTCGAACAGGCCGGCGTCCGCCTCGACCACCTCTACAGCCGGCTATCGGTGCCGGTCGATTGGCTGGCGGCATCCGGGTTCCGTGACCGTTGGATCGAGTGTCTTCGGTCCGTTTGTCGCCTGTTTTCCCTGCCTGAAGACCCAATGGCCCTAAAAACGGCCTGGGAAAAAGCGACCGCAGACGGCACGGTGGATTTTGCGATCCTCGACGAGTCGGCTCAGCAAACGGTGATCCGAGGCGTGGTCGAAGACCCGGGCCGCCGGAAAGCCCTGGTTGGCCAAAACCCGTTTCTGCGGGGCCCGGGGATCGTCGAAGATGCCGCCGAGCGCATCGACCACAACCGTCGGATCGTTTTGGATCAATTCAACCTGGCGATCTACCGGAGGCGCCTGCTCGACGCCTACCACAAGGTGACCGGCTCCGCTGTTCATCATTCGGTGAACAAGGCGGCCGTTCTTTCCCATTTTCTCGCTCCGGAACGCTTCAGCCTTCTCAAATGGTGCCCCTATGGTTCCGCGGGCTGAAATCGAAGCATACCTGACGCCGCTTGTGCCGGCGCCGTGCGGGATTGAACCCGGCGGATGCCTGCGCGCCCCTGTCAGAAGCATTCTTTTCGACATCTACGGAACGCTGTTTATCAGCGGCTCCGGTGACATCGGCGTGGCCCGGCAGCAGGCAAAAGAGGCCGACCTTGCCGCCCTGCTGCAACGATTCGACGTCCCTCTCTCCCCGCAGGCCCTTTCGGAACGCTTCTTTTTGCAGATCGAGGCCTCCCACGAAAAGAGCACAAAAGAGGGCGTCGATTTTCCCGAGGTCGAAATCGACCGGATCTGGATGGCGGTTCTCGGAACCGAAGATCGCGACCGTGCCCGTCGATTCGCAACGGCATACGAGCTGATCGTCAATCCGGTCTACCCGATGCCCGGACTCGACCGGACCCTGGCCGGCTGTCGGGAAAAGGGCCTGGTTCTGGGCCTGGTATCCAATGCCCAGTTTTTCACTCCCTGGCTTTTTCCCTGGTTTCTCGGACAACCCGCAGGGGATCTCGGTTTCACGCCGGACCTGCAGATCTTTTCCTATCGGTTGGGCCGTGCAAAACCATCGATCGTGCTGTTTGAAACGGCGGCACACCAACTGGCAAAAAGAGAGATCGCCCCCGGCGAGGCCCTTTTTGTCGGAAACGACATGCGAAACGACGTGGCCGCGGCAAAACAAGCCGGATTTCAGACCGCCCTGTTTGCCGGAGACGCCCGCTCGTTGCGGCTGCGGGAAGATGACTCCGCCTGCCGGGACGTGACGCCCGACGTTGTGATTACGGAATTGGTGCAGATACTGGAATATTTATAGACGTTTTTTCAGCAACGCTGGTAGGCTCGGATGCGGGGAAGCTGGGAAGCCACGGCTTTTTTTCAGGCTTCAAGTTTCAATATATACGGAGAAATGCTCCGCATCAATGTTTACCGACTCGTGCAGGGCGCGACCGCTGCGCCGTGCCAGTGAAGGAAAGTGCAGGCCGTGAACGATACGGAGGTCCTTTACGAGAGGTAAGGTTTTTAGCCTCCTGGCCTCCCAGCATCCCAGCTTCCCAGCAGTCAATAGAGCACAAAGAGGAGACCACATCCATGCCCTCCAAAAAAACGAAACACACCGACCGAATCCGAGGCACAAAGCCCTACATCCCCTACAAAGAGCCGAAGCGGGACGCCTGGTACACCGCTTTTTTCATCGAAAACCACATGGACTACTTCGCCTATCCCGAGCACGTCGGTACCCCCGAACAGGTCCGGTTCATGGTCTTCACCGACGACGAAGAGCGCTACTACCCCTGTTCGGACCGGATGTTCGAAGCGATCATGAACCGGGACCGGTCCTCGTTTCTCCAGGAACGGTATGCAGCCGTTCTCGATCGGGTGATTCGACTCATCGACCGGCTCATCGAAAATCCCGGAGAAAAAACCTACCTGGAATCCCTGATCCGGACCAAGTACGACCACGAGACCCGGGACGAAATCATGATCCCGTCTCGTCTGGAAAAGCGTCTGGTGAACATTTTCCTGCACCGCACCCAGATTGCCGACCCCTACCTCTGCGAAAAAGGGATGCGAAACCTGCGCG
>JASFPT010000122.1:0-11028 GCA_050115795.1 Desulfobacterales bacterium
GCCGATGTAGTGCCAAGACCGAGGTCTACTCCCGGGTGGTGGGATACCTGCGGCCGGTCAAGCAATGGAACGACGGCAAACGGGCCGAGTTCGAGGATCGAAAGACGTTCTGTGTCGATGAGGGGCAAGCGGCGGACACGGCGGCCCCCGAGCACCATACCGATGAGCCCCAGGCCGGGCAAGGCGGCTGACCCTGGAAAACGGTTGATTCGTCAAATTGACAAATGGTCAATTCGGTCAAACCAACCAAACAGCCATTTGGCCCATCAACCCATCAACCACTCAACCAACCAACCAAACCATGAACATCGGCGGCATCCAGAAAACTTCCCTGATCGATTACCCCGGCAAGGTCAGCTGCGTGGTGTTTCTTTCCGGGTGCAATTTCGACTGCCCCTACTGCCACAATCCCGAACTGGCCAAAGGCTGTGCGCAGTGCCCCGCGGCCCTTCAAAACGGCGGGCTGTTTTCCTTTCTGGAGAAACGAAGGGGCTTTTTGGACGGTGTGGTGATCTCCGGGGGAGAGCCGACCCTCCAGGAAAATGAGCTGGCGTCGTTGTGCCGCCGGCTCAAGGAGATGGGCTATCCGGTCAAACTGGACACCAATGGGAGCCGCCCCAAGGTGCTCCAGCGGCTGCTCAAGGAGGGATTGATCGATTACGTGGCCATGGACATCAAGACCGATCCGTTCTGCTACTCCCCCACCATTCGCAAGCAATTCGATCCCTCCGAACTGCTGGCCGCCATCGGTCTGATCATGGAACAGGCGCCCGGCTACGAATTCCGGACCACCTGTGTTCCTTCCCTGATCGACGAACGGGTCGTTGCCGCCATCGCCCGGCTGATCGCCGGGGCCGACCTCTACGCGCTCCAGCACTTCGAGGGTTCCTGTGTCCTTCATCCCGAATACTTCCAACAGTCCCCCCAGCCCTTCGACGACGAGACGCTGCAGCGGTTTTGCCAAATCGCCGCCCCGCACGTCAAACGCTGCATCGTGCGATGATCCGTGTGCTGCAGCACACGGATGACAAACGGCTTTGCCGCCGACATTCGGCCGTTGCCCCTGTCGGGACCAAACCGGCGCCCCCCTGCAACAGGAAGACTCTTCCCGCGTATCTGAACCGCACCAGGGAGCGCTTTTCCCGCAGCTTGACTTCGACAAGCTCGGTCGAGCCGCCGCGGGAGGCCGTTCAATATCGCTTGTTTCCCGTTGAAACGGAGTGTAGCGTCAGGGCAGCCACCAGCAGTCGGAGACGTTCGCCATGACCGAGCCGGAAAAATGGAGGGTCCTGATCATCGACGACGAGGAGGGCATCCGCCGGGTGATGAAAATCAACCTGGAAGACGCCGGGTTTGCCGTGGCCACCGCCGAAAACGGGGAGACCGGATTGGCGATGTGCGGGGAATTCGATCCCCAGTTGGTGATCACCGACATCCGCATGCCGGGCATGACCGGCATCGAGGTTCTGGAGGCGGTCAAGGACCGGTTTCCCCGCATGGAGGTGATCGTGGTGACGGCCTTCGGGGAGATGGAGCTGGCGATCTCCGCTCTGCAGCACGACGCGTCGGATTTTATCACCAAGCCGGTGGACGACGGCGTTTTGTTCGTGGCCCTGGACCGGGCGAAGGAGCGCTGGCGGACCCGGGAGCAGATCCGGGACTACACGACGTTTCTCGAGAAGGGATGGGCCGACACCACCCAGGAGCTGATGGAGACTTTCGCTTTCCAGCGGAACCTGATCGAAAGCTCCATGGACGGAATCCTGGGGGTCGATGAAAACGACCGGGTGGTCGCGTTCAACCGGAGCCTGGAGCAGATGCTCGGCTATCAAAAGTCCGAGGTGCTTCACACCTCCAGCCTTTCCCGGTTTCTGCCGCCGGACGGGCAAAAAGCCCTCAAGGCGGCGATCGGCGGCGATTCCTACGGCGGGAGAGACCGGGTCAGCCTCTATGAGACATCCCTGTTGTCCAAGTCGGGGAAACCGCTCCCGGTGCAGGTGTCGGCCACGGTCCTTACCGAAGACGGGCGCAGCGCAGGGCTGGTCCTTTTCGTCCGGGACTTGAGGGAGATCCGGCGCCTGGAGCGGGAAATGGCCGACCAGGCCCGCATCCTGCACCAGGACAAGATGATGTCGCTGGGCAGGCTTGCCGCCAGCGTGGTTCACGAGATCAACAACCCCCTGGCCGGTATCTTGAACTACCTGAGGCTGATGAAAAAAATCACCGGTCGCGGCGCGCTCTCCGACAAGGACCGTCAACGGTTTTGCGATTACCTGGAAATCGTGGAACAAGAAACCGACCGATGCAGCAAGATCGTGTCCGGCCTGCTCACCTTTTCGAGGAAAACCCCGCCGGCCAAATCCGACGTCTCCGTCGCCGACCTGATCCGGCGCTGCGTTCTGCTCAGCCAGCACCGTCTGCAGCTGGGCCACATCGAGCTGGTCACCGAGGTGGCAGACCGCCTTCCGGAGATCCAAGGCGACGCCAACCAGCTCCAGCAGTGCATTATCAACCTGGTCTTCAATGCGGTCGATGCCATGCCCGACGGCGGCCGGCTCCTGGTGCGGGCGACCGAGGAAGAAGATCCCCACCGGGTGGTGATCAGTGTCGGCGACACCGGCCCCGGCATTTCACCGGAAAACCTTCCGAAAATCTTCGAGCCGTTTTTCACCACCAAAAAGGAAGGATACGGCGTCGGGTTGGGCCTTTCCACCGTCTTCGGCATTGTCGAGGACCACGGGGGCCGGGTAGCGGTGGACAGCCGAATCGGGGAAGGGACCACCTTTCGCCTGATCTTCCCGGTTTGACCCCCGGATCGCCCCAACCGAACCCTCCTGAACCCGGCAAACCCTTCGCGGCACAGACAGACGTCTCTCGGCCGGTCTCTGCCGGCATGGCCGGTTTCAGCCACGTTTCAAAACAGCAACACTTTTTTGCAACATCTCGGCGCATTTCTCCGATTACCGATAGACTGCCCTGCTTCGATAATAAAAAAGACTTTACGCCTTTATCGCTGAAAATCGGTACGATGCCGCTTTGTTCCCCCCGGAATGCCCGCCACGCAGCCGCACCCCGGTTTTGGCACCCGTCGACAAAGGTTGCAAGGCTGCAATAAATCTTTTGGCCAGGGTTCCCCCGTTTCCACCAGGGCGCGTGTACCTATCTGATTTTCAATCACTTTATAAAAAAGAATCGGCCGTGGCACGGGTTGTGCGTTCCCATCTCCGGAGGACCTGCCACACGGCCGTTGATGCCGAACCCTTTTCGGTCGGACCGGTGTCTTTTCAATGGCCGGCGCGGCAAACGTCAGCCCGCCAGCCACTGTTGCGGAGGAATCGTGAAACCTCGGCGTATTCGGATCATAGTTGTCGACGACGAACCGGACATGCAGATGTTTCTGTCCACGCTGCTCAGGGAAAACGGCTTTGAGCCGATCGTGGCCCGGGATGCGGCAGAAGGGCTGGAAAAAGCGCGCTCCCTGGATCCGTCCTGCATCCTGCTCAACGCCATGATTCCCGATGAAGAGGGCTCCTCGATGTACGTGAACCTGAAATGCGACGAGCGCCTCAAGACCGTTCCGGTGATCATGTTCTCTTCCATTGCCAAAAAAATCATGACCCAGTTCAAATATTTTCAAAGTCTTCCAGACGGGCGGCCGCTGCCGGAGCCGGAGGCTTTCCTGGAAAGCCCCCCCGACACGGAGGAACTGTTGCGGGAAATTCACCGGCTGGCCGGGGAAAAGAAGTCGGCGTGAGGATATCCAGAGGATCCCCTCATGGAGGGGGGGCTCGGAAATCCTTTCGATGCTTGCGGGAGAAAGCACGAAATCCGAAATACGAATGACCCGATGAACAAAACAAAAAAAGCCATCGAAGATGGGTGGCATTGATGGCAACAGGCACTGGCTGCCCCGGCTCTTTTTTCGGATTTGAAATTTTGGTCATTTGAATTCGCCCTTCGACTTTGCTCAGGGCGGTGAGCTTGCGAGCAGTGAGCTTGTCGAATCTGTCGAACCGTTTCGATATTCGTGCTTCGGATTTCGGATTTACCAGGTGTTGCGCTGAAAGGCGGCGCACTGCAGAAATAGAGTTCCCTCGGGAGGTGTCATGTCGATTCGAATCGGGTTTTACATCTGCCACTGCGGCATCAACATCGCCTATCGGGTTCGCGTGGCTGAAGTCGCCGATTTCGCCAGGAAGCTCAAAAACGTCGTCGTCGCCCGGGACTACAAGTTCATGTGCTCGGACCCCGGCCAGGAGATGATCGAAAAGGACATCCGGGAATACGGCCTCACCCGTGTGGTGGTCGCCTCCTGCTCGCCCCGTCTGCATGAAAAAACCTTCCAGGGGGCCTGCCGGCGGGCGGGGCTAAACCCGTACATGTTCCAGATGGCTTCGGTTCGGGAACAGGTCAGCTGGGTGACGGCAGACGAAGACGAGGCCACCGCCAAAGCCAAGACCCTGGCCGCGGCCGCCATCAACCGGGTCCAGTTTCACCACGGGCTGGAAACCCGGCAGGTCCCGGTGCGGCCCGAGACCCTCGTTGTCGGCGGCGGCATCGCCGGCATGCAGGCGGCGCTGGACATCGGCAGCGCCGGTCGAAAGGTCTACCTGGTGGAAAAAAACACCACCATCGGCGGTCACATGCTCCAGTTCGACAAAACCTTTCCGACCCTCGATTGTGCGGCGTGCATCGGCACGCCCAAAATGGTCGACGTGGCCCAGAATGCCAACATCGAACTGCTCACCTACAGCGAAGTCACCGAGGTTTCCGGCTACATCGGCAACTACACCGCCAAGATCCGACGGTACCCGCGGTATGTCAAAGAAGGGGTCTGCACCGGTTGCGGCGAATGCGCCAAGGCCTGCCCGGTGATCCAGCCCAGTGAATGGGACGTGGGGCTGGGAGAGCGCAAGGCCGTCTATCGCGCGTTTCCCCAGGCGGTGCCGATCACCTTCTGCATCGACAAAAAAGACCGGGCGCCCTGCCGCACCGCCTGTCCGGCCGGGGTCAACGTCCAAGGCTACATCCAACTGATCAAACTCGGCAAATACGAAGAGGCCTATCGGTTGATCCAGGAGCGGCTGCCCCTGCCCGGCGTGCTGGGCAGGGTCTGTCCCCATCCCTGTGAAAGTGAATGCCGACGGGCACAGGTGGAAGAGGCGGTGGCCATCCGCGATCTGAAGCGCTTTGCCGCAGACCAGGTGGACGTCGGTGCACTCCCGGTGCCGGAGATCGAAGACCGCCCCGAGAAAGTTGCGGTCATCGGCGGCGGACCGGCGGGGCTGACCGTGGCCTACGATCTTCGGCTGAAAGGCTTTTCGGTGACGATTTTCGAGGCCCTGCCGAAGTTGGGCGGCATGCTCCGGGTCGGCATCCCCGACTACCGCCTCCCGCCGGAAGTCCTGGATGCGGAGATCGGCTACATCCTTCGCATGGGGGTGGAAGCCCGCACCGGGGTCCGGTTCGGCGAAGAGCTCACGCTGGAAGACCTGAAAAAGGAGGGGTTTTCGGCGGTGTTTATCGGCGTGGGGGCCCATGGCTCTCTGAAGCTGGGGATCCCCGGCGAACAGGAGACCGAAGGGGTCGTCGACGCCGTCGATTTTCTCCGGCAGGTCAATCTGGGCTACGGGAAAAAACCGGGCGACCGCGTGGCGGTCATCGGCGGCGGCAACGTTGCCATCGACGCCGCCCGCGTGGCCCTTCGACTCGGTGCAGAATCGGTCACCGTGGTGTACCGGCGCTCGGAGACCGAAATGCCCGCCTATGCCGAAGAAATCGAAGGCGCCAGGCAGGAAGGGGTGGCGTTTCATTACCTGACCGCGCCGGTGGAGATCCAGGCCTCGGAAGGCCGGCTGACCGGTCTTTCCTGCATCAAAACCGAACTCGGCCCTCCCGACGCCAGTGGAAGGCGGCGCCCGATTCCGGTGGAGGGCTCCGAATTCGTCGTCGAATGCGATGCGCTGATCCCGGCTATCGGCCAGCGGGCCGACACCTCCTGGGCTCCCCTGGCCGAGGGAATTCAATGGACCGGCCGCAACACGATCCGGGTGTCCCACCGCTTTTTCCAGACCGGAATCGCCCACGTCTTTGCCGGGGGCGATGCGGTCAGCGGCCCGGCCACCGTGGTTGAAGCCGTCGCAGCAGGCCACCGGGCCGCCGAGGGAATCGAACAATTCCTTTCGGGCCTCCTGCAGGAGGCGTCACCGGAGGAGCGCCACCAGGTGCCCCGTCCGGAGACGGTGCGGGCTTCCGACAACTGGAGCGAGATTCCCAAGGGACTGTCGATCCAGCCCCGGCAAAAACTCCCCCACATGGAGGCCGGGCAGCGGTCCGGATCTTTTGCCGAGGCGGCCCTGGGGTTTTCAGAAGCGCAGGCAAAAGCCGAGGCCGAGCGGTGTCTCAACTGCGGGGTCTGCTGCGAGTGCATGGAGTGCGTCCGGGCCTGCGAGGCAAAGGCCATCGACCATGCCATGCCCCCCGAAGAGATGGAGGTCAAGGTCGGCAGCATCATCCTGGCCACCGGCTACGACCTGCTCGATCCGGCGCCCATCAAACAGTTCGGCTACGGCCGCTATCCCAACGTCTACACGAGCCTGGAGTTCGAGCGCCTCAGCAACGCCACCGGCCCCACCGGCGGCAGTATTCTGATCCGGGGGGACGACGGCACCTTCAGCCGGCCGCCGGACAGCGTCGCCCTGATCCACTGCGTGGGCAGCCGGGATGTGAACTATCACGAGTATTGCTCCCGGGTCTGCTGCATGTACGCCCTGAAATACTCCCACCTGATCAAGGAGAAGGTGGGCCACCATACAAAGGTCTACGATTTTTACATCGACATGCGCTGCTTCGGAGAAGGCTACGAGGAATTCTACCGCCGTTGCCAGGAAGAGGGGACCCTCTTCGTCCGGGGCAAGGTCGCCGAAATCACCGATCGGCCCGAAACTCCGGCAGAGGCGGGAAAGCTGATCTGCCTGGCCGAAGACACGCTTCTGGGAGAGCGGATCCGGGTGCCGGTGGACATGGTGGTCCTCTGCGTGGCCATGCAGGCCCGGACGGATGCGCCGGCTGTGGGAAGAACCTTCGGCGTCAACGTCGGGGCCGATGGGTTCTTCCTCGAGGAGCATCCGAAGTTGGGACCACTGAACACCGCAACCGACGGCGTTTTCCTGGCCGGCGCCTGCCAGTCGCCCAAGGACATCCCCGACACCGTCTCCCAGGCCTCGGGGGCCGCGGCCAAGGCGCTGTCGCTGTCGACCCGCGGCCGGGTCCAGGTTCCTTCGACGATCTCCTGGATCGATCCGGATGTGTGCGCCGGCTGCCAGACCTGCATCGGCCTGTGTCCCTACTCGGCCATCGAGTTCGACGAGCGGCGCGGGGTGTCGGTGGTCAACGAGGCGGTCTGCAAGGGGTGTGGAAGCTGCAGCGGTTTTTGCCCCAGCGGTGCGGCCCAGGTCAGGCATTTCAAAAAACAACAACTGTTTGCCGAATTCGACGGCATCATGGATGCCATCGATGCAGTGGGAATTTAGAACGGTTTCAAGTTTCAGGTTCCAGGTTCCATAAAACCGGACCGACGGTTTGAAACTTGAAACTTTCGAAAGATCGCTTCTGAAACGCTGCAAGGAGATATCAATGGAAGCCTTCGAACCGACCATCATCGCGTTTGTCTGCAACTGGTGCACCTACACGGCCGCCGACCTGGCCGGCACCTCCCGGCTGATCTATCCGAAAAACGTGCGGCTGATCCGGGTGATGTGCACCGGCATGGTCGACCCCCAGTACGTGATCAAGGCGATGCTGGAGGGGGCCGACGGGGTGCTGGTCAGCGGATGCCATCCGGGGGACTGCCACTACATCAATGGCAACTTCAAAGCGCGCCGGCGGATCAAGCTGCTCAAGGAAATCCTCCCCCAATTCGGCTTCGAGCCGGAACGCCTCCGGCTGACCTGGATCGGCGCCAGCGACGGCATCCAGTTTGCGAAAACCATGGACAAGCTGGTCGATCAGGTAAAGGCGCTCGGCCCAAACGAGGCCAAGCTGGGGATGGTGATCTGAACCCATAGTTGATTGGTTCATTGGTTGATCTGTCGATTCGTTCGCGCGGTATCCAAAGGCCATCGGAAGCTGCAACACATCAACCATTCAACCATTTAACGATTCAACCGATCAACCAAAAGCGGGGGAAACATGTCCAAGACCGGAAAACTGAAGTTCACAGACGGCGACCTGCTGGGCAGCCTCCAGGAATTTTTCGAAGCGATTCTGTCCCTGGACGAGATCGAGGCGATCCTGGTGCCCCAGGTGCTTCCCGCCAAAAACATGGTAATGCCGACGCTGGTCAGCGACCCGGCGCAGCTTTCCGCCGTCAATCCGCTGGCCCCTTGCTTTCCGATAAACGGGGCCAAGGCCGCTTCCCGGTTGACCCGAAAGTCGGCCGGTGGGACCATCGCCGTGGTGCTCCGTCCCTGCGAGATTCGCGCCTTCATCGAACTGGTCAAGCTCCATCAGGGCAGCACCGAAGAGATTCTGCTGATCGGGTTCGACTGCCTCGGCGCCTTCTCCAATGCGGACTATTTCAAGATCTCCGCCGGAAACATCTCCGACATGACCCTGATGTTCTGCAAAGAGGCGGTAAAGGGGACCGCCGGGGCTCTTGAGGGGGTCGAAATTGCCAAGGCCTGCCGGGCCTGCGAGCAGCCCACCGCACAGGGCGCCGATCTGTCGATCGGACTTTTCGGGATGGACATCGACAGCGAACTGCTGATCGAAGCGCGGACCGAAAAAGGGGCGATGTTTTTCGACCGACTCGAAATTCCGGCCGGCGGCGCGCCGGCCGGGCGGGAAGACGCCCTCCAGGGCCTGATTGCCGCCAGAACCGAATTTCGGGACCGGATGTTCGCCGAAACCGCAGAGGCCGTTGAAAGCATCGGCAAACTGTCGACCTATCTGGCCAACTGCGTCAACTGTTACAACTGCCGGGTGGCCTGCCCGGTTTGCTACTGCAAAGAGTGCGTCTTTACCACCGACGTCTTCGCCCACGAACCGTCCCAATACCTCCAGTGGGCGCGTCGGAAGGGAAAGATCAAGATGCCCACGGACACGACCTTTTACCACATTACCCGGATCGCCCATATGAGTACGGCCTGCGTCGGCTGCGGCCAGTGCAGCAATGCCTGTCCCAACGATGTCCCGGTCATGGAGCTATTCCGGACCCTGGCCTGGAGAACCCAGAAAGCGTTTGACTACGCGGCGGGCCGAAGCCTGGAGGAAAAACCGCCGCTATCCGAGTTCCGGGAGCACGAATTTACAGAGGTGGTGGGGATATAGAAACGTTCCAGGTTTCAGGTTCCAAGTTCCAGATAAGCATTTCACACATCTCGCCGCCTGAAACCTGAAACTTGAAACTTGAAACTTTGCTGAACCCAAGAGGGCAGAAAGATGGCAAAAAAGATCGGATCCGCTCTGGTGGTCGGCGCCGGAATCGGGGGCATCCGGACCGCCCTCGACCTGGCCGAGGTCGGATATCAGGTCAAACTGATCGACCGGGCGCCGCACATCGGAGGCATCCTGACCCAGCTCGATTGGCAGTTTCCGACGGATCGGTGCGGTATGTGCCGAATGCTCCCCCTGGTCGATCGAGACGCCGGCTCCCAGTACTGCCTGCGAAAGGGCCTGTTCCACGAAAACATCGATATCATGCTTTCCACGGACATCACCGCCGTGGAAGGAGAGGCCGGAAACTTTACGGTCACCCTCCGGCAAAAGGAGCAGTGGGTCGACCCGGTGCGCTGCATCGGCTGCGGGGACTGTGTCCGGGTCTGCCCGGTGGAAGTGCCGGATCTGTTCAACGCAAACCTTTCCAAGCGAAAAGCGATCTACCTGCCGGTCCCCCACGCCATCCCGAACCCCTATGTCATCGACCTGGCGGCCTGCAACCAGTGCGGCGAATGCGAAAAAGTCTGCCCGACAGGGGCCATTCACCTCTCCGAGCAGGAGAGAAAACAGTTCTCCATCCTGGTGGTGGACGACGAACGCATCATCCGGGATTCACTCAAGGCGTGGCTTGGAGATGAAGAGGGGTTCTCCGTGGATACGGCCGAATCCGGTGAGGCGGCCCTGGCAAAACTCGAGGCCGGTGAGTACCGGCTCATGCTCCTTGACATCAAGATGCCCGGCATGGATGGGGTCGAGGTGCTCAAGCGGGCAACGGAGATGCAGCCGGAGCTGCTGGTCGTCATGATGACCGCCTATGCCACTGTCGAGACAGCGGTGGAGGCCATGAAGACCGGCGCCCTCGACTATCTGATCAAACCCTTCGACCCGGAGGTGCTCATCCCGAGGGTGCGGAACATTTTCAGCGAGATGATGGCATCCAAGGGGCCCCGGATCGAGGTGGGCGCCATCGTCCTCAGCGGCGGCAGCGCCTACTACGACCCGGCCGAGGGAAAGGACACCTTGGGATATGCGGCCTATCCCGCCGTGGTGACCCATCTGGAATTCGAACGACTCATGAGCGGTACCGGACCCCAACAGGGGCAGATCCTGCGTCCCGGGGACGGAAAACCGGTGGGCAAGGCCGCCTGGATCCAATGTGTGGGCAGCCGGGATCTGCAGATCGGCGCCGATTTCTGTTCCAATATCTGCTGTATGGCCGCCATCAAGGAGGCCCTGGTCGCAAAGGAAAAAACCGGCGGCCGGATCGACACCACCCTTTTTTACATGGACATGCGCACCTTCGGCAAGCCGTTTCAGCGCTACCGGGACCGGGCGGAAAAGGAGTTTGGAGTGCGTTTCGAAAGAGGCCGCATCCACTCCATCGTCCGGGACAACGCTTCGGGCGACCTGATCCTCAGTTATGCAAACCGGAACGGGGCCATGGAAAAGGAAGCCTTCGACATGGCGGTGCTGGCCGTCGGCCAGCGGCCGAGTCCGGGGACCGACCAGATGGCCCAGCTCTTCGACATTCCTTTAAACGAGTGGGGCTTTTGCCGCACCGAGCCCCTGTCGCTCACCCGAACGGCCAGG
>JASFPT010000123.1:0-11020 GCA_050115795.1 Desulfobacterales bacterium
TGGGCGCTTTTTTCAAAATCGAAGATCGGTCCCAGCAGGCTTCCCCCCACGAACCATGCCCCGCCGTCGGAGGTTACAGAGCCAACCTCCGTGCTGGCCACCCCGAGGATGCCGGTCAAAGAAACGGCCGGAAACCGCAGGGCCACGGCAACCCCGATGCGCGCGGTCTGGGCGTGAAGAAGCGCTTCGGACTGGGCCACGTCGGGCCTTCGCTGCAAAATTTCAGCGGGCAACCCCATGGGGATGTCCGGCGGAAGCGCCTGCTCGGTAAGGCTGATGCCCACATCGACGGGAGCCGGAAGGCGTCCGACCAGGAGGCTCAGGGCGTTTTCGGTCAGCGCGATTTGTCTTTTGTAGAATGGGATGGCCCCTGCGGCGATCTCTTTTTGGATCTGCGCCTGGTTCAGGTCGATTTCCGGGATGATCCCCTCGTCGAAGCGCTGCTGGATGATGTCCAGGCTTTCGATTCGCGATTCGAGGGTCTCTTCGGAAACCCCGAGGCGCTGGTGAAAGTCGAGGAGCTGGTAGTAGGCGGCGACCACGTCGGACACCAGCGCAAGCTGAACGGTTTTCAGACCGTACTCGGAGGCCAGCAACTCGGCCCGGGCTGCCTCGGTGCCTCTGCGGAATTTTCCCCAGAAGTCGATCTCCCAGCTGGCCGTCGGTGCGATGTACAGGTTGGTGACCTCGTCATCCGAGCGGCTGCGGCCGGCAAAATTTCCGGTGGAGGCTCCGGCATCGATGTCCAGCCGCGGGTACTGGTCGGCGCGGGTGAAACCGAGGGCGGCGCGAGCCTCCTCGATCCGGGCGACGGCAGCGCGCACGTCGCGGCTGTTTTCCAGCGCTGCGGTCACCAGCCGGTAGAGGGTCGGATCCTTGAAAAGCTCCCACCAGCGCAGATTGACGGTGTATTCGGCCGGCACCGTCTCGGAGCGGTAGGCCGCCGGGGTTTCCGGGGCCGGCCGCTCGTAGTCGGGGCCCATGGTCGCACAGGCCGAGAGCAGCAGAACCGCCGGCAGAACGGCGGCCCACCGCAGAAGCCGTTTCGATTTCAGGGTCATGGCCGATCCTCCAGGCTCGCCGCCGCTTTCGGCGTTGCGCGTTTCTTCTCGTAGCCGGCGATTTTTCCGATCAGGACAAACAGGGTCGGGTAAAAGAACACGCCCAGAAGGGTTGCCACCGACATGCCCCCGAGCAGGGCCATGCCCATGACCTTCCGGGCCTCGGATCCGGTCCCGGTGGCAAAAACCAGCGGAAGCACGCCGAGAATGAAGGAAAAGGCGGTCATCAAAATGGGGCGGAACCGCAACCGGGCCGATTCGATGGCGGCATCGTAGAGGCTCATCCCCTCCTGGAACTTGATGTTGGCAAACTCGACGATCAAAATGGCGTTTTTGGCGGCCATGGCGATGAGCATCACCAGCGAGATCTGGGCGAACACGTTGTTTTCATAGCTGAGGCTGAAGTGGCGGGCCACCAGAAGCGCGGCCAGCGCGCCGAAAACGGCAAATGGCGTCCCCAGCAGGATGGAAAAGGGCAGGGACCAGCTCTCGTACTGGGCCGCCAGAATCAGAAAGACAAATACCAACGAGAAGACAAAGACGATGCCGGCCGTCCCGGATGCGCGCTTTTCCTGGTAGGACATGTTGCTCCAGGCGACTCCCATCTCCGGGGGAAGCACTTCTGCGGCCACCGCCTCTAAGGCGGCCATGGCCTGGGCCGAGGTGTATCCCGTCGCCGGTCCCCCCGTAAGTTCCACGGAGCGGTAGAGATTGAACCGGTTGGTGAACTCCGGGCCGGCCACTTCCTTGACCTCGACAAAGGCCGACAGCGGAACGCTGACGCCGTCTTTGTTCTTGATGAAGAACAGGTTGATCTGATCGTCGCTCAGCCGGTACTCGGGTTCGGCCTGGACGTAGGCCTTGTACAAGCGGCCGAACCGGTTGAAGTCGTTGACGTAGGTGCCCCCCAGAAACGCCCCCACGGTGGTGTAGATGTCGTTTAGGTCGATGCCGGCGCGAAGGACCTTGTCGCGGTTGATGTCGAGAAATTTCTGCGGCACGCTGGCGCGGTAGGTGGTAAAGATCGATCCGATCTCGGGCCGCTGCCGGGCGGCCGCCATGAATTTCCCGGCCTGGGCGGCGAGATATTCGGGGGTGTTGCCGACCCGGTCCTGGAGCATCATCGTAAAACCCGAGCCGCTGCCCAGGCCCGGGATGGCCGGCGGTCCGAAGGCGAACACCTGGGCTTCGTTAACCCCCAGGAAAAAATCGCGGTTCAGGGCGTTTACCACGTCCTGAACGGTCGCTTCCCGCTCGTCCCAATCCGCAAGGGAGAGAAACAAAAAAGCGGCGTTGGTCGACATGGCGCCGGAGAGCATGCTGTAACCGGAGGCGGTGGTGATGTACTGTACCTCCTTGTGGCGCTTGATGATGGCTTCCACCTTTTTGGCCACCGCGTCGGTTCGCTGCAGGGAGGCGGCGTCGGGCAGCTGGACGTTGACAAACAGGTAGCCCATGTCCTCTGCCGGGATGAAGCCGCCCGGCAGGCTTTTCCCCGCAAAGATGGTGGCTGCCAGAATGACGCCGATAAAGACGGCCCCGCGCGCCAGCCAGCGGGCCACCACCTGGGTAAAGCTCATGTACCCTTCGGTGGCCCGGTCAAACCCCCGGTTGAAGATTTTGAAGAACCATCCCAGCGGGCCCCGGTAGGGCTTGGGCTTTTTCAGCAGCAGCGCACACAGGGCCGGGCTAAGGGTCAGGGCGTTGACCGAGGAGAAACAGACCGACACCGCCACGGTGATGGCAAACTGCTGATAGAGCCGGCCGGTGATGCCGGCCATGCCGGCCACCGGAATAAAGACGGCCACCAGCACCAGGGTGGTGGCGATCACCGGGGCGGTGACCTCCCGCATCGCCTGGATGGTCGCTTCCTTTGGGGACATCCCTTTTTCGATGTTCACCTGGACCGCTTCGACCACCACGATGGCGTCGTCGACCACGATGCCGATGGCCAGCACCAGGCCGAGCAGCGACAGCACGTTGACCGTGAAGCCCAGCAGCGGAAAGAGCATGAAGGCGCCCACCAGCGACACCGGAATGGCGATGGTGGGAATCAGGGTGGCCCGCCAGTCCTGGATAAAGAGAAACACCACGAAGATCACCAGGGCCAGGGCGATGATCAGGGTTTCGACGATTTCCGCGATCCCCCGGGAGATCGGCTTGGAGGTGTCCAGCGATACGTCGTAGCGGATGCCGCTCGGAAACGACGTTGACAGTTCCTCCATGGTTGCGGTGACCTGCTTCACCAGCTCCACCGCGTTGGACCCCGGTGCCTGGTACAGGGCGATGATCGCGCTTTGCCGGTCGTTGAAGCGCGTGAAGGTCAGGTACTTCTCCACCCCCAGTTCGACCCGGGCCAGATGCTTGACCTTGACCTGGGCGCCGTTTTCGGCGGTCCGGACCACGATTTCGCCGAACTCCTTTTCGCTTTGAAGCCGCTCGGGGAGCCGGACCGTGTAGGTGAACTCGGTGCCCGGCGGGGCGGGCTCTGCTCCCAGCTTTCCGCCCGGAACGATCACGCTCTGGGCCCGGATCGCGGAGATGATCTCCGGTACGGTGATTCCCAACTGGGCGAGGCGGTCCGGCTTGATCCAGATCCGCATCGAATAGTCGCTGGCGCCCAGCACGTCCACCCGGCCGATGCCCCGGATGCGGGCCAGGGTGTCCTTGATGTTGATCAGGGCGTAGTTGCCCAGAAAATTCTGGTCGTAGCGGTCGCCCTCGGAGGTGAGGGTGATGAGCATCAGGATGTTGGGCATCGATTTTTCGGTGGTCACCCCCAGCCTTTTGACTTCCTCGGGAAGCTTGGCCGTGGCCGCGGATACCTTGTTCTGCGTGTTGACCGTGTTCTGGTCCGGGTCGGTGCCGACTTCAAAGGAGACCTGGATGTTCATCGAGCCGTCGTTGGCGTTGGTGGACTTCATGTAGATCATGTCTTCCACCCCGTTGATCTGCTGCTCCAGCGGGGTGGCCACCGACTGTTCCACGCTCACTGCGCTTGCGCCGGTATAGGTGGCGCGCACCTGCACGATCGGAGGGGTGATGTCCGGGTACTGCTCCATGGGCAGGCTCAGCAAAGAGACGGTCCCGACGATGACCGTGACGATGGCGATAACCATGGCGACGACCGGCCGCCTGACGAAAAAAGAGCCCATGGCGATTACGACTTCTCGGCTGGGGTTGACGGGAGCGTGACGATCTTGGGGGTGACGGCGGCGCCGTCGGACGCTTTCTGCAGCCCTTCGTAGACGATCTTTTCCCCGGGCTTGAGCCCCTCGATCACCAGCCAGCGGCTGCCGATGGTGGGACCGACGGTGACCTGCCGCTCTTCGACCCGGTTCTGGTCGTTGACCACATAGACCTGGTACAGGCCCTGGAGCTCCACCACACTGCGCTGGGGAACCAGGATGCCGTCTTTGACGGTCTCGGCCAGCACCCGTACCTTTGCGAACTGACCGGGACGGATCAGCCGGTCCGGGTTCGGAAACGAGGCCTGGACCTGGATCGCGCCGGTGGTCGGGTCGACCTGCCGGTCGATGAAATCGAAGCGGCCCCGGTGGGAATAGCGGCTACCGTCTGCCAGGATCAGTTCAAAGGAGGGCTCCGCGGGCCGCTCGGCGGCTTCGATGCCCCCCTTTTCGATCATCTGCCGGGCCAACCGGAGGTATTGGTTTTCGGTGAGGAAAAACTGGACCCGCACCGTTTCGATGTCCGAGACCGTGTTGAGAATGACCGGATTGGGGCTTCGGCCCACGAAATCGCCCACCTTGGCGCTGGACATGCCGATGATGCCGTGGATGGGAGAGCGGACCTTCGTGTAGCTGAGCTGGATCTGGGAAGCCCGCAGATTGGCCTCGGCCGCCTCCACCGATGCCGCTGCCGCATCGTGCTGGGCGACGGCTGCATCCAGGTCGCTCTGGCTCACCGCCCTGCGCTGGGCCAGGGGTCTGATCCGGGCCAGGTCGCTGGCCGCCTTGGCCAGGCGGATCTTGGCTTCGGCCACGCCGCTCATCTTGGCTGCGACATCGGCCTCGAAGGGCTGGCTCTCCAGGGTGTAGAGCAGCTGGCCTTTTTCGACCACCGACCCTTCTTCGAAGTGCATGCCTTCCAGAAACCCTTCCACCCGTGCCCGGATCGCAATGTCTTTCTGGCCGTACACCTGCCCCACGAATTCGAGGTGGATCGGCACTTCCCGGGCTTCGAGGACCACGACCGCTACCTCCGGCGGCGGCGGGGCCTGGGCGGGCTGTTGCGGTTGCTGGCTGCAGCCGAGGGCGACAAACCACCCCACGAAAAAAAGGCAAAGGGATTTTGCTTTCATTGTGATCCAGGGTTTTTGAATGTGCGGAGCAGGGCCGGCTCACCGGTCTGCGCGGGAGGAGCCGGCCGGCGGCCGCGTGCCCCGGGACCGAGGCACGCGTCATCTGGACAAAGCGTCGGAAGGGGCGGCGGATTCCGTTTCGCTAAGGTGTTGCAGGAACCGACCGATGTCAAATTGGCCGGACCCTTCCTGCAGTTTGAAGAATGCACCGTCCCCCCGGCGGGGGCGTTTTCTATTCGGGGAAGATCTTGGCGGCCAGGTCGATGTCTTCCGGGCAAAAGACGAAAAGGCATTCGGCGTCCGGGCCGGCCACCGAGCCGTAGATGTAGTTGATGTTGATGCCCTCTTCGCCGAATTGGGTGGTGATCTTGGCCAGCTCGCCGGGCTTGTTTTCCAGCTTCAGGGCGATCACCGGCGCAATGTCGAAAACGTAGTCCTGTTTGGAGAGCAGGTCGATCGCCTTGTTGATCTTGCCGTCTTCGACCAGGATCCGGATCAGGGCGTATTCCGAGGAGTCTTTGCGCATGGAGTTGTAGCTGGCCGCCGAGGCGATCCGCTTCAGGGACCGGCCCCTGGCCTTGAACAGCTCCTTGACGTAGGCCGACGCGTCCTGGATGGTCAGGGCGTCGATGTTGACGCCGGTTTCTCCGAACAGGTGGGCCAGCTTGCCCAGTTCGCCGGGCTGGTTTTTCATGAACAGCTGAATTTCGGTGCGGACCACGGTCGTTTCACTCCCTTTCTTTTTGAATCGCTGCGCGATTTGGATGTCAGATTGGATTCAAAAATCTTTAGATCGCGGGTGACCTACCATCGTATAAGGTACAAACCACTGGACTGTCAACCAAACGGGCGTCTGTGCAAAATGTTTTTCCATCCCAAAACTAAGCCGCAGAATGCGCCAGCATTCTACGGCTTCCTTTTGTCTTTGAGGATGTGGTTGGAGATCACGATCCGCTGGATTTCAGAGGTGCCCTCGTAGATCGTAAAGACCCGGGCGTCCCGGTAGAAGCGCTCCACCGGATAGTCCTTCGTAAAACCGTAGCCGCCGTGCATCTGGAGGGCTTTTCCGGTGATGCGGTTGACCATCTCGGAGGCAAACAGCTTGGCCATGGAGGCCTGGGCGGTGAAATTCTTCCCGTGGTCTTTCATGAAGGCGGCCGACAGGGTCAACTGCCGGGCGGCCTCGATTTCGGTGGCCATGTCGGCAATGATCCAGCGAAGACCTTGGAATTTGGAGATTTTCTGGCCGAACTGCTCCCGCTCTTTGGCGTATTTGACCGCTGCATCGAAGGCGGCCTGGGCCACGCCCACCGACTGGGCGGCAATCCCGATGCGGCCCGAATCGAGCGCCGTCATGGCGATCTTGAACCCGTCCCCCTCCTGTCCGAGAAGGTTTCCGGCGGGCACCCGGCAGTTTTCGAAAATCAGGTCCGTGGTGTCCGAGGCCCGGAGTCCCAACTTGTCCTCCTCGTGGCCGACGATGAACCCCTCGGTCCCTTTTTCCACGATGAACGCACTGATGCCGCGGTGCTTTTTTTCCTCGTCGGTCTTGGCCGTGACGATGGCTAGGCCGCAGTTTTTCCCCGTGGTGGTAAAACGCTTGGTGCCGTTGATCACATAGTGGTCGCCGTCTTTTTCGGCGGTGGTGACCTGGGACGACGGATCGGAGCCGGCGTTGGGTTCGGTCAGGCCGAAGGCGCCGATGATCTTGCCGCTGGCGAGTTTGCGAAGATATTTTTTCTTCTGCTCCTCGCCTCCCCAGCGGTTGATGCTCTCGCAGACGATGGAGTTGTGGACCGACATCACCACGGCGGTCGAGGCGCAGGCATAGGCGATTTCCGACAGGGCCAGCACGTAGCTGACGGTGTCGGCCCCCTCCCCGCCGTACTCGGGCGGGATGAACATCCCCAGAAGGCCCAGTTCGCCCATCTGCTTGAGGTTGTCCGCCGGAAATTCCTTGGTCCGGTCGCGTTCGGCGGCGGTGGCCGCCACCACCTTGCGGGCGAACTCCCGGACCATGGCCTGGATCATGAGCTGTTCGTCGTTGAGCGGGTAACTCATATGCTCTCCTTTAGAGAGGTTGATTGGTTAAATGGTCGAATGGTCAAATCGGAAAAAATCCCAAGAGCGCCGATGTACGGCTTTCCTGTTTAACCAAGCAACCAATAAACCAGGCCCCTCACGGCCCGTAGATGACCACAATCAGCTCGGCTTCTTCTTCGGCCACGTTGCGCAGCTGGTGCCGGATGCCGGAGTTGAAGTGAAGCGAGTCGGAGGGCCCCAACCGGTTGACGTGATCGCCGACCACCACCTCCACGGTGCCTTTCAGCACGTAGACGAATTCCTCCCCCTCGTGCTGGTAGCCCACCCCCTTGTGCTCCTGCATGGGGTCGACGGTGACCCGGAAGGCTTTGAGGTGCTTGTTTTCGGCCCCGGGCGTCAGCGTGGTGTAGCCGTAGTTTTCCGTCCGCTTGGTGTAGGCCCGGATGCGCTGGCGAAGATGGCTTTCCTGCTCTTTGAGCAGGGCGCCGGAATCCAGCTTCAACGCCCGGGACACCTGGAGCAGGGTGCCGACAGGGGGCGTCTCCTTGCCCGACTCGATCCGTTTCAGGTACTCGACCGAAAACCCGGTCTCGTTGGCCAGGGCGTCCAGATCCATTTTCTGCGCCCCCCGGGCCTTTTTGATCCGGACCCCGATGGTCTCTTTTTTGGCGGCTCGTGTGGCCACAGTTCCTCCGTTTTTTTGATAACGGTTGATTGGGTAAATGGTTGATTCGGTGATTGGGCAAACCACCGACTCAAAAGAGAATTGAAACCGCTATCGATTGTTTACCGGCACGGAATCGAGCCGGTTTTCTCCATTTGACCATTCGACCTTTTAACCAATCGACCCATCAGCCGTACTCATAGAACCCTCTTCCCGATTTCCTGCCCAACCACCCGGCCTCCACGTACTTTCGCAGCAGCGGGCACGGCCGGTACTTGGAGTCCTTGAAGCCCTCGTAAAGGGTTTCCATGATCGCCAGGCAGGTGTCCAGGCCGATCAGATCTGCCAGCGCCAGGGGCCCCATGGGATGGTTCATGCCCAGTTTCATCACCGTGTCGATGTCCTCCCGGCTTCCGACGCCGTGGTAGAGGCAGTAGACGGCCTCGTTGATCATCGGCAGCAATATCCGGTTGGCGATGAACCCCGGGTAGTCGTTGGCCTGGGCCGGGGTTTTGCCGAAGGCCTTGGCCAGGTCCCAGGTGGTCTGGAAGGTTTCATCCGAGGTGGCCAGGCCCCGGATGACCTCCACCAGCTTCATCACCGGCACCGGGTTCATGAAGTGCATGCCGATGACCTGGTCCGGCCGCCCGGTCTGGGCGGCGATCCGGCCGATCGGAATCGAGGAGGTGTTGGTGGCCAGAATCACCCCGGCCTTGCATATTTCGTCCAGATCCCGGAAGATCTTGAATTTGAGATCTTCTCTTTCCGTGGCCGCTTCCACCACGAAATCCGCATCGCCCATGTCCCTGATGTCGGTGCCGGTCCGGATCCGGCCCAGGATCGCGTCTTTTTCGGCCGCCTCGAGTTTCCCCTTTTCCACGCTGCGGCCCAGCAGTTTTTCGATGTTGGCAAGGCCCTTCTTGCAGAATTCCTCGGAGATGTCGTTCATGATCACGTTCAGGCCGCTTGCCGCGGCCACCTGGGCGATGCCGTTTCCCATCTGCCCGGCACCGATGACACCGAATGTCTGGATCTGGTCGGTCATTTTGTCTCTCTCCTTGGTGAAGGTCTCGATTGCAGGGTTTCCCGAATTGATGCGGCTGTTCAAAGGACTGAAAGGACCTCAGGGACCGAAAGGAGAACATCCTTTCTACCGTCGTTTGGGTCGTTTCGGTCCTTGGGGTCCTTTCTGCTCCTGCCCGGCCCTACCGCTTCACCACCAGTGCCACCGCCTCTCCGCCGCCGAGGCACAGGGAGGCCATGCCGGTTTTCACGTCGCGCCGGATCATTTCGTGCAAAAGGGTGACCAGCACCCGGCATCCGCTGGCGCCGATCGGGTGGCCCAGGGCCACGCTGCCGCCGTTGACGTTGACCCGCGACGGGTCGAGGCCCAGCTTGCGCAGGACCGCCACCGTGGAGCCGCTGAAGGCTTCGTTGATTTCCCACAGATCCACGTCGGTTTTGGCGATGCCCTCTTTTTCGAGGCACTTGGGAATCGCCCAGATCGGGGCCACCAGCACGTACTTCATGTCGATCCCGTAGGAGGCCTGAGCCCCCACCGTGGCAAGCACCCTGCACCCGAGTTTCTCAGCCTTTTCCCGGGTCATGACGACCACGGCTGCCGCCCCGTCGCTGATGATCGAGGCGTTTCCGGCGGTGCCGACGCCGTTTTTTTGAAAGGCCGGTTTCATCTTGGCCAGCGCCTCGTAGGAGGTCTCCCTCGGGCACTCGTCTTCGGCAAACCGGACGGGATCGCCCTTTGGCCGGGGAACGTCCACGGGCACGATTTCGTCGGCAAAACGGCCGGCCTCGATCGCGGCCAGCGCCCGCCGGTAGGACTCGGCGGCATACCGGTCCTGGTCTTCGCGGCTGACGCCGTACTTTTCAGAGCACAGGTCGTTTGAGATGCCCATGTGAAAATCGTTCACGTGGTCCCAGAGGCCGTCGTAGACCATGTGGTCTTGAATCGTTCCCGGCCCCATCCGATACCCGAACCGGGCCTTTTCCAGGAAGTAGGGCGCCCTGGACATGTTCTCCATGCCGCCGGCCACCACCACGTCGGCATCGGCGCACTGGATCGCCTGGGCGGCGAGCATCACCGATTTCAGGGCCGATCCGCAGACCTTGTTGACGGTGATGCACTCCGTCTCCCAGGGCATCCCCGCCTTGACAGCGGCCTGCTTGGCCGGGTTCTGGCCGTAGCCGCAGGGCAGCACCTGGCCCATGATCACCTCGTTGACCGCCTGCTTTTCCACCCCGGCCCGGTCCAGCGCCGCTTCGATCACGATAGCGCCCAGGTCGGTGGCCCCGATTCCGGACAGGCCTCCGTTGAAGGCGCCCAGGGGCGTTCGGACGGCGCTTACGATGACTGGTTCTCGATTCATGTCTGCTCCTTGATGCGTTGACTCCGTTTGTGGTTTGTGGTCTGTGGCTTGTCGTTTCTGCGGGTTCTGCACGTGCGGTTTCCGGCTTTTCCACCGGCCACAAACGACAAGCCGCCAACCACAGGCCGCCTTCCAGCAGCCACCCGGCTGCCGTTACATATTCCTCCGATACTGTCCCCCGACTTCGTAGAGCGCCTTGGTGATCTGCCCCAGGCTGCAGGTGCGCACGGTGTTCATCAGCTCGGCAAAGATGTTTCCGCCCGAGAGCACCACGTGTTGAAGCCGCTCCAGGGCCTTGGGCGATTCGTCCTTGTTTCGCCGTTCAAAATCCCTGAGCCGCTCGAGCTGGGACTGCTTTTCTTCTTCGGTGGCCCGGGAAAGTTCCAGGGAAAACGGCTCCTCTAAAAAATCCTCGTCGTCCGCATCCGGGTCCCGGAAGGTGTTGACGCCGATGATCGGAAGCTGCCCGGTGTGCTTGAGCAGTTCGTAGTACATCGACTCTTCCTGGATCTTGCTGCGCTGGTAGCCGGTTTCCATGGCTCCCAGC
>JASFPT010000124.1:0-11010 GCA_050115795.1 Desulfobacterales bacterium
AATTCATCCGAAGGTGCCGCTTCCATCGTCCCGCGCCGGGCCCGCCGCGGGTCGGAGACCGGCGAACCGACCATCGAATATCGGAGGCTTTATGAAGATCACCCGGCTCTATACCGGAACAGACGGCGAATCCCTTTTCGAAGACACCGCCGGACGCGGCCACCGAAGCCGGGCTGTGGATCGTCAACCGAGAAAGTCGATATTCGTCACGCTATAAATGCGCTGCGCGCATTTATAAAGGGCGGCTTTGCCGCCGGAAAAGCGATGAAAATCTGCGTCGCCACATACGGATCCCGGGGGGACGTCCAGCCGATCATCGCCCTGTGCCTGGCGCTCCGATCCGGAGGCCACCGCGTACTGCTGGCCGCGCCCCCCGAAAACCGGCCGTGGGTCCTGGCCCGGGGGTTGCCCTTCGCCCCTCTCGGGGATCCGTTCATGGACTTTGCCGACCGGCATCCGGATGTCCACAGCCCGCTGGCGGCCCCGTCGTTTTTTCGATTCCTCCGAACGCAGGCCAGGCGTCAGTTTGCACAGCTTCCGGCGATCGTCCGGGGGGCGGATCTGGTGCTGGGGTGTTCGCTGACCTTCGCCCTGCCGTCGGTGGCCCAGGCCCTTGCCCTGCCGTACCGGTATGTCGTCTTTTGCCCCCAGGTCTTCCGGTCGGCGGCCCATCCGTCGCTTTTTTCCCGCAACCACCGGATGCCGGCGCTGGTCAACCGGCTGACGTGGGGGGCAGACGCCCTTGCCGACCGCGTTCTTTTCAGACCGCTTTTGGACCGGTACCGGGGAAAGCTGGGCCTTGGGGCCATTTCCGGCACCACGATCGATCACCTGCTGGGAGATCGGCCGCTTCTGGCGGCCGAATCGATCCTGGCCCCGCTTCCGCCCGACCTGGACAGACCCGTGGTGAGAATCGGCTACCCGCGGCTTGCCGGCGACGGAAAGCCGAGTCGTTCCCTGGATCGGTTTCTGGCCGCGGGGCCGGCGCCGGTCTACTTCGGGTTCGGGAGCATGCCCTATTCGAACCGGACCAAGATCCTTTCCGGTGTCAGGGCCGCGGCGCGGCAGGCCCGTATGCGGCTGGTGATCTTCTGGGGGCAGGAAGAGCGGGTCGGGGAAGATTGTTATCTCGTCGGTCCCGTGGACCATGGACGGCTGTTTCAAAAAGCGGCGATGGTCATCCACCACGGGGGGGCGGGCACCACCACCACAGCAGCCCGGGCCGGCGTGCCCCAGATCCTGGTGCCCCACATTCTCGACCAGTTCTACTGGGCCCGGCGCGTCCAGGACATGGAATTGGGGCCGGCACCGCTGGACCGGCGCCGGCTCAGGGTTGCGAAAATCGCCGAGCGGATTCGGGCGGTGGCGGAAGACGAGCGCTACCGGCAACGGGCCCTGCGGACGGCCGACAGGATGGCCCGGCAATCGGATGCGGACACCCGCCTTACCGCCTGGGTGGGCGACTCCTGACCCTTTGGTCCCCGGTCCCGTATTCTTTGTTCCGCAGAAGCGACCGGGCGCGGTCAGCCACCGCGTCTTGCAGAAGGCAGGCCACCGCGGATACGAAATCCTCCGGTGCCCCCTTCCGGTTCATCTCTGCGATATAAAAATGGAGAACGGCCCGTCGGTGGACCGACGGGTGCGAGAGAATCTCCAGCAGCTTGCCGCGCACTTCCGGATCTTCTTCTGCGATCTGGATCAGGGTGACGAAACACGCGTTTTCGGAAACCGGCTTCATTCGTCTGGGGCTCACCGCGAGAGGTGTTTTTTTTCGACCGCCTCGTCGATCAGGGCCCTGGCCCGGCGCCACAGGTCCGGGGCGCCGTCTTTCATGACGCCGTTTCGTTCGATCACTTTTTCCCGGGTGACCCCGTGAATCCGCCATTGAAGCCCGGCGGTGGTGAAATTGTGCAGCAGCGGCTGGAGGCGGTCCAGGGCGGCGGCAAAGCGGGCCTCCGGGGTTTCCCGCGCCTCGAACTCCTCCCAGAGGGCGCGGATGTGGGCCCCCTGATCCTCGGGCAGGAGCCCGAAGATACGGTCTGCAGCGGCCTCTTCTCTTTGCCGCTGGTCCCGTCGGCCCTCGTCGTCGTAGCAGAAGGTGTCTCCGGCGTCGATCTCCACGATGTCATGGATCACCAGCATTTGAAGGACGCGAAGCAGGTCCAGGTCTTCTTGCCGGGCGTTTTCCGCCAGCAGGATGGCCATCACGGCCATGTGCCAGGAATGTTCGGCAGCGTTTTCCTGGCGCGACCGGTCGGTGAGCAGCGTCTGGCGGCGCACCTGCTTGAGGCGGTCGATTTCCAGCACGAAGGCGAGCTGCCGATCGAGCCGTTCGTCTTTCGTCATTGAGGACTCCTTTCGGCCGCCTTTTCCGCCTCCCGGAGCCGGTCTTCCACCTTCTCCACATACGCCTGGATGTCGCATTTGCGTTCCAGCCCCGATGCGGCCATGTAGCGGACCTTGCCGAAGATTTCCCGTTCCGCCCACGCCCGGTCGTGCAGGCCGTAGATCCAGGCCACGCCGGTGTAGGAGTTCGGGTCCCGGCCGTCCAGAAAGAACCGGTTGTTGATGGCCAGGGTCGTTTCAAATCCCTGCTCCGGGGACGGACTCCACTGGAGGATTTTTTTCCCCCAGTACATCCGCATGTAGTTGTGCATGAACCCGGTGGCTTTCATCTCGTTCATGGCGGCGTTCCAATACGGGTCGTGGGTTTTTGCCGCTTCCAGGGTCTTTCGGTCGTAGCGGTGCTTCCGTTTGTCTCCCCGGTGCTCGGCCAGGGTCTTTTTCGCCCAGGTTGGCAGGCCGTCGTAGCGGTCGTAGCGGTCGTTGAAGAAGGCGAAGTTGACGGCAAGCTCCCGGCGGACGATGAGCTCTTCCAGGAAAGACTCCAGGGCCTCTCGGTCCGCCCCCTTTCGCCTTTTCGCCTCCAGGGCCAGGAAGAGGGGCGAGATTTGCCCGAAGTGAAGGTAGGGGCTCATGGCCGAGATGTCGTCGGTTTGCGGCTGGTTGCTGTTTTTGGCGTACCGGTCGAGGCGGTTTTTGACGAATCCGGAAAACCGCCGCTTGGCTTGGCTGCCGCCGCCTTTGAAAAATCCGGAGACGGGCGCAACGCTCCTGTCGAGCTTCAATTTCGAAAGGACCCGGTCGATGTCGGATAAATCGATGCCGCCTGCTGCTCGACCGCTGCTGTCGGTTCCCAGCTTTTGAACCGGTGCGGGTTTCAGGTATCGTTCCAGATGCCGGTGGATTTTGGGCCGGATCGTGCGGGCGGCGTATTCGGCCTTGTCCGAGACCGTCTGCACCGGCACGACCACGTCGGACTCCACCTCGAAGACCGGGCAGGGGGAATGCTCGGCCGCCTGCCGCCGCCATTCCCGCTGGTGGCGAAGGTAGCCCCGGTCGCAGACCAGGGCGAGCGCCTTTTGGGCCGCTTTCAGGGCGACCTCCGGGGGGTGCCCGAGGTGGATCGACATCGGGATGCCGCGTTTTTCCAGCGCCGCCCGGGCGTCTGCAAGCCCCTCCAGCATGAACCGGTAGTGGCGCAGATTCGCCTCCGGATAGTCCGCGGTCAGACCGAAGACGACCCGAACCGGCTTTTTGTGTTCGTTGGCCAGGGCCACCGCATATTCCAGGGCGTGGTTGTCCTCGGCCCGCTGGGACTGCTGCATCCAGTAAAGAACATCTTCTCCCTTCTGGATTCTGGCGTCATTTCGTCGGCGGACGCGGTCTTGGAAGGGTTCGTGCGGCATCGGAAAAAGGTCCTTTCACGGAATTTTCGATCCATCAACAACCGATCGCTTTTTCAAGCCTTGCCTTCGCTGCGGCTTCGACGACCATTCTTCCCCCGGCCGTCAAGCCATGGCAGGGCCGCTGTCCGGGGGTGTCGGTATTCCGGAGGCATATCGTCTGCCGCGCTTCTTCATGGGGTCGGTCCTGCCTCGGTGGGCCCGGCCCCGGACGGCAGCAGGATGATTTTGCCTTTCGGCTCGGATCGTTCGATGAGTTCATGGGCCTCTCTTGCTGCCGAAAGCGGAAGCCGTTTCCAGATGACGGGTTTGATCCTTTTTTCGGCGAGCAGGCCGAAAAGCGCGGTGAGGTCCTGGGCAAACCAGTCCGGGTGGCGGTCTCTCACGGCGGTGATCGAGTAAAACGTCTTTCTGCGGGCTCCCGGCATCAGGGCCATGAGTTTGAACCCCAGAAAATCGAAGACCACGGCGGCTTTTCCCCGGTCGACGGAGTGTGTGAAACCATAGGCGACCAGCGTTCCGCCGCGCCTGACCGTCTTCAGCGACCGTTTGAAGCTTTTCAGGCCCAGGGCGTCGAAGGCGGCGTCGACGCCCCCGGGGACTTTTGCCCGCAGACGTTCGACGAAGTCTTCCCGGCGATAATCGATGAGCGTGGCGCCAAAACGGGAAAGCCGGCCGTGGCTGGCGGCAGACGCCGTTCCGTAGACGCGGATGCCGTCGAGCTGCGCCAGGGCCAGAAGGGCGCTTCCGACCGCCCCGCTTGCGCCCTGGACGAAAATCGTCCGGCCCGGCTGCACCTTCGCGGTGCGGTGGATCATCTGGTAGGCGGTCATGTAGGAAAGGACCAGGCTCACCGCTTCGCCCGGGTCGACCGCGTCGGGGACCGAAACGAGGCGGTCCTCGTCTACGCACAGGTATTCGCTGTATGCGCCGATCACGGTCAGGTCGCACACCCGGTCGCCGACCTGGAAGCGGCCGGCGCCCCGGCCCAGCTTGTCGACCACGCCCACCATGTCGTAGCCCAGGGCAAAGGGGGGCTTTTCCCGCACTTCCGGGTAGGCGCCCTTCCGGATCATGGTGTCGGTGTAAGAAGCGCTGGCGGCCAGCACTTTCACCCGGACCTGGCCGGCGCCCGGTTCCGGAAGATCCGGCTCTTCCACGACCTCCAGCACCTCCGGGGGGCCGTATTGCCTGATGACGACGCGTCTGTAGGGCATGGTCCTTCCTCAACGCGGGGCGTTTCCCCCAAAATCCGTCGAAACATTGGCCTGGCAACGGCTGCTTCACCGCATCGGGGCACGCAACCGCCCCCGGTGAAACCTAAAAACAAGTCCCGGCGCGCGCAAGGCCCCCGTAGCGACGGCATCACCACCGCCGGTCCGAACGGCCTTTCCCCGCGGCGATGCCGCTTTTGGGAAAGCCCGCTATCCCCGGCTGTGAAGCGAAGCTGTCGATGGTGCACAAAGCCGGCGTGCGACAGCGCAACGGAAGGTTGACAAGCGCCCTATCGGCGGTTTGTTTTGTCTTTCATCACCCGCTTGACCATTTTCCCGAACCGCTTGTCCCGCCGTCTTTTTTCCAGGTAGGACATCCGGTTGAAGCGCGATTCCCGGCTCAGCTTGATGAAGTTTCGGTACCGTTCTTCGGCCAGCCGCCCGTCTTGCAGGGCCTGCAGCACGGCACAGCCGGCTTCGTGCTCGTGGGTGCAGTCGGCGAATCGGCAGTTTGCCGCCAGTGCCGGCAGTTCATCGAAGGTTTCGGCAATTCCCGTTTCCACCTCCAGATTGCCGAGTTCGCGCATGCCCGGGGTATCCACGATCATGGCGCCGCCGGTGATCCGGATCAGCTGCCGGACCGAGGTGGCGTGCCTCCCCTTGCCGTCCTTTTCCCGGACGGGCCTTGTCATGAACCGCTCTTCTCCCACGAGACGATGGATCAGGGTCGTCTTGCCGACCCCTGAAGATCCCAGCAGGCAGTAGGTCTTTTTCGGAACGAGCAGGCCCTGGATTTCGGCCATTCCAAATTCGGTCCGATTGCTGAAAGGCTGCACCCGAAGCCGGGGAATGCGTGTCATTACCCGGACGACGCGGTCTTCGATTTCCGAGGCGGGCAACAGATCGCTCTTGCTCAGCAGCACGACGGGCACAATGCCCGCCTCGTGGACCATCACCAGGTAGCGCTCCAGGCGCGGCAGATTGAAGTTTGCGTCCAGAGACTGGACGATGAAGGCGGTATCGATATTGGCGGCGATGATCTGAAAGTCGATCTTTTTGCCCGGCGTTTTGCGCTTCAGCAGTGATTTTCTCGGAAGGACCCGGTGGATGATCGCATGGGAATCGTCGTCATAAAAGGCGGCAACCACCCAGTCGCCCACCGCCGGCAGGTCGACCGGAGAATCGGCGCCGTAGCGCAATTTTCCCTCCAGTTCGGCGAATGCCTCTGTCTTGCCGTCGACCAGGACGTAGCGTTCCCGGTGAACCGCCGCCACCCGAGCGATTCGTCGCCCGGCCGTTTCGGCGGGATCGATCCGATCCAGAAGGTCCGGATCGAAGCCGAGTCGTTCGATGCCGTCCATTAAGATATTCATCGGCCTTGTCGGGGGATCCTCCCGGTTGCACCCTCGGTTGCCAAGACGGGGTTGCCGGAGTTGCATCGGTTCCGAACGGCTGTTGCCCCGGCTGGATGCCGGTTTCCACCCGGAAACGGTGTGGTCCGCCGCCAGCCGATGCCGATGCGGTCAACAAGAAGATTCAGCAGATACAACCACAGCCGATCGATCGGTGTCAACAAACCCAACGTCACGGCAACCGGCACCGGATACCATCCGATTCATCGATGTGGCGCCGTCGGCGAAAATTTTCATCGCCGCCCGTGTTGCGGCACCCGGCACAGGGCCCTTCCGATGTGTTGCCATCTCGCCGGTTCTGCTTATTTTCTCGTAGTCCACCGTTTCCCGTCTGTCGGCGTACCCGGCCTGGACGACCGTTTTAATTCTGCTCGAAGATTCAAAGGAGGAATGATGGCGCCTCGGAAAATACCGGAAAGAAGAGAAGTTGCCGCCCAACACCAGTGGGACCTGACGCCCCTTTTCGACGCCGATGAAAAATGGGAGGCGCTGTTTGTCGAGGCAGAGGCCGATCTGGAGGGCTACGATCGGTTTCGCGGCAGGATCGGGGAATCTGCGGGGGACCTGAAGGAGGCCATCGAATTCGATCTGGCTGTCTCCCGAAAGATCGAACGGCTCTATACCTACGCTCATCTGAAAAGCGACGAGGACAAGGCCGAAGACCGCTACCTTGCCATGCTCCAGCGGATCGTGGGGCTCAGCACCCGCGCCGCCGAGCGGTCGAGTTTCATGACCCCGGAAATCCACCGGGTCCCCGAGGGCGTCATGGAGGGGTTCTTGGCCGCCGAAGAGCTGGCGCCGTACCGTTTCTTCCTGGAGAAGATTCTCCGGGCCAAGCCCCACACCCATGAAGAGAAGATCGAACAGATCCTGGCCATGTCCCAGGAGATGGCCCAGACCGCCTCCACCGCATTCGGACAGCTCGACAACGTGGACATGCGTTTCGGCTCGGTGGCAGACGCCGAGGGAAACGAGATCGAACTGAGCCACGGGAACTTCATCAGCTTTTTGAACAGCCCCGATCGACAGGTCCGGGAAAAGGCGTTTTTCCGGTATTACAGGGAATACCAGGACCACAAGCATACCCTGGCCGCGATCTTTTCCCAGTCGGTGAAAAAAGACGTGTTTTACAGCCGCGTGCGGAATTTCCAAAGCTGCCGCCAGGGGGCGCTGTTTTACGACAAGGTGCCGGAGGCGGTCTACGACAACCTGATCGATACGGTCCGAAGCCACGCAGACCCGCTGTTTTCCTACTTGCGGTTTCGCAAGGAAGCCCTTGGCGTCGAGACGCTGCACTTCTACGACACCTATGTGCCGATCGTGAAAGACATTCCGTTTTCGATGCCCTACGAGGAGGCGGTCGCCACGGCCGCAAAGGCCCTGGCCCCCCTGGGGAAGGAATACGCCAGAACGTTGTCGCAAGGTCTGCGGGGCGGCTGGGTGGACCGCTACGAGAACCGGGGAAAACGAAGCGGTGCCTACTCTTCGGGGTGCTACGATTCGCCGCCGTACATTCTGCTCAATTACGAGGATGCCAACATCAACAGCCTCTACACCCTGGTCCACGAGGCGGGCCACTCCATGCACTCGGAGTATTCGCGCCGGCACCAGCCCTACGTGGATCACCAGTACACCATCTTCGTGGCCGAAGTGGCATCCACCTTCAACGAAGTTCTTCTGGGAGAGTACCTGCTCGAGCAGTACCGCGACGATCCGGCCATGCAGGCCTACATCATCAACCGGGAGATCGACAACATCCGGGCCACGCTGTTTCGTCAGACCATGTTTGCCGAGTTCGAAAAAACCACCCATCAGATGGCCGAAAACCACGAGCCCCTGACCCTGGAGACCGTGACCGGGGTGTACCGGCAGCTGCTGGAGGCCTACTTCGGGGACACCATGGCCATCGACGATGCCCTCGTCCTGGAGTGCCTCCGGATTCCCCACTTCTACCATGCGTTTTACGTCTACAAATACGCCACCGGCATCTCGGCGGCCATTGCCCTGGCCCGGCAGGTCCTCGAAGAAGGAAAGCCGGCCCGGGACCGGTATCTGTCGTTCTTGAAGCTCGGGGGCAGCATGTTCCCCCTGGATGAGCTGCGGACCGCCGGCGTGGACATGGAAACCCCGGCACCGGTGGAGGCGGCGATCGCCCATTTTGCCGAGAAGGTGGAACAGCTCAAGACGGTTTACAGCAAACTGGGTTGAGCCGTAAAAAGATGAACATGGAACTCGCCAGGGGCGAGCAAGCACCTGTCCGCCTTCGGCGGATCGAACGTCCAACTTCCAACGTCCAATCAAAGGGCCCGTGAGCGCTTTTCATTGGACGTTCGATGTTCATCTTTTACGATCTTCCTTTATCCCGATTCTCTGAGTTCAACATTCGACCCATGACCCTGCTTTCCGATCTTCCGGTGCTGATCCTCGACTGCCAGGCCACCGGACCGGCAACGGCCGGCGGACGGCTTCTGGAGATCGGCTGGACGTGGATCCGGGCATCGGAAGCGCGGGCGTGCAGCCCGGACCAGGTCACCACCTTCCGTTTTCGGCTGCCGGCGGGGGAAGCGATTCCCCGACGGGTGCAACGGGTCACCGGCATCGACGAAAATACCCTGGAAGGCGGAGTGGCCCCCGGCCGGGCCTGGCAGCGGCTGCTGCAGACCGATCCGGTGCGGCCCATACCCACGGTGATCCACTTTGCGCGCTTCGAGCGTCCCTTTCTTTGCCGGCTCCACGATCAGAAGGCGACCGCAGAACCGTTTCCGCTGGATATCCTCTGTACCCACGAAGTGGTTCGGCGCCTGCTGCCCGAGCTTCCCCGCAAGGGGCTTCGCGCCGTGGCGGGCTATTTCAACCACGCGATGATCGAGCAGCGACGGTGCGCGGCGCATGTGGCGGCCACCGCCCGGATCTGGTTTCACCTGCAGCGGCTGCTGGCCGACCGGACCGGCATCGTCAACTGGCCGGATTTGGCCGCGTGGCTGGAAAAGACAGAGATTCCGACGGCATCCCGCTCCTTTCCCATGGAGCGGGGAAAAATCGATGCGCTCCCCGACCGGTCCGGGGTCTACCGGATGCGCCGGAAAAACGGGGGACTGCTGTATATCGGCAAAGCCGCATCTCTGCGCAAGCGGGTCGCCAGCTACTTCCGGCCGAGGGCCCGGCATGCCGAACACATTCTAGAGATGCTGACCCAGGCCAGGGACCTGGAGGTTTCCGAAACCGCAACGGCTTTGGCCGCCGCCCTTCAGGAGGCCGATGAAATCAGGCGTCTTTCCCCCCCTTACAACCGAGCGCTGCGGACCGAAGGAAAGACCCTGGTCTTTGTGTCTGCTGATTTCACCCGCACGGCCGTCGAACCGGATGACGCGTTCCGGATCGGCCCCCTTCCCGGCGAAAGAGTCGCGGAAGGACTCTGTGCGCTTTCCCGAATCTGCAGCCGCTGGTCGGCCCGGCGGCCGGTCGGTGGCGCCGAGGCCGCAGCGGCCCTCTGCGTCGAACCGGGGCGCCTACCGGACGATTTTCTTCTCCGCGAAGGGGTCGAAACGTTTTTCCGGCGGCATCGACAGGCCCTTTCCCGGGATTCGGTGCCGCAGTCGATGATGAAGATCGCCAGGATGGTCTGGAAGCAGAAGATGGCAGCGGCCGAAGACGCCCGTCCCGAGGCGGGGACTGAAGAAGAGACGGTCGAATCGTCCCTCGAAGAGCCGGAGTGGACGCCGGAACGTGTCGCCGGCCGTTTCGAGGGGATCCTGTGCCACTGCGGCCGGATGATTCGCCGGTCCCGGTGGTTTGTCATTCTCGGCGATTCATCCCTGGCATGGACGGGGCCGAACGGGGACCGGTCGTTTCGAAATCTGATCGTGTTTCGGCAGGGTGCCGTCGAGGATGCCGGCATGCTGGTTCGCGGGCAGCCGCTGCCGGCGCCCCCCGGGCTCGGGCGACCGGGACACCTGCGGCGGGAAGGGATCGACTTGGCCGTATATCAGCGGCTCCGGGTGGCCACCACCGAGATCCGTCGCCTGCTGGTCGAGGAGCGCGATCCGGTGCTGCGGGTTTCCGGGCGGGTGATTCTGGGGCCGGCGCAGCTGGCCCGGATGCTCTGGTGGGTGTGAGGCAAAAGCGTCGACTGGCGGCGGCCAATGGCGAGTGGCAGGCGGCAAGTGGGGGGTGGCAAGGGGCTGTCTTGCGGCTTTTATTTGCCATTTCCCGCCACCGGCCCCCTGCCTCCTGCCCCCGGGCCGCCAACGCCGGCGCCAAGAAAAATCCGGACACGGCAAGGAGAGGCAGTTCCTCGCGTGTCCGGATCGGGGCGGTCAGGGCCGACTGCCTGGCCATGAGGTGCCGGGGGAACCAGGTGCCGGCCGCACCGCCGTTTTGTCCTCGACAAACCGGGGGCCTTTTCGCACCGGGCGTGGACGGAAACCGTCGGCAGACCCTTTTGCCCGCCGCATTCCAAGACCCCGGGGCGATCGACCGCCGGCTACGCGCGCTCTGTGGCCAGCTCTTCGCCGATGGCCCGCGGACGCTCGGTGTCGCCGATCCAGGGCTTTCCGAGCGGGAGGATCGTTTTGCCGAAAACCTGCTCGTAGATGACCGAGGCCATCATGTACCAGGCGTTCAGCGCGCAGAGAATCA
>JASFPT010000125.1:0-10919 GCA_050115795.1 Desulfobacterales bacterium
AGGCGGTGCTCCTGGAAGCGATGCGGCGGAAGGACGAAACCGACGAGGAGGGCGGACCAGAATCGTTTGAACCGCAGGCGGATCCGGGCGTTGAGGAGCCGGAGCCCGCGGCAGAAGACCCTGTGACCCGGGTTCGGCGCCGGATTGAATCGGACCTCGGAACCCTTGCAGGCCTCAGGGACGTGTATCCGGATGAAAAATGGGATCCATCGGTGGCCCGATTCGAGGCCGTGGCCCGGTCGCTGGGTGCGGGACGCCTGAAGCTGGCGTTCATCGACAAAGGGAAATCGACTTGGCAGGTGCTGGTGAACCAGAAGCCGACCGTGGTTGCGGAAATCAGTCCAAAATGCCCCCGGGAAAAGCTGATCCAGGCCCTGGATCCGCTATTGAACGGATCTTAAAGCGATCGGTGACCGATGGACAAGATTTTCAACGGGTTGTTCAAAGTCAAAGAAGTGCTCGGCGTTGTGCTGATCAGTGACAACGGCGAACTCCGATACCGGAAAGTCGCCAAAATCGTTTCGGCAAAACCCGAATCGGTGGACTGGTTGTCCATGCTCAATTCCCTGGCCGGAGTTCAGGAGGCTGAGCTCATCTGCGAGCACCTGCGGGTGTACATCCGGAAAACCGAAACCGGCTATCTTGTCGTACTGACGGGGCCGGACGCTTCCCCGGCGATGGTCAGGCTCAACTGCGACCTGGTGTTGCCGATGCTGAAGGACAACGGTGGAGCAAAGGGGCTTAGACGGCTTTTCAAACGCTGAGACCAACGGTTGAATCCAGCGGCGAATCGATTCTGACCCAAGAAAAACGGAAGGGGTATAGGTAGTTGTCATGAACGCTCAGATCGCCTCCAAAATCAAGGAAGCCGAAGTCTATCACTCCATGGGGCTCTACATGGAGTCGATGAACGTTTATGAAAAACTCCTGGAGAACGATGACAATCTGGATACCGAAAGCCGACAAAGCATCCAGGAGAAGATCGACATCCTGAAAAAGGAGATCGAGAAGGTTGAGGAGCAGGACGCCGCTGCCCTCACCTCGGATGAAATCTCTCTGATCAAGGAGACATTGGCGTCGGCTGCCTCGGGCGGAAGCGACCTTTACGACAGCGCCAAGGCGTTCCGGGAGTTGGGGCTTTACAGCGAGGCATACGCCGAATACGAAAATCTCCTCAGAGGAGATACCGACCCGGACCGGTATCTGTCGGACATGCTCGACTGCGCGTTGAAGGTCCGGTCCGCCGAGGAGAGCTTTAACCAGCTCAAGAAGATCATTCAGGACAAGGAGGCGGAAGTCAACGAAAAGACAACCTTGTTCAATGAACTTGGCCTTGAGCTGGAGAACCGCGGTCACTCCGGGCCGGCCATGCAGAGTTACAGCGCCGCCATTGGACTCGATCCCAAGAACAAGACGGCCAAAGAGCGCCTCAAAGCCCTGAAAGCCAGCCTGGCGACCGGCTCCCGCTACGATTTTCTGCTCAACCAGAAGATGGTGACCACCGACCAGCTCAAAAAAGCGCTCGAAATGTCCAAGAAGATGAACAAGAGTGTGGAAACCATCCTGATCGAGCAGTTTCGGATCAGCAAAGAAGACGTGGGCGAATCGTTAGCGCTGTATTACGGCTGTCCGTTCAAGATTTACGACGACAAGACCCCCACCCCGGTGGAATTGATCTCGAAGCTCAAAAAACCTTTTCTGCTGCAGGAGCACTGGGTCCCGCTCTCCTGGGACAAGAGCGGCGTGGAGGTGCTGCTCGACGATCCGCGGGATCTGAACAAGACCGATAATCTTCGGGCGCTGCTCAAAGCGAAGGTCTACTTTGCCGTCGGGATCCGGGAAGATATCGACGCCTACATTCGACTCTTCTTCGACGATAAGAAAGAAGGCGGAGGCGAAGGGGCGGGCTCTCGACTCAACGGCGAATTTGACATGATGCCCGAAATCTCCTTTGAAGAGGACCAAGAGGTCGAAGACGAGGGCGAAGAGTATGACGAGGCCTCGGGTCAGGTGGTTCGGCTGGTCGACCAGGTGCTGGTGGCCGCCTACCGGCAGGGCGCCTCCGACATCCACGTCGAACCGTCGCCGGTGACCAAAGCCACTTCGATTCGGTTTCGAATGGACGGCGTCTGTCAGGAATATCTGCAGGTGCCCAACTCTCTGGCCCGGGGCATTCTCTCCCGGATCAAGATCATGGCCGGCCTCGACATCGCAGAGCGCCGCCTGCCCCAGGACGGCAAGATCAAGTTCAAGCGGAAGGGGGTGGACCCCTTTGAACTGCGGGTGGCGACCCTCCCCACCGCCGGAGGGTTCGAAGACACCGTTCTCCGGATCCTGGCCAAGGCCGGCGCCATGAAGATGGAAGAAATGGGCCTGTCGGAGCGGAACCTCCGGGTGTTGAAGCGGGTCATCAACCAGCCCTACGGACTGATCCTTGTGGTGGGACCGACCGGGTCGGGCAAGACGACTTCTCTTCACGCCTGCCTCGGGCATATCAACAAACCGGGTGTCAAGATCTGGACGGCAGAGGATCCGGTGGAAATTACCCAGATCGGGCTGCGTCAGGTCGAGGCCAAACCGAAGATCGGTCTTGATTTTGCCAGGATCATGAGGGCGTTTCTGCGGGCGGATCCGGACATCATCATGATCGGCGAGATGCGGGACCACGAGACGGCCTCCATCGGTGTGGAAGCATCACTGACCGGCCATTTGGTGTTTTCCACGCTGCACACGAACAGTGCTCCGGAGACCGTGACCCGTCTCTTGGACATGGGGCTGAACGCGCTGAACTTCTCCGACGCCTTTTTGGGGGTCATGGCCCAGCGCCTGGCCCGGCGGCTCTGTATGAACTGCAAGGAAGCCTACCGCCCCTCCCGGGAGGAGTTCGACGAGATCGTCCAGGACTTCGGAAAAGCCCAGTGGGAAAAGACCGGCATCGAATACAATTCCGATCTTACCCTGTACCGGCCCGTCGGATGCGAAAAGTGCTCCAGCACAGGCTACAAGGGCCGTCTCGGCATTCACGAGCTGATGGAAGGGACAAAGGAGATCAAGGCCCTGATCAAACATGCGGAGGAGACCGAAAAGCTGTTTTCCGTCGCCATCGAGCAGGGGATGAACACCCTGAAGCAGGACGGCATCCTCAAGGCCTTTCAAGGAATTACCGACGTCGCCGAAATCCGGCGAATCTGCATCAATTGAAAACAGCTGCTGGCCTGCAGCCGGTGGCAGGTCGGCATAACCCAAAGCCGCCTGCAGAGGCGTGCGGCTGCCGGCTACCCCCGTCAACCCACCCGCCGGACAACCCGAGCCATCCACTTCACGGGTGACGTCTCTTCTTTGGCGGGGGCCGAACCCCCACAGGCTTTACGTCAGGGCGGCTTCCAGGGAAGGGATCATTTTGCGAAGGGCGATTTTCGCCAGGGCCCGATTGCCTTCCGGGCCGAGCAGGACCAGCGCGTGAAAGGATTCTCCAGCGGTTTGTCCGGCAGAAGCGCACAGCAAGACGCCGTTGTCGGCGGAGAGGATCATCTCCTGGCAGGATCCGAGTTTGGTGTCCCTAAAGATTTTGCGTGCGCTGTGGATCAACTCGATCACCATGGCGGCAAACAGCTCCAGGTCGCGTTCAGGCTCGGCGGCATCCTGCAGCAAAATTTCTCCGGAGTCGTCCAGAACCGCCGCCCCGCGATACCCGCTGATGCTGCGGACCCCCTCAAAAACGGCATTCATGTTTGAAGGCACCGTTTTTTTCGGAACCGGCTGACGAGGCGCTGATTTTGAAATCCCCGGCGAGGGCATCTCGCGTCTGGGGCTGGGAGTCGGTTCGTCGACCATGTCGCTTTCGTCGATGTCGAGCAGGTCGAACTCCTCTTCGATATCCCCCTCGAACAGCTCTTCGCCGCCTTCTTCGGGCAGATCCGCACCATCTCCTTCGAACAGTCCCCCCTCTTCGCGTTGCTCTTCTTCTTCGATCGCATAATAGCGGTCGATGCCTGCTTCTGCCTCTGCGCCGGTGCTTTGAAAGAGGCCTTGCTGGGGAGCTTCGGACTCGTCCTTGACCCGCATCGCGTCCATCAGCAGCACCATCAAACCCTTTTCGATGCGCCGGGAAACCTTTTTCTTCCCCTTGGCGAGGTTTTTGAAGCGGATCTTTGCCCGTTCCTGGGGAATGATGGCCAGGGCCGCTTCTTCCCCGTTCAATTCTTCGTAGACGGCATCGAACAAAACACCTTCTTCGAAGTAAAAGTACCCCTTCCGTTCATCGGGAGTTTCGATCTCCAAAAGGCAGGTCTTTTGCTCCATGTGGATCATCTGGAGAAAGTTGGCGATCGATATGCCGTTGAGCGTTCCGGCCGGTTCGTCCTGGGACAGGGCCGGGAGAATCGTTTCCACCAGCTCTTCGATTTCGAAGGGTTTTTCGATGAAGTGGAGTACGTCGCGGCTGATTCTTTCCTTGATCTGGGGCGTGCCGTGGGCCGACATCACCACGCAGGGAATCTCCGGGTGTTGATCGTTCATGTAAGCCAGCAGGGTCAAACCGTCCACCTTCGGCATCTGAAGGTCGGTCACCAGCAGGGAAACGGTCTCTTTGGCGAGGATGTTGATCGCTTCTTCACCGTCCCGGGCCGTGATGGCCTCAAAACGATCGCTGTATTTCCTCAGCCCCGTCTGGAGGATCTTGAGCAGGACCGGGTTGTCCTCCACGATCAGCACCTTGTCCATGGCCGACCCTTTCCTTTCGTAGCCGATGGTGGCGCGATGACCACGTCATGGTTTGGAATGGCTAGGTAAGATAGCAAAAGGAAAATGAAAAATCAACACGCAGGTGTTGTGAAACGGGGGATGCCATCGCCGGTGCTGTCCGCTCAAAGTCCGGCAGGACATCAGGCGGGGGGGACATCGAACTGTCTTCCGATTTCCCGGATGGCGCTGCGGATTTCGTCTATGCGCGGGGCGACCCCCGCCAGGATTCGCTGCCGGGCGTCTTCTTCAATGCTTCTCGCCAGTTCGTAGATCTCCTGAAAGCGCATGTTTCCTGCAGCTCCCTTGATGGAATGGGCGGCCTCTGAGACGCCCCGTGCATCACCGGCGCTGAGTGCAGCCGACATCTGTTCCAGATCCTGGCGGCACGTATCCACGAAGAGCGTGACCAGCTCCGTCATTTCCTCGGCGTTCAAGCCGAGCTTCTCCATGAGCTCGTTGGGGTTCATTCGGACGAATCCTTTTGTTTCGGCAAGAGGTGATGATGGCGGCAGCCGGTCCTGCCGTCCTCCGATTCCAGGGAAAGGCAGGACTGGCAGCGGTCGTCGCTGCAAAGTTGGCAGAAAAAGCAGTCCTTGCAGGCGTGCTTGCGGGAGGCGCCCGGCGGCCTATCCGGAACGAAGATTTTCCCCTGGACGCCGGGATGTCTTACGAAAGCCATTTGCGCCACCTGCCGTTCAACGTTACGGGATTGGACGGCCTTAGTATAGGATCGAAGGTTCATCGTGTCCACCGTTTCTGCGAATTTTCGGCCCTCGACGTTCATCCGGCCATTGTGCGCTCCATTCGATCCAGCGCCTCGATCAGGCGGCTGCGCGGGCAGCCGAAATTGAGCCGGACGAAACCGTCGCCATCGAATTCCCGCCCGTCGGACAAACCGACCCCGCCATTTTCAAAGAAGGCCGCGGGATTTTCGATGCGGGACGGGCGGGCATCGATCCAGGCGAGGTAGGTGGCTTCCACCGGCGTGGTGTGCAGCCCTTCCATCCGGTTGACGCGTTCCACTAGGAGATCACGGTTCTTTCGAAGGTAGACGAGCAGTTCATCGAGCCAGGGCCAGCCATCCCGGTAGGCGGCCAGGGCCGCGGCGTAGCCGAGTGCGTTGACATGCGGGACGATTCCGGCCATTGCCGCCGTGAATTGCCTGCGCAAGTCGGGCGAGGGGATGACGGCAAACGAACAACCGAGGCCAGGAATGTTGAAGGTCTTGCTCGGGGCCATGAGTGTGATGGTCTGCTGTTCAACTTCCCGGGCCAAGGTCGCAGTCGGTATGTGGCGCATGTCCGGATCGAGAATCAGGTCGCAATGGATTTCATCAGAGCAGATGATCGTGTCGTTTTCAAGGCAGATTTCGGCCAGCTGCTGCAGTTCAGACCGGGTGAACATGCGACCCACCGGGTTGTGGGGATTGCACAGCAAAAAGAGTCGGGTTGCAGAACCCATTCCGGCCGCCATTCGATCGAAATCCATCAGCCACCGGCCTCGCTCCTCCACCAGGGGGAGCCGCTTTAGTTCCCGCTGGAAGTGCCGCGGCGCCGTCAGAAATGGCGGATATACCGGCGTGGCCGACATGACTTCGTCCCCGGGAGCGCCGACACACCGGCAGGCGATATTCAGGCCCGACACCAGGCCGGGGAGCCAGACCAGCCAATCGGGCTCTATCCGCCAACGGTAGCGGGTCTGCAGGTGTTCAACGACGCATTCGATCAGCGCCCGGGGCGGATGGGTGTAGCCGAATATACCGTGATCGATCCGGTCGCGGAGTGCGGATAGAACGGCCGGTGGGGATCGAAAATCCATGTCGGCCACCCACATGGGCAGTATGTCGCGCCCCTGGTAGCGGTCCCATTTTTCGCTGCCGGTGTTGCGTCGGTCGACCAGGGTTTCAAAATCGAATTGCGTCATGGCCAAGTGCTCTGGGTTTGAAGCCGGCGGCGATTTCACCCCGCCAGTCGGGACGTCCGGCTACGGGGCGGGAAACGAGAGAAATGCGGTTTCGGCCTTGCCGTCGATTTCCGGGACATTCTCGCTCCAGTCCGATATTTTGCACCCGTCGGAGCTGTCCGATGGGATCGCGCATTCGATAAACGGCAGAATCGGATCGCCGGCATAGGATTTGAAATTCAACAAGAGGCTCCGATTGCGCGGAAACTTGTCGAACTCGATGAGTTTGACAAAAAAAATACTGCATGCCCCTTCGAAAAACGTTCTGTCCTTTCGGTATTCCGTGATCCGTTCACGGAATTGATCCACGGCCTCCTGGGCACTGTCGGCTTCCACGAGCAGCGTGAAGTCTCCGTGCCGGCGTTCCTCCTCGGCGGTCTCCTGCTGATTGGACACATAAAGAAAATTTCCGATGTAAATCATGGATTCCCCTTTGCTGAGATGCGATTTCAGTCGTGCCGACTCCGGTTACGCGGAACGCGTCGCTACTGTTCATACAGAACATCTCCCTGCAGATTCAAGGAAAAAATCGGTCGTAGAATCCCCCAGAGCACAATCAGGGGCAGCAGGACGGTCTGGAACAGAAACACCACGATCAGGTTCAGGGTATGGTGCGCATACTCGGAGATTTGCTCCCGGATGGCTTCGACCCGCGAGCGAATCTTGGATAGGAGTTGGGTGTCTGGCAGCAGGCGGTCAAACCAGCCGGGTGGTTCCTCCTTGTCGAGGGGGGACTCCGCCAACACGGCGGTTCGGTTCACTTCCGAAGAAAGCGTCTCCAGATTCCGGCTCGATTCAAGGTAGGTTTCCTCCAGAAAATGGGCATAGACCGCATCGCCGACCGCTGCCGCCGCGGGCAGGGCAAAGCGGACGGCCAGCGCAAGCAGCAGCAGTCGCATTCCGACGGCGCGGGAAAAGCGGGCGGAACGCCCTCTCCCCCAAAGTCCTGCCAGAAGCAGCGCCATCGCCGCCGGCAAAAATATCCGAAGGCCGATTCCTGCCCCCAGGTCCATGAGGATTTTCTGGATTCCGAGCGAGGCGGTGCTCAGCAACAACACCCAGGAGAATCTTTCCATCAGATCGTTGACCGGATCCAGGATTTCGCCCACCGCCGCAGACAAGCCGACGCCGGCCGGCGATGCCTCAACCGTGCTGCCCTGGATGACGGAGATGACGCCGTTTAGACCGCGCACGACGGCGTATGTGACGGCTGCACGCTTCAGTGTCTCGCCATAGTATCGGCGTCCGTTCTGGTCGAACGCATCCAGGGGGGTGTGGGTCATCAGGGCGTCGAGGGCCGCGGTGGCGGCCAGCACTCCGACAATCAACAAAAACAGGCTAAGGGCGATGCGGTTTCTGACGGTTTTCGATGCGGTCGGATTCATCGGTGCCTCCTCGTGGCTGGGATGGCGGAAACACGGCGGGACCGGTCGGGTCCAGGGACGCAACACCCAAGCATAATCGGGACAACCGAGCCGAACAAGGCTTTTGTCAGGGGGTTTACGGCATCTGGAAAGAAGAGCCTGACTGTGCTAATGAACTTTTTTACCGATGGCGGGAAATGAGAGGTCTAGATGAGGCCTTCCCTGAAAACACCGAAAAAGAGGAGCGACATGAAGATTCTGGTGGGTTACGATGGATCGAACGCAGCGGCAGCTGCCGTGACACTTGCCGCCGAACATGCCAAGGCATTCGGTGCAGAGGTGCACATCGTCACCTCGTTGAGTAAAGGGACCGATCGACAGCAGAAGGACATTCGGTCAGGAGAAGAGAGGCTCGATCGCATGAGATCCGCCTGCGAGGGAGAAGGGGTTCGCTGCAAAACCCATCTTCTGATCCGGGGGATGAGCAGTGGGGAAGACATCGTCCAATTTGCTGTAGAAGAGGGCGTCGATGAAATCGTCGTCGGCGTCAAAAGAAGGTCGAAAGTCGGCAAGCTTCTTATGGGGTCCACGGCCCAGTACGTCATCCTAAAGGCACCCTGCCCGGTGCTCACCATCAAATAGCCCTTCTCAAGCCGCTTCCAGGGAGGTGTTGTGATCCGAAGGGGACGCTGCATCCTGCCAGGAGTCGCCGCCGTTTTGCTGGCAATCTCCGTTTTGGGGGGTGCGGCATCGGCAACGGAGCAATACGCCCGCCGCACCGGGAAGGGGTGCATTTTCTGCCATACCGAAAGTACGGGCGGTCAGCTTAAAACCACGGGGTTCGCCTATATCCGCAACGGGTATCGCTATCCGATCCCCGAGCGGATCCTGGAAAAGGCGGAGGTCCTGCAGGGGCCGATCCACGGAACGCTTCGTTTTGTCCTCGGATATCTTCATCTTCTGGCGGCGGTGATTTTCTTCGGCGCCATATTCTACATTCACATCTTCGTCAGACCGGGCCGGTTGACCGGAGGCATCCCGCGGGCCGAAAGGATGCTCGGCCTGTCGTGCATGGCGGTGCTCGCCGGAACCGGAGTCTATTTGACCTGGGCCCGCATCGATCGGTGGGAACAGTTTTTCGACAACACCTTCGGGCTCATGCTCTCGGTCAAGATTCTATTGTTTTCGGTCATGGTGGGGATCGGATTGACCGCAGTGACCGTGATCCACCGGAAGATGAAAAAGGGCGGTGGCGCCGCCTCCGGCGCCGCGGCAACCGAAAGCGACCCGATCAGCCGTTTCGACGGCCAGCAGGGTCGGCCGGCGCGGTTTGTCTACAACCATCGGATCTACGATGTCAGCGAAAGCCGCAAGTGGAAAGACGGGCGCCATTTCGGAAAGCACGCCGCCGGACAGGATCTGACCGATGCCATGGCCGGCGCCCCCCACGGACCGGAAGTGCTGGAAAACGTCAAGCTCCTGGGACAGGCGGCCCCGCCCGCATCCGGCCAAAAGGCGGGGCCGGATGGGGCAAGGCGTGTCTTTGTCGTGATGGCCTACACGAACCTGGTCATCATCTTTCTGATCCTGGCCTGCATCAGCGTGTGGCGCTGGGATTTTCCGATCCGACTCCTTCCCGAGCGCAGACCCGATGCGATTGCCGGCAAAAGCTGCGTGGCGTGCCACAGGGAAAAGTCGCCCGGCATCCACCGGGACTGGCAGCAGAGCGTCCACGCCCGGGTCGGGGTCGACTGCTATAAATGCCATCGGGCCGTGGCAGACGACATGGCGCTGACCGCCCATCTGACCCATCACAGGAAGCCGATTTCCGCGGTGGTCACGCCGCGCGTCTGTGCCGGATGCCATCCGAAGCAGGCGGAGCAGTTCGCCAGAAGCAAACACGCCGCCACACACCAGATCATGTGGAAGGTCGACTACTGGCTCAACGACGGCATGAACAATGCCCTTGAAAGGACCACGGGCTGTTATTCCTGCCACGGCACCGTGGTCAAGCTCACCGACGGGCGGCCCGATCCAGGCACCTGGCCCAATGTGGGGGTGGGGCGGATCAACCCGGACGGAAGCCGCGGCAGCTGCAGCAGCTGCCACACCCGTCACCGGTTTTCCGTGGAGGAGGCCCGCAAGCCCGAGGCGTGCGACCAGTGCCACCTGGGGCCCGACCACCCGCAGATCGAGATCTATGAAGAGTCCAAGCACGGTACGATCTACCATGCGGAAGGTGACCGGTGGCAGTGGCGGCCGGAAAACCGCCCCTGGACGGCCGGCGCGGATTTCCGGGCCCCCACCTGCGCGGCCTGCCACATGTCTCCAGCCGGAAAGACGGAAGGCTCGCACGATGTCACCGAGCGGCTTTCCTGGGAAATCCAGGCCCCCCTGACGGTCCGGCCCGCCCGGTTCGCCCCGTTTCCGGCGGCGACCGACTGGCTGCAGGAGCGGAACAAGATGAAGACGGTCTGCCGGCAGTGCCACTCGGCCACCTGGACGGACGACCACTTCCGGAACCTGGACGGGGCGGTAACCCTTTACAACGAGCAGTACTACCGGCCGGTCAAGGAGCGGGTGGACCGGCTCTACGCTGCCGGACTCCTGTCAACAGAACGCTATTTTGACGAGCCGCTGGAATGGGAGTTCTACGAGCTGTGGCACCACGAGGGGCGCAGGGCGCGAATGGGAACGGCCATGATGGCCCCTGACTACGCCTGGTGGCACGGGTTCTACGAACTCAAACACCGCTATGCCGAGATCGAGGAGATGGCAGAGGAATTGGAGAAAAAGGGCAAAGGGCGTTTTTATCGCGAGATTCCAGGCAGGTTTGAATCCCCCTGATTT
>JASFPT010000126.1:0-10885 GCA_050115795.1 Desulfobacterales bacterium
CATCCTAAAGCCGATACGCCGCATCGGCAACCGGCCGCCCGCCGCAAACCTCACCCCACCTACCACCGCCTACCCGCCCAGGGCATCCACCCGGATGTAGGAGACCTGGGCCACGGCGACGAGGGTTCCGCTCTCGTCGAGGAGGTCCACCGACACCGGGCACAGGGTGCGGCCGAATTTGATCACCTCGGCCCGGACGGTCAAATCGCTTCTGCACGGCGCCAGAAAGCGGATGCCCATGTCGGTGGTGGTCAGTTGCGCATCGGCCCCGGCCAGGGTGAAAATGGCAAAGCAGGCGGCGCTGTCGGCGGCGGTCATCATCAGGCCGCCGTGAAACGACGCGTAGACCCCGTCGTAGTCGATCCTGCGGGGAACGGTCATCTCGCAGACGCCCGGCTCAAAAACGGTGACGTCCATGGCAAGGGTGTCCACGATCGGGATCTTCGCCATTCGCTCCCGGATCGCCTTCTCGAGGCCGGGGTCGATCATGTTCCCTCCGCAGGCAGACGCCCGGGGGGCGCTCCCCGGTTGATGACGATCCGATGCGCCCGCCCGAAGTCTGCGATCCGGCCGGGGTCAAAGCCGCCGGCGGTATACAGCATCCGGAACCGACGGTCGTCGAGCAGGGCCAGAATGTAGGTCAGGTGGCCCGAATAGCCGGTGTCGTCGAGGCGCTGGATTTCGGACACAGCGGCCCGGGCCAGTTCCACCGCCTGCCGGTGGACGGTCGGGCCGGTCTTTCCGCAGGGCTTCAGCGAATAGAGCTGACGGCAGGAAAACGGCCGCACCTCGTAGATCCGGCAGCGGCTTTCCGCGTCGAGGAAGGGACAGACGGCAGCGGCGCCCGCCTTTTTCTCATTTCGGTTCCGCCGGATCCGGTCCAGCATGCGGCCGTGCTCCCGTCCCCTGAAACCGGAAAGGCGCCTTCGGATCACCAGCCCTTCCAGGGTGGTGACATCGAGCGGCCCGTAGTGGGTGCAGCAATAGCCGCACCCGGGCCGGCAGACCGCCCCCTGCACGAGAGGAGCGACTTGCCGCTCGTGCCGGCGGTAGATCGCCTTCAGGTCGTCGATCTTATGGTCGGGCCGCCGGGTTTCGGCCGCCGCCCCATTTCGAATCCCGTCCGTCACAGGCTGTGCGCCTTGAACTTTTTGGCCACCGCGTTGCAGACCGGGCATCGATCCGGGGCCTCGTCTGCCGCGATGTAACCGCAAACCTGGCACACATACAGCGCCGTTTCCCGACCGAGGCCGGCAAGCTGCTCGCCGTGGTTTCGGGTGACGGCGCCGAACCGTCGATAGGCGTCGGCCGTATTTTCATCTCCGTTTTTTGCCGCCGCCCCGGCACGCTCATCGGATACGGCGGCGCTTCGGCCCTTGGTGTCTGCGATTTCCGCCAGGTAGTCGTCCAGGGGGAAGATCTTTCCCCGCAGCGCGATCAGGGCCCTTCTGGCCATGATCTCTTCGCCTTCGGCCATGGCACTGAGCAGCAGGGCCACCGGTCTGTTTCCCTCGGCCTTGGCCTTCTGGGCAAAAAGCCGGTTTCGGGCGGCTGAGGCCGAAAGCGCTGCAAAGGTCATGGCCATGCCGGCATCGAGGGTGGCGTGGTGCATCGGTTCTCTCCTGGTTGTGGGGGAAAAGGCCGTTCGGGACATCAGGGCACCGGAATCGCGCCGAATCGATTCACCCCCTGGCGACGCGGACTGCAGCGCCGTCCGGGACCTCGCGAAAGACCCCCGGGTCGCCTGAAATCCTTCCAAACACATTGACCGGACTGTAGGCGCGGGGCGCATCTCCGGTGCTGGCCGGGGTCGGTCCGAAAAAGATGCAGAAGGCCGACCCCATGGGCCAGTAGGCGAGTTCTCCCTTTGCCACATCGGCCCGGGCGTCATTTTCAACGTCGGCGGAAACGGGAATTTCAAAGTAGATTTCGTCTCCCCAGCGGCTGGCGGTGCCGTCCAGGGGGAGCGCCTCGACGATTTTTTCCCCGGTGGGGGTGTCGTCGATAGCGGCCTCCACGATGATGTCTCCTGCCTGGATCCGAATCGGGGTCATGATAGGGTTCCCTTCCGGGTTGTTCCGGCGGTTTTAAACACACCCTGCAGCAGGCCGCAGGGGTCTTCTACCGTAAGAACTGCCGTCTGATTGAGACTCGCTCGCGAACCCCGCAGCAAGCTGCGGGCAGTGGGCCGGCTGCTGCGGTTCAAACCCGCTGCTCCTGCACCAGCCGGGCAAAATGCTCGAAGCTCCGGTCGAAGGTGGCCTCGGCATCGCTCGAAAAGCAGCAGGCGGGCAGCTCGCGCATCTTCAGGTGGTAGCTCAAGCAGTCGCAGCAGGCCCCCTTGCGCGGGCACGGTTCATAGGTGCAGTTGCAGGACTGGAGGTTCTTTTTCTGCTTGCAGTCCGTCGAGTTCATCGGCTCGGCTCCTTTCGGCCCGGTTCGGTGGCGGCGGGAAAAAGGCGGTTTCCATCCACCGGTTCATAGCACCGACCCTGCCTCCAGTTCAAGAAGACCGCACCCCTCCTTCGGGCGGACCGGACCGGTCTGCAAGAAGCTCGGCGGTCCGCTTGACCGCTGAAAAATCAAGATCGCCCAGGTCCAGCCCCAATCCCAGCCGATACAGGGCAAAGGCGCCGGAAGCCGTGATCGCCGCTGCGCCGACCTCTTCGGCGGTCTGCAGCACGAACCGGAGGTCCTTGACCATGTGCCGGTAGGGAAACTGGGGCTCGTATGCACCCTTGCCGATCAATTCGCCCTTCATCTGGAAAAGACCGCTGGCCAGGGGCCCTGCGAGCACCACCTCCATGATCGACTCCCGGGAAAGGCCGCAGCGCTCGCCGAAAGTCAGCGCTTCGGCAAAACCGGCCATCATCACCGCCAGAAGGGAGTTGGCCGTCATCTTCATGGCCGACCCCATGCCGGCGGCCCCGCAATAAACGGTTTTTTTGCCCAGGGCCTCGAACACCGGGGCCAGCCGCTCGATCCGGGCCTGCTCTCCGCCGGCCAGAATGACCAGGGCGCCGTCTTCTGCGGGCTTCTTGGTTCCGAGCACCGGGGCATCGACAAAGCCGATTCCCCGCTCCTTGAGCCGCAGGCCCAGGCGGCGGGTATAGGCCGGGGGCACCGTGCTCATGTTGACGACCACCTCGGGAGGGTTCGCTGCCGCCAGCACACCGTCTTTTGCCTCCAGGACCGCATCGACGGCCTCCGGGCCGGTGAGCATGAAGATCACAACGGCAGCGCCGTCTGCCGCCTCCTTCGGTGTTGCGGCGATCCGCGCCCCGGCCGCCTCCAGCGGCGCGGCCTTTTGACGGGTCCGGTTGTAGACGACGGTCGGAAAGCCGGCCCGGATCAAATTTTCGGCCATGGGGCGCCCCATGATGCCCGTGCCGATAAAGCCGATTTTTTCGAACATGACACCTCCTCCGTTTGCCTGGCGCGCAGATGGCCTTTCGGTGGCTGGAACCGCCGGCGCGACAGGCGAAAAACGGCCAACGCCGTTGGCGTCTTTTCGACGGTCCGCCTACAGATGGACCATCAACTGCTGCGGATTCGCCAGCAAAATGGCTGCACCGCTGTTGCGGAGCTCCTCTGGGGTGCGAAACCCCCACAGGGCGCCGACCGGAACCATGCCGGCGGCCCTCGCGGTCTGCATGTCGACGGCGGTGTCGCCCACGAAGGCGATCTGCTCGGGAGGCAGACCGAACCGGCCGGCAGCGGCAAGCGCCATGGTCGGATCCGGCTTGCGGGGCCCGCCGTCTCGATAGCCGAGCACCGGCGAAAATTGCCATGCGCCGAGCAGCCGTTTCACCACCCGATCGGCCGCCTCTTGCTCCTTGTTGGTGACCACTGCCATCGGGATCCCTTTTTCCGTCAAAGCGTCGAGCAGCCCAGGGATTCCAGGATACGGCCGGGCCTCCGGCTCCGGATTGTTCCGGTAAAAGTCGAGATAGTCCTTCAGGCAGGCGTCGACGCTCTTTGCGTCGCGTTGATCCGCGGGAAGCGCTCGCTCGGTAAGCACCCGCGGCCCGTCTCCTACAAAATCCCGGTATGTGTGCAGGGGATGTCCTGGAAGACCTCTTTTGGTCAGCGCCGCATTGAAGGCGTCGGCGATGTCGACCAGGGTGTCGAGCAGGGTCCCGTCCAGATCGAAGATGACCCCCGAAATCGTCTGTGCTCTCTTCTCCATCACAAAAGAGGCTCCGTTAGGATCGATGGGCATGAACGTCGAGCGTTGGACGTTCATTTTTTTAGAGCGCTTGGCTCAAACCGTTGCGTTGATTCGAAGCTACGGATGGTGATCGAGCCCAATATGCTCTCGGAACGTTATTCTGAAAAGTGCGTTATGTCGATCGGAGAAAAGCGAAAACCTCGCTTCGAAAGGGGACGGCGGACCGGGCGCCGAGCCGGGTGCAGCTCAGCGCAGCGGCCCCCGCAGCGCAGCGCAGGCTCCACTCCCATTCTTTTCCGGTCGCGATGCAGGCGGCCAGCACGCCGTGAAACACGTCGCCGGCCCCGGTGGTGTCTGCCGCGTTCACGACAAAGGCGGGGACCGTTCCGGTCTGCCCCCCGCTTCTCCAGACCAGGCCGCGGCCGCCGAGGGTGACCACCGCAACCGGTGCGGCATCGGCAAGACGTGCGGCGGCCTTTTCCGGATCGCTCTGTCCGGTGTATTGGCGGGCGAAGGTTTCGCTGGCCACCAGATAATCGACCCTCTGCGCCAGATGCTCGGTTCCCGGGTGCACGGACCCGGCATCGAGAAGCGTGAACACCCCCTTCTCGCGGAAGGGGCCGACCAGCGCCGCGGACAGTTCCGGCTCGTGGCCGTCGAAAAGAACGATCCCGGGTCGGCATCCGGCCGGGTCGAGGGCATCGGCGGAAAGCTTCGGTGTCTTTTCCCGGTAATTGACCAGGGCCCGGCTGCCATCGGGCTTGACCAGGGAAACCGACACCGGGGTGGGGGCATCTCCCCGCACGATCCATCGGGTGTCGACCCCTTCGGTTTCCAGCTCTCGGAAGTGCCGCCGGCCGAATTCGTCGTTTCCCAGGTAGCCGGCAAAAGCGGTGGTGCACCCGAACCGGGCGGCAGCCAGGGCGGCGGTTGCGGCCGGCCCGCCCCCGCAGGCCGCCAGGGCCGAGGCGGTCGTCTTTTCGTCCGGCGCCGGATGGGCGCCGACGGAAAAGGTCAGATCAAAAGCCGCGTGGCCGATGCAAAGGACATCGATCCGAGGGAATTTCGCTGGATTCATACAGTGCTCCGGGGAAAAGGGAGACAGAAGTCAGGAGTCAGACATCAGGAGACAGAAGCCGGAATCCAGAAGTCGGCCCCGCCGCCGGCCGCCGCCGAGTCCAGTTTGATCAATCAAAGAAACTGCAGACAATTGAACCCTTCGACTCTGCTCAGGGCAGGCAGGACATGCCGCGAGGGCGCGAAGGACGCCAGGACTGCAGTTCCTTTTTATGAAAAACCGTCCTCCTTGCGTCCTTGGCGCCTTGCTCGTCCCGAGCCTGTCGAGGGGAGCGACCGAAGGGAGCAGGCGGTTCAATTGATGAGTGAAGAAAAAGTCCATACGAGGAGGTATGTGTCGCTTCGCTCCATCGATTCTCTTATAACCCCATCGATTTTCTTATAACCAGGACCAGCGGCGCAGCCGCTTTCCTCAAATCGCGCAGCGATTTCATTCTGACTTCTGACTCCTGACTCCTGTATTCTAATTAAAATTTTCAATCGACCGACAGAATAATTTTCCCGATATTCCGGTTTCCCTCCATGACCCGGTGAGCCTCGGCCGCCTGGACCCAGGGCAGGACCCGGTCGACGATCGGCTTCAGATCACCGGTGGAAAACTTGGGCAACCACCGCTGGACGAACTCTTCGGCCAGCCGGGCCCGGTAGTCCAGGGACCGGCTGCGAAGCGTCGATCCAATGATCCGGATGCGCTTTTGCAGCAGCACGCCCAGGTCCGCGTCCCGGGGGTATCTCCCCCCCAGCAGAGAAAGGATCACCAGCCGGCCGTCCAGGGCGATGCAGCCCAGGTTTTTTGCAAAGTAAGATCCCCCGATGAAGTCGAGGATCACGTCGACTCCGTGGCCTTCGGTGACGGCAAGGACCCGCTCATTGAAGTCCTCGCTGCGGTAGACGATTCCGACATCGGCCCCCAAATCCCGACAGGCATCCGCTTTCTCCTGGGTTCCGGCGGTCACCAGCACCCGGCACCCGTTCCGGTGGGCGAGCTGAACGGCAGCGGTGCCCACGCCGCTGGCTCCGGCGTGAATCAGAACGGTTTCGCCCTTTTGGAGGTTTCCGAGCCAGAACAGCGCCTGATAGGCGGTTAAAAAGACCTCTCCGACGGCTGCGGCCCGGGGATGGTCGAGCACCTCCGGAACCGGCATGGCCAGGCTCTCGTGAAAGACCGCTTTCTGTGCATATCCGCCGCCGGAGACCACGGCAAAGACCCGGTCTCCGGGCCCCCAGCGCCGGCACTTGGGCCCCACCCGCTCCACCTCGCCGGCCACCTCCAAACCCAGAATGTCGCTGGCCCCGCTCGGCGGCGGATACATGCCTTTCCGCTGGAGGATATCGGCCCGATTCACGCCTGCAGCCCGCACCCGGACCATGATGTCGTTGTCGCCGACCGCCGGTTCGGGCACCTCGCAGGTAAAGAGCTGTTCCGGTCCGCCAGGCTCCTTGACACATATCGCCTTCATCGCTTCTCCTTTTCCGGCCCCTGCACCGTCTGGTGTCCCTCCAAACATACCACACCCTGCGGCCCGACGACCGCATCGTGTCGTACCCCTGCCGGCAGATCAAGCCGGTCCCCGGCAGACAGCAGCAATCGATCGCCGGTGTCGGGAAGTCCGAAGGTGATCGAACCGCGCACCACGTAGATCACCTTGTGAAACCCATGGTGGTGGGCGCCGTAGACGTCACCGGGTCCGTTGGACCACCGGTACGGGTCGAGGCCCTCTTGGGCCATTGCCCGGCGGATGTCGGATTCGGCCGGCACTGTCCCGCCCCCGCGCGGCGTCACCCTCGGTTCGGGGCTACGCATCTTGATTCACCATCATGAAGATTTGGATTCTTTCCCGGCGGCAAAGCCGCCCGTCACAAAATCGCGCAGCGATTTCACTATTGGACCGGAGCCAGCAGGCGCGACACGCGCACGGCCAGCCGGAACCAGAACCGGCGCTCGGTCAGGTCCCGGGGATGGGTCTGCCGGCACCGGGCCAGGTCTTCGCGAAGCATCGCTTCGACCTCGCCGGCGAATCCGCGGTCGTTGACAACGACGGTAATCTCAAAGTTGAGCCGAAAGGAGCGGTTGTCCAGGTTGGCCGTTCCCACCGCAGCCAACTCGTCGTCCACCAGCAAAACCTTGTGGTGAAGGAAACCAGGCTGGTAGCGGTAGATCTTCACGCCCGCCTTCTCGGCCTCCTCCAGGTAGGAAAAGGAAGACAGGTAGACCAGCAGGTGATCGGCTTTTTGGGGCAGGATCAGCCGAACGTCGACGCCCCGGAGCGCGGCCAGTTGAAGGGCGCTCACGATCTGGCGGTCAGGCACGAAATAGGGGCTGGCAACCCACAGCCGCTCCCTTGCCCCATTGATGGTCTCCAGGAAAAACAGGCCGCACGACTCGAGCTCGTCTGCCGGACCGGTGGGCAGCACCAGGATGTCCTGGTCGCGGTCTGGCGCCGGCTTCGGCTCCCAGTCCAGATCCGGGATCTGGTGGGTCGCCCAGTACCAGTCCTCCAGGAAAACGAGCTGCGTGCACTGGACACTGGGTCCTTCCATCTGAAGGTGCGTGTCCCGCCACTTGCCCAGCTTGGGTGTTCCCTTGAGGTACTCGTCGCCCACGTTGAGCCCGCCGACAAACGCCGTCCGGCCGTCGACGACGACGATTTTCCGGTGGTTTCGGAAATTGAGCTGGAAGCGATTGGCCTTTCCTTTGGTCGAGTGAAACGGCCGCACATGGACCCCCGCCTCCCGCAGCGCCTCGAGATAGGCCCCGGGAAGGGAAAAGCTGCCGATCTCGTCGTAGAGCAGGTACACGCGTACACCGGATTTTGCCCGGGCGATGAGCCGGGCCTGGAACTCGCGTCCGATGTCATCGTCCTTGATGATGTAGTAGAAGGCCAGGATGTAGTGGCGTGCCGAATCGATCCCGGCAAAGAGCGCCTCGAAGGTGTTCTTCCCGTCGATGAGCAGCCGTGCGTGGTTGGAATGGGTGAAGGGCATGAGCGCGAGCATCTCCAGCGCCCGCCAGTTTTCCCTGCCGGAAGACATGGACGCCTGAACGGCGGGACCGAATCCGGCCAGCCGATCGACGATCGGCTTCAGGTCCCGGTTGTCGCTCCGGCGGGCCGCCACGTAACCGTAGAATTTGTTTCGGCCGAAAATGAGGTACAGGGGAAACGCAGCAAAGGGGAAGGTGATCAAGGAGACGGCCCAGGCGATGGCACCCTGGGCGGTCCGGTTTTGCATGACCGCGTCCAGGGCCATGCCGATGGCCCCGAGATAGAGGAGGCCGCCCAGCAGTCCGACGACGAGGGTCAGATGATCCGCCAGAAACGCCGTCATCGGCCCTCCCCGTCATGCCGGAGGACCCCGCCGAGCTCCTTTTTGAATTGTTCCAGGGCGGGCAGGCACTGCTCGTAGACCTGGTTCATCTTTTCAAACTGCATGAGGCGGACATCGCGGATTTCCGGCCGAACGTAGATATCGGGTCTTTGGTGCTCCAGCTTTTCGTTCATCAAGGCCCGCTGCAGGATCTGGAACGTGCCGAAGACCGCGTCAAAGACCCCCGGCAGCTGGCGCTCGCCCCGGACACGCTCGGCACCGATGTCCACGGCGACACTCACATCGCACGCATCCAGAACCAGATCGAAGGGGACCGGATTGACCACGCCGCCGTCGATGAGCACCCGGTCCTGGTAAAGCACGGGAGCAAAGACGCCGGGAACGGCCATGGTGGCCTTCAGCGGCGCCATCAAGGGACCGGAGTCGAAAACCACCGGCTCAGCTGTCCAGAAGTCGCAGCAGACGATCTTCATCTCGACCCGAAGATCCTCGAAGTGCTCCACCTCGAGGTCTTCGAAGAGGTACTCGACGAACTTGTCGCTTCGGAGCAGGCCGCCGCTTCCCACTTCCGGTATCAGCGCATCGACCCAGCGAAGCAGGTTCTTGCGCTTGTCGAAAATGTCCCGCCAGGTGTCTTTTTCAGAGACGGTGATCTTCTCGACCCGCTTCCGGATGGCTTCTCCGGAAAGCCCCGCCCCGTATAATGCGCCCACGATGGCACCGATGCTCGTCCCGGCGATCACGCAAGGGGAAATCCCCATTTCGTCGAGCAGCTCCAGCAGGCACACGTGTGCGCCGCCCCTGGCACCTCCGCCCCCCAAGGCAAGGCCGATTCTGGTTGCCATGTCTGTGCTCTCCGGATCCGCCGCCCTTTACGAGGCGGTCTTTCTTTTCCGAAGCAGTTGAAGAATTTTCCGCTGTTCCACGAGCATCTCTGAAAACCGAGCCTCGACTTTTTCCAGTTCCGCAGCGCTGATCACCCCTTTAATGAAGTCGGATCGGATCCAGCGCAGGGACTCGGCCTGCTGTTTCAGTGCGTCTTCCAGAAGCGCCACGGCCCGGTCCGTGTCGGTTTCCAGCAGATCGATTTCTTCGTGTCCGGGTATGGTCGGACGGTCCTCGATGGCCACGGTCACCTCTCCTCCATTGGGCGGCAGACGAAGCCTTCCCATTGCCGCCTTTGTTGACGGATAGCCTCTGCTGCCGCATGTTTAAGGTCAACTTACGAAATTGGCACCGGATCCGTCAACCAGGCACGATGGGCCGGCTCGCAGCGCCGGCCTTGTGCCGCCAACGATTCCAAGGGAGAGACGCGATGAAAAAAACGGCTGTGACCATGACCCTGGTTTTTGCCGCCGGCCTGTTGGTCTCTTGTCAGGGCGGACAGCAGTATCACAAAACCGACATGCCCGACCCGGCGGCCTTCGACGCCCGGTTCGACGACCTGGACAAAAACGGCGACGGGGCCGTCAACTGGTCCGAATTCAAGCGGAGCTTTCCGGAAGCGTCCCCGGATGTGTTCATGGAACTCGATCTGGATGACAACGCCGCCGTCGATCCCGACGAGTGGCGTCGATTCCGGGAAGCCCACGGGATGTGACCCGGTCCGCTGCCTCATCAGGGCCTCTGCCGGCGCCCCGTTCCATGGATAGCGGCCTCTGCCCCCGGCGGCTCAACGGTCGGCCGCCGGGGGTTTGCTGCGGTGGCTGCCGGACATGTTGAGTCGAATGGAGGCAACAGGGTTTACACCATGTCGTGAAGGGCCGCGATGACGCGGTCTGTCACCTGGGCGGTGGTGGCGGTGCCCCCCAGATCCGGGGTGAGCACCTCGCGGGATTCTAGCACCGTCTCCACGGCGCCCATCAAGCGGCTGCTTTCCCGGTTCAGCCCCAGATGATCGAGCATCAGGCAGATGGACCAGAGGGTGCCCAAAGGGTTGGCGATCCCCTGTCCGGCGATGTCCGGGGCCGAGCCGTGAACCGGCTCGAACATGCTCGGGTGCCGCCGCTCCGGGTTGAGGTTGGCCGAAGGGGAAATCCCGATGCCGCCCAGCAGGGCCGAGCCCAGATCGGTGAGAATGTCGCCGAACAGGTTGCTGGCCACAACGACTTCCAGGGATTCCGGCCGCAGGACGAAGAGCCCGGCCAGCGCATCCACGTGCATGGCGGCGGTCTTTACGGTTGGGTACTCGGGCCGGATTTCATCAAAGATCCGGTCCCAGAAGACCATGGAAACATTCAGCGCGTTGGATTTGGTCGCACTGACCAGACGGGGTCTTTTCCGGGAGGCGGCGCAGTCAAAGGCGTAGCG
>JASFPT010000127.1:0-10660 GCA_050115795.1 Desulfobacterales bacterium
ATCCGGGCAACTCGCAGAAAAGGCATCGGCATTCTCCTTGTGTCGTTGGCAATGGATCCGGGCCTGAATCGGCTCTCCCGGAATGGGCCCGACGGCCCCGTTTGCGGCTTATCCTATCTTTGGCCCAACCGGATGTCAATTTGGGCGGATTTCGGATGCGGGATTGAACCGGACCCGCAGCCCCAACGGATAAGGTAGGCATCGATAGCGGCGCTGAAAACGACCCGGCGGCCTTTTCCGCCACCGCCGACACCGAAAGTCCTGGATTTTGCGGTCGAAACTCGCTTTTTTCTTGAAATGAGGATATGATCCCCCCGAAACAGCCGGGAGCCGTTGCCGTCTGCCCCGCCTCCGGGGCGGGATCACTGCAGGATGAACCGCGGGGACCGAGGCCCATTCCCGATGATGGACGCAAGATCCGAAGCGACGGAAAACGAAAGAGAAAGGCGCCATGGCTTCTGAAAAAACAAGCCGTTCCGCAACGCTGATCCGGGAAATCGAAACCTACCGGGCCCATTGTCTCTTTGCCGAAGCGCGGAAACGGGCCGTGGAGCTGGCCAATCTGATCCTGGAAAACGAGCGTCTGAAGGACAAGAAAAAGCTTCTGATGGCCGTTGTCGACAAGATCGAAGCCATCGAAGAAGAGGCCGAATCCTTTGCCGCGGTGGGGAAAAATGCTCGCCAGCCGCAGGAGGAGCAGCGATGGGCCCGGAAGGTGTTTTCGTCGGCCTTCGAGCCGGGGACCGACGCGGCGGCCTATGAAGGGGCCACCGCCCTGATGGTGTTCGGTCAGTTCAACGCCGCCCTGACGGCATTTGAAATCCTTCTGGAATCCGATGAGTTCCGGGCCCCGGCGGCCAAGAACATCATCCGGTGTCTGCTCGGGATCGGTTCGGCAAAAAAGGCGGTCGGCTACTACCGTCAGTGGCTCCAGGAAAAGGCGTTCGCCCCCCGGGAACTGGAGGTCATCCGCTCGTTTCTGCAGCGTGCCCTCCACGACAAGGGGGTTTCGATCACGCTTCCGAAACCGGAAGATTCCCCGCCGCCAAAACCTGCGCAGCCGGCCAAACCTTCGGGAAGGGCGAAACCGGTGGAAGCGGCGGAGCCGGCCGAACCAGCGGAACTGGCGCCCATCGAGTTGACGTTGGAGCTGCTGTCGATCACCGTCACCGTCGAAGACGAGTTTGGGGAAAGGAAACGATACACCCTGGACGTCAACTTCCAGCGGGGCAAAACGTTCAGCCTGATCGTCTCCGGCAAAGAGCGGCAGCTGGTCCGGTACCTGAGCCCGGGAAGAACGCTGACCGACGTGATGTTCGAGGCCACCGACCTGACCTACTACGCCTCCTGCATGGTCTACGGGAACAGCCGGATTCGGGTCGGCGAAAAAATGGGCGACTACACGATCACCCTCAAGCTGATGGACCAATAGGCTCACCTCGCCGGGGGCCCGCCGGCCGGCAGTTCACCGAATGGAGTCGAAAGGTCCCGCCGACGCCCTTCAGGGTGGCCTCGAAGCTGCGGCACACGGCGAGCCCCCCCTGCCCGGACGACAAGCGCATCGGAAGCAATGATTTCGCCCGCTTTGGCCTGTTCCTGAATCCGCTGGGTGTGGTTGACCGGCGCACCGACAATGCCTTATTTCACGCGGCTTCGGGAGCCGATGTTGGCCACCACCACCGGCCCAGCATTGAGCCCGATCGCCAGTTCGAGGCCTGGAAGCCCGGCTTCGGCCATCTCCTCCCGGAAAAAGACCATCTCCCGCTGCATCTCGTCAGCGCAGTCGCAGGCCCGCCCCGCTTTCGTGGGAAATCGGTGCGCTCCATCATTGACACTCCCCTAAAAATCCCACTATAGCCAATTGTTCGATACCATTCGACCAGCGCGGTCGTGCGCCGTCCATCCCCGAAAAGGAGGATCCCCCATGCCGAAGACAACCGAAATCCTGTATCTATCCCAGGCCGACGTTGCCGCCGCCGGCCCGGCTATGGCCGATATCATCGACGCCCTTCAGACCGCCTTCGCGGAGAAAGGCGGCGGCCGGACCGAGATCCCTCCCAAACCGGGGGTTCACCCCGGCGGCGGGGACAACTTCATCCACGCCATGCCGGCCTACATCCCGGCGCTCGCGTCGGCCGGGGTCAAGTGGGTCGCCGGTTATCCCGGCAACCCGAAGCGGGGGCTTCCATATATCACCGGGCTTCTCATCTTCAACGACGTGGAAACCGGACTTCCGCTTTCGGTGATGGATTGTGTCTGGATCACGGCGATGCGCACCGGTGCAGCCACCGCCCTGTCGGCCAAATACCTGGCGCGGCCGGATTCGTCGACTGTCGGGGTTCTCGGCTGCGGTGTGCAGGGCCGCACCAACGTCGAAGCGCTCAACGTGTTGTTTCCGCTTAAACGGGTAAAGGCCTTCGACCTGAACGAGGCCGGGGCCGCCGCCTATGTCAAAGAGATTTCCGAACGGTTCGGCCTGGCGGCCGAGGCCGTCGACACGCCGAAAGACGCCGTGGCCGGCTGCGACATCGTGGTCACCGCCGGGCCGATCCTGAAGACCCCCCACGCCACGATTCGCGCCGGATGGACTGCGCCGGGCACCTTTGCTTCGCTGGTCGATTTCGACTCCTACTGGCACGCGGATGCCATGGCCGAAGCGGCCAAGTTCTGCACCGACGACACCGCCCAGTTGCTGCACTACCGGGAGGTCGGATACTTTCAGAAAATCCCGCCGATCCATGCCGATCTGGGGGAACTGGCGGCGGGCAAAAAGCCGGGCCGGGAAACCGAAGACGAGATCATTCTGGCCGCAAACCTGGGCCTGGCCATCGACGACATGGCCGTGGCACCGCTGATCTACCGGAAGGCGATGGAGATGGGGATCGGCACGAAGCTGCCGCTTTAGGAAATGGGGGAACCAGCAGGAAAAATTCGAGGCACGAATATCGAAATCCGAAAAAAATTCGAATTTCAAATGACAAAATGACCGGATCAACTGCTGACGGGGCTCTTATACAAATGCGCAACTGCCGCATCGCTTGATCTTTTTCCTTGTTTTGGTCATTCGGATTTCGGATTTCACGGCTGACACGCACCTCAGACGTTGAAGCGAGGTAACACTTTGAGGAAACAATCATATGACGTGGCCATCATCGGCGGCGGGATCATGGGCAGCGCCACCGCCTTTTCCCTGGCCAGCGCGGAACCGACCCTGAAGGTGGTCGTGGTGGAGCGGGACCCGGCCTACACCCGGGCCTCGACCACCCTTTCCATGGCCAACGCCCGCATTCAGTTCAGCCTGCGGCAGAACATCGAGATCTCCCGATACGCGTTTGAGGTGCTGGAGCGCTTCGAACAGGAGATGGCCGTGGACGACTTTGCCCCGTCGATCTCCCTGCGCAGGGAGGGGAACCTGTTTCTGGTCGACGCCGACGGCGAAGCGACCGCAAGGAAAAACTTCGATTTGCAGCAGCGCCTCGGATGCCGGATCGAGTGGTGGGATCCGGCACAGGTGCGCGACCGGTATCCGCTCTATCGGCCGGAGGCGACAGCCGGGGCGACTTTCGGCCCGGGCGATGGCCATTTCGACGCTTACGGGGTACTGATGGGCTACCGTCGAAAGGCCCGCTCCCTGGGGGTCGAATACCGACACGACGAGGTGGTGCAAATCCTCGAATCCAACCGGCGGGTGACCGGGGTTCGGTTGGCCTCCGGCGACACGATCGCCGCCGGCACCGTGGTCAACTGTGCCGGGGCCTGGGCGGCGCAGGTGGCCGAAACCGCCGATGTCCGGCTGCCGGTGGTGCCGGTCAAGCGGCAGATATTTGCCATCGATACCACCGTCAAACCCGACGGCCCGCTTCCGCTCACCGTTCTTCCCTCCGGCCTGTATTTCCGGACCGAAACCGGCGGCCTGATCCTGGTGGGAAAGTCGATGCCCGATGATCCGGTGGGGTTCGACTTTTCGTGGGACGACAAGCGGTTCACCGAAACCCTGTGGTTGGAACTGGCCGAATTCGTTCCGGCATTCGACACGGCGAAACTCATGCGCGGCTGGGCCGGACTGTATGCCGTCAACACGCTGGACAGCAACGCCATTCTCGGTCCCTGGCCCGAGCTTGCCGGCCTGTTTCTCGCCAACGGGTTTTCCGGCCACGGCCTGCAGCAGGCGCCGGCGGTCGGGCGCTACCTGTCCGAATTGATTCTACAAAAATCGGTCTCGCTCGATCTTTCGGCCTTCGCCGCCGAACGCATTCTGGAGAACCGTCCCCTGAGCGAAGACGGACTGGTCTGATAGTGGCACTAAATCGAATTCAAACTCTGTAACCGCCTCAATTTATTCTTGACAGACCTGAAAAAACCTTTTAATGGTCTGACCATTTTGAACCCACTTCTTTGGGGGTCAGGCCGAAGACCGTGCGGACCGAAAAAGCCGACGACGAATCGAAGGAGAGCAAATCCACCCGGGAGCCGCTGTTCAGAACGGCCCGTCAAAACCGCATCTTTCAGGATGTGGTGGACCAGATCCAGGACGCGATCATCGATGGACGTCTCCAGACCGGCGACAAGCTGCCGGCCGAACGGGAGCTCAAGGATCTGCTCAAGACCAGCCGAAGCACGCTGCGAGAAGCGCTGCGGGTCCTCGAACACAAGGGGCTCATCGAAATCAAACTCGGTGTCGGTGGCGGTGCGATCGTCCGATCGGTATCCGCCGACCAGGTCACCGAAAGCCTGGGGCTGCTGATCCGGTCCCAGAAGGTGTCCCTCAACCACCTGGCGGAGTTTAGGAAAGGCCTGGAGGGGGACGTGGTGGCCACGGCCTCCAGGCGGGCACGGAGGTCACATATCGCCAGGCTCAATAAACTGCTCGATCGTGCCAAAGGGTGCGTCGAACGGGCAGACATGGCCAATTTTCTCCTGGCCGACAAGAACATTCATCTGGCTTTTGCCGAAATCACCGAAAACCCGCTGTACATTTCCATTCTCAAAATGATCCACGACAACATTAACCGCTATTACGAGCGATTTCTCCCCATGAAAGAGCCGGAGATGGCGGAGAATTACCGGGACCTGGAAGGTATCGTCCACGCCATCGAATCCGGCGATGCCGAGCTCTCCCGGAGCCTGGTCCAGTCGCACGTTAGACGGTTCAACGGCTATATGAAGGCGCAGGAAAAACTTGACCAAGAATCCTCGGGGTAGAAGATTGCAGCCATGGCACATCTCGAACTTCAGAACATCACCGTAAGGTTCGGCGGACTGTTAGCCCTGTCCGACCTGAGCTTTCACATCAGCAGCGGGGAGATCGTCGGGCTCATCGGGCCCAACGGCGCCGGAAAGACCACGGTGTTCAACGTCCTTACCGGTGTCTACAAGGCCAGCAGCGGCGACGTGCGCTTCGACGGCAAGAGCATTCTCGGCAGGCGGCCCCATGAAATTTTCGCCTTGGGTGTAAGCCGCACGTTCCAGAATATCCGGCTCTTTTCTGCCATGACGGCGATCGAAAATGCCATGGTGGCCCGTCATTGCCGTTCCCGCAAGGGGGTGGCGGGGGCCATCTTCCGTACGCGATCGCAGCGCCGGGAGGAAAGGGCGATTCGGGAAAAGGCATTAGAGGGGCTGGAATTCATGGGGGTGGGAGACTATGCGGACACGGTGGCATCCAATCTGTCCTACGGGTTGCAGCGCCGCCTGGAAATCGCCCGGGCGCTGGCTTCCAATCCCAAGGTGATTCTGCTGGATGAGCCGGCTGCCGGAATGAATCCGGCGGAAAGCGCGGCGCTGATGAAAGACATCTCCCGAATCTCAGAGCTCGGGATCGATGTTCTGTTGGTCGAACATGACATGAAGGTGGTCATGGGCGTATGCAACAGGATCGTGTGCGTAGACCATGGGGTGAAGATCGCAGAAGGGACACCGGAAGAAATTCAGGCCAATCCCCAAGTGATCGAGGCCTACCTGGGCAAGCCGGCAGAGCATTAACAACAACATCAGGAAGGAGCTACAAATGAGGAAGAAATTGTGTTTGGCGTTGGCACTCGGCATGATGGTCGTTCCCCTCCTCCTGGGGACGGCGACGGCGAAAACCCTTAAAATCGGCTCCATGAGCCCGCTCACCGGCCCTTATGCCTCGGACGGGACCGACATTAAAAACGGTGTGTTGACGGCCATTCAGGTGTTCGAGGAACAGGGCGGCATACCGGGATACGACAAGATCGAGCTGCTCCCCCAGGACACCGCCTGTGACCCCAAACAGGCCGTGGCCGCCGCCAACAAGCTGATCAACCTGGAAGTGGTCGGTGTCGTCGGCGCCTACTGCTCTTCATCCACCATCCCGTCCTCCCAGGTCCTGAATGAGCAAGATATCCCCATGCTGACCCCGGCATCCACCAACGAGAAGGTGACGGACCGCGGTCTGCCCTACATGTTTCGCCTGTGCGGCCGCGACGACGACCAGGCCCCGGCCGCCGCAAAATTCCTCAAGGAGTATCTCAAGGCCAAGACCGTCTTTATCGTCGACGACAAGACCACCTATTCCCAGGGTCTGGCCGACGGTGTCGCCAAGGCCGCCGCGGAACTGGGGATCAAAGTCGTCGATCACGACCATGTCAACCAGGGCGACAAGGACTTCGCCGCCGTGCTGACCAATGCCAAGGCCGCCAATGCCGATGTTTTCTATATGTCGCTGCAGGGCTACTCGCCGAGTGCGCTGATGACGCTGCAGGCCAAGCGTATGGGGCTGAAATCCCAGATCGTGTCCCAGGATGCCATCTTCCAGCCCAAATACATGGAAGTAGCCAAGGATGCGGCCGAAGGCGTTTACATCACCTACGGCTACACCGATACCAGCACCCCTGAGTACAAGGCCTTTGAAAAGATCTACGTGCCCAAGTACGGTCCCATCGCCGCCTATGCCACCTATGCCTACGATGCGGCCACCGTGCTGCTCAGGGCCATCAAGGCCGCCGGGTCCACCGACCCGGACAAGATCAAGGCCGAGATCATGAAGATGGACTTCGACGGCGTTGCCAAGCACATCAAGTTCAACGCCAAGGGCGACTCCGGTTCATCCTACATCGCCTATAAAGTCGAGAACGGCAAGTTCGTGCCTTTCTGGTCTCCTGACAAAGGGCTGCTCCAGAAATAACAGCCGACCGTGTTGCACGGCTGTCCCGCTTTTTCTGCGGGACAGCCGTCGGCTGTCAACCAAAGCGCCAATGATTCGGAAGTAGCTGCCATGGAATTTTTTATTCAGCAGTTGATAAACGGCATCACATTGGGCGGCGTGTATGCGCTCATCGCACTGGGATACACCATGGTCTACGGCGTCATCCAGTTGATCAACTTCGCCCATGGCGAACTCTTCGCCGCGGGGGGATACATCGGGGTCGTTGTCCTGAGCTATCTCGCCGGCAACGGCTACATGGCCGCGCACCCGGTGCTTTGCCTGGCCGCCGCTTTCGTCCTCACCATGGCGTACTGCGCCTTTCTCGGGATGGGGGTGGAAAGGGTGGCCTACAAGCCGCTGCGGAACCAGTCTCGGCTGGCGGTCCTGCTCTCGGCGCTGGGGATGTCGATCTTCCTTCAAAACGGCATGATGATCACCCAGGGGGTCTACGACAAGGCCTACCCCAGCGAACTTTTCCAGGGCGGCGTCAACTACGGAATGGTCACTTTCAGCTACCTCCAGATGATGATCATCGGGATGACCATTGCCCTGCTCATCGGCCTCAACCTTCTAGTGTACAAGACCCGGATCGGTATGGCCATGCGGGCAACGGCCCAGGACAAGATCATGAGCGCGCTGGTGTCCATCGCCAGCAACCGGATCATTTCCCTGACCTTTGCCATCGGCTCGGGACTGGCGGCGGCCGCCGGCATCATGGTGGGCCTCTACTACGGCTCGGTGCGTTACGACATGGGCTTTCTGCCCGGCATCAAGGCCTTTGCCGCAGCCGTTTTGGGCGGCATCGGCAACATCACCGGGGCCATGTTGGGCGGGCTGATCATCGGAATGGTGGAGATTTTCGGCGCGGGGTACATCTCGGGCCAGTACAAGGACGTGTTTGCCTTCATCATTCTGATCTCCGTGCTGTACTTTAAACCGACTGGAATCATGGGCGAGAATATCGATGATACGAGAGTTTAAGAAAGTCTGGAAAACCTATGCCATCGGGCTGCTGTGGTTTCTGGGCCTGCTGTGGCCCATGCTCGGCATCCATCCGGACGGCACCCTCACCTTCGACAAGACCTTCACCGCCTGGGGGTACATCGCCATCGCGATCACCTTCTGCGTGCTGCTCTACCTGCTGAACAAGAGCGGAAACCTGAGCGCCGCGACCCGGCCCCTGGGAAAAGCCCGGGAGGCCGTATGGGCGGCTTCCGGCAAGGTGCCCGTCTGGGTCTGGCTCCTGGCGCTGCTGGCGTTTGCCATCGTCTTTCCCCACATCACCAACCGCTATGCCCAGGACGTGGCCACGAACGTGCTGATCTACATCTGCCTGGGGCTGGGGCTCAATATCGTGGTCGGCCTGGCCGGCATGCTCGACCTGGGATACATCGCCTTCTACGGCGTGGGCGCCTATACATACGCCCTGCTGAACATCCACTTCGGGGTTTCGTTCTGGCTCTGTCTGCCCGCTGCCGCCGCTCTGGCCTGCATTGCCGGCAGCCTCATCGGCTACCCCACCCTGAGGATGCGGGGGGATTATCTGGCCATCGTGACCCTGGGCTTCGGAGAGATCGTCCGCATCATTCTCAACAACTGGATGGAACTGACCAACGGCCCCAACGGTCTTCTGGGCATCAAGGCGCCCAGCATCTACTGGCCCGACTTCGGAAACTGGAGCTTCGAGCTGCTCTACCTGAAAAAACTGCAATATTTATACTACATCGCCCTGGCCCTGGCCGTCATCACCATCATTTCGGTGAGGAATCTCAACTATTCGCGGGTCGGAAGGGCCTGGGAGTCCATCCGGGAGGACGAAACCGCAGCCGAACTGATGGGGGTCAACACCTTCATGTTCAAACTGCTGGCCTATGCCATGGGCGCCCTGTTCGCCGGCCTGGCGGGCGCCTTTTTCTGTGCCCGCATGCGTTTTGTCAGTCCGGAGAGTTTCACCTTTCTCGAATCCGCCATGGTGCTGAGCATGGTGGTGCTGGGCGGCATGGGTTCCATTCCCGGCATCATCCTGGGTTCGGCCGCCCTGATCGTGCTGCCCGAGGTTTTCCGGGAATTCGAGACCTACCGCATGCTGGCCTTCGGTGCGGCCATGGTGCTGATGATGCTGTTCAGACCGGCGGGTCTGATCCCGGCCAAACGAATGGGCACGCGATCCGAAGAGAGGGAAGGATAGATGGCCGAAGAACCGATCCTCGAACTGAAAGACGTCTATTCCAGCTACGGCAACATCAAGGCCCTGCGGGGCATATCCATTTGTGTGTATCCGGGTGAAATCGTTGCCATCATCGGTGCAAACGGCGCCGGCAAATCCACCACGCTGATGACCATCAGCGGCATTGTAAAAGTCGACGAGGGCGACATCCTCTACAAAGGCGAATCCATCCGGAACGTCGCCGCTGAAAAGAGGCCCGTCATGGGGCTTTGCCAGGTGCCGGAGGGACGCCGTATTTTTCCCCGGCTTTCCGTGCACGAGAACCTCGAACTGGGTGCCTTTTATCGGAAAAACCGCGCCGAGATCGAAGAGGACATCGAGTATGTCTACTCGCTGTTTCCCGTTTTGAAGGAACGGCGCAAACAGCAGGGGGGCACCCTGTCGGGCGGCGAGCAGCAGATGCTGGCCATCGCCAGGGCCCTGATGAGCCGTCCCAAGCTGCTGCTGTTGGACGAACCCAGCCTGGGCCTGGCGCCGAAGATCGTCCAGAAGATCTTCGAGATCATCCACAACGTCAACGAAAACGAGGGGACCACCATCCTGCTGGTGGAGCAAAACGCCAATATCGCCCTGCAGACCGCCCGGCGGGGTTACGTGCTGGAAACCGGAACCGTCAAGATGGAAGACGATGCCAAGGCCCTGCTGTATAACGAAGAGATCCGGAAAGCGTATCTGGGGGAATAACCGAAGAAATGAACGTCGAACGTCGAACGTCGAACATCGAACGTCCAATACCCGCCGGGAAAACCGGCCTTTTGGGTTTTCATTCGATATTGGACGTTGGACGTTGGGCGTTCGACGTTCTTTTCTTTGATTTTGCCTTTCACTGCGCCGCAACGGGACCCGTATATCCTTGACCCGTCTCCCCGAATCCGTCGCCATCATCGGCGGCGGCATCATCGGTGCTGCCGCCGCCTACCACCTCGCCCGTTGCGGCCTTGCCGTGACGGTGATCGAAAAAGACCGCTTCGGCCAGGGAAGCTCCTGGGGAAACTGCGGCATCGTCCTTCCCAGCCACGTGCTGCCCCTGAACTCGCTGGGAAATCTCCTCAACGGCCTTCGATGGATGGTGAAAAAGGATGCGCCGCTTCACATCTCCCCGCGGTGGGATCCGTCCCTCTGGCGCTGGCTGCTTGATTTCTCCCTTCGCTGCAACCGCGCAGAGATTCACCGCAGCGCCAGGGCCATCTCCGCCATCATGCAAGGGGCGGTAGCGCGCTTCGATGCCTGGATCGATCAGGAACGGTTGCAATGCCGGTGGCGTA
>JASFPT010000128.1:0-10595 GCA_050115795.1 Desulfobacterales bacterium
ATGGCGGTTCATCTGCAAAAAGAGCTCGACAAAATCAAAAAGCGCATCCTTTCCCTCGGCGCCCTGGTGGAGGAGCGGGTGCATCTGGCGGCAAAGGCCATCGAAGCCAAGGACAGCGACCTTTGCGAACGGATCATCCGGGACGATCACGACATCGACGAGATGGAGGTGGAGGTCGAAGAAGAGTGCCTCAAGATTCTTGCCCTGCATCAGCCGGTGGCCGTGGACCTGCGCTTTATCATCGCGGTGATCAAGATCAACAACGACCTGGAGCGGATCGGCGACCAGGCGGTGAACATCGCCCAGCGGGTGGCCTTCATTGGCACCCGGCCTCCCATCGACTTTTCCTTCGACTACTCGGTCATGGCGGAAAAAGCCCAGTCCATGCTTCGCAAGAGCCTCGATGCGCTGGTCAACTTCGACTTGGACCTGGCCTTCAAGGTATTGACGCTCGACGACGAAGTGGATCGAATCAAAGACGAGGCCTACGATCAGATCAAGGCGGAAATCCGGCGCACACCGGACCGCGTCGGATATTTGATCAACATGCTCCTGATTTCCCGGCACCTGGAGCGGCTGGCCGATCATGCCACCAATATTGCCGAAGAGGTCATCTACCTGGTGGAAGGAGAAATCGTCCGCCACGGCAATTACTAGTGTCGTGTCCCGGAAATAATTTCCAAAAGTTTTTGAGGCATACCGACAGATTCCCAATTTGTCATTCCCGCGAAGGCGGGAATCCAGAGGTGGTTGGCCTGGACTCCCGCCTTCGCGGGAGTGACTGCAATTTGCAAGTTACTTGCGGTACACGACACTATAAGCCCTTTTCATAAATCATCCCCGACCTGTTGGGGATGATTTATTTTGACATCCCCCTGATATTCTTATACATGGTTTCAGGCGCGGTTTCCCGAAACGGGAAACGCGAGTGGATTTTTCCGGGGGGGCGAAAACGGTGGCAGAAAACCCAGCAGATCGGCGGAGGGGTGACAGGACCGAGGTGCAATGGCCGGTGACGGTGGACACCGATACCGGTCGCATCGGTGGTGAGACCCTGAACATATCCGAGCATGGGGTTTCGATTTGCTGCGACGAGGGCCTGCCGCTGGACGAGGTGGTCAAGATGTGGATCATGCCACCGGATCACCGCATCGTCGAGGTGACCGGGCAGATCACCTGGTCGGACCTTTGCGGGATCGACGAGCAGAACAAGCCCGTGGGGCTCGGCATCTGTTTTCTGGAGATCGACCCTTCCGACCGGGAGTTTTTCCAAAAGGTCATCGAAAAAAACGCCCGCCCCGATGAAGAGCGGTAAAGGGACCGCCGGCCATTCATTTCGTATTTCCGGCAAGCCCGCTACTGATTACCGAATCCGTTCCACTCCCCGCAATCCGGGCACTGCCAGATGATCCCGTTGCACGACATGCCCCAGAAGTTTTCCTCCATGCACTGCTGGCAGATCGAAAAGCCGCAGCGGCAGGTCCAGCAGAAGGGAAACTGCCCCCTGCAGCACTGACACTCCTGCAGGCTCCCGGGTATTCTCCGTTTTCTTCTTTTTCGACCGGTCATGACGACAACCGTTTTCTTTTTTCGTTATGCATCAAGTTATTCACACAGCCGCTGAGCTGCTAAGCTGTTCAGCTGTTAAGCCAGAAAAACGCAAAGAAAGTACTCGCAGTTCAGACCCTTTTCTTTTCATGCTCCTTTAAGGCAGAAAAACGCGTATCAAATTCTGATCTAACCAGCTCAACAGCTCAACAGCTTATCAGCTCAACGCCCCATCGCCGCATGCTCCACCTTGATGCAGCGGTTCATGACCACGTCGATGCCGGCGGCGGTCAGCTGCAGGGCCGCATCGTGGTTTTCGATGCCGAGCTGCATCCAGAAGACCCGCGGTCGCAGCGCCAGGGCTTCTTCGGCCACGGCCGGGATCTGGTCCGACCGCCGGAAGACATCGACAATGTCCACCGGCACGGGCACATCGGCGAGTGTTCGGTAGGCCGGCCGCCCCAGGATCTCTTTCCGGGCAGGCCGGACCGGGATCACGTCGTATCCGTTTTCGAGCATATAGCGCCCCACCCGGTGCGAATCCCTCTCCGGATTGGGGCTCAGGCCCACCACCGCAACGGTGCGGCTGGAGAGCAGAATCTCCTGGATCGTCTCGCGGTCCGTGATCAGCCTCCCTGCAGCCATCGTTTCCCCTTGATCACCTTCAGCATCGCAAGTTCCATTTTTGAGATCGGTTCCAGCCGGAATACCTTGTGGTAGAAGATTCCCTGCAGCTTGTCGCAGCGAAGCGGAGATCCCGCCCCAGCGGGGCTGCGGGGTGCGTTCAACCGGGGCGCTTGTCGTTTCCCGGCGGCCATGGTACGAAACCCTCCGACGGCCGACGGCCTCTTCGAGTGCCGGACGTGCCGCAGAACCTACATCACCGGATTTTGTCCTGTCAATCGTCTCCGACCCCAGGGGAGCCAAGATCATGAGCCAAGACCCCGATCCCCGTGAAACCGCGGAAAAAACGCTTTATCTGATCGACGGCACGGCCTACATCCACAGGGCCTACCACGCCATCCGCAACCTTTCCAACTCCCGCGGGTTTCCCACCAATGCCGTATTCGGATTCGCCCGCATGCTCATCAAGCTGATGGAAGAACGCCGCCCACAGTACGCGGTCATCTGCTTCGACGCCAAGGGGCCGACCTTCCGTCACGAACGATACGATGCCTACAAGGCAAACCGTCCCCCGATGCCTGAAGACATGGCCGTCCAGATCCCCTACATCAAGAAGGTGACCGAGGGCTTTCGGCTGCCGACCGTGGAGCTTGCCGGATACGAGGCCGACGACCTGATCGGGACCCTGGCCGAAAAGGCCGAAAACGCTGGCTTCACGGTGGTGATCGCCACCGGTGACAAGGACTTCATGCAACTGGTCAGCGAGCGGGTGTCGATCTGGGACCCGATGAAGGACCGCGTCGTCGACGTAAAGCGGGTCCGTGAGGAATTCGGCCTTGCCCCGGAGCAGATGATCGACGCCATGGGTCTTGCCGGAGACTCGGCGGACAATATCCCCGGGGTGCCCGGAATCGGGATGAAAACCGCCGCAAAGCTCATCGGGGATTACGGGACCATGGATGCCCTGTATGAGAACCTGGACCGCGTTGCCGGAAAGAAGCAGAAGGAGAACCTGGCCCAATACCGGGAGCAGGCTTTTTTGAGCCGGGACCTGGTCAGAATCCTCCGGTCGGCGCCGGTGGGTCTATCGCTGGAAGACTTCGAGGTGCCGGCGCCGGACCGCGAAGCGCTTTTTTCCCTGTTTACGGAGCTGGAGTTCCGGCAGCTGCAGCAGCAGTACAAGGACCGCGAGGCGCGCCGGGCCCGGGACTATCGGATGATTCTCGACGGAAAAGAGCTGGCGACGCTTGTCGAAACCCTGGCGGCCGCCCAGGCGTTTGCCGTCGACACCGAAACCACCAGCCAGGACCCCATGCGGGCCCAGCTGGTGGGCGTCTCCTTTGCGGTTCGCCCCCACGAGGCGTTTTACATCCCCTGCGGCCATCGATACGACGGCGCACCGGCGCAGCTCCCTGCCCAGACCGTGCTGAATGCGATCCGGCCCCTGATCGAGGACCCCGCCCGGCCCAAGATCGGCCAGAATATCAAATACGACTGGATCGTTTTTCAACGATGCGGCCTTGCGCCCGCCGGCGGAATTTTCGACACCATGGTCGCCTCCTACCTGATCAATCCGACCAAGCGGGCCCACAGCCTGGACCAGATCGCCCTCGATTTTCTCGGCGTCAAGACCGTCACCTACCAAGAGGTGACCGGCAAGGGCAAGGACGCCAAAAATTTTTCGGAAGTCTCCCTGGACAAAGCCTCCCCGTATGCCTGTGAAGACGCCGACCTTACCCTCCAGGCAAAGGAAACCCTGGAGCCGCGTCTTGCAGAGATCGGCCTGACTTCCCTGATGGCGTCCGTGGAGATGCCGCTGATTCCCGTTCTGGTGCGCATGGAGATGCGGGGCGTGCGCGTGGACACCGACCTGCTCGGCCGGCTCTCCCGCAGCTTCGAAGACCAGCTCGACGCCCTGGAGGGATCCATCCACGGCCTAGCCGGCGAGGCATTCAACATCAATTCCTCCCAGCAACTGAGCCGGATTCTTTTCGAGAAGCTGAAACTCCCCGTACAGAAGAAGACGAAGAAAAAAACCGGCTATTCGACCGATGTCGATGTGCTGACCGCACTGGCCCAGGAGCATGAACTGCCGGCCATGATTCTTCGACACCGCAGCCTGGCCAAGCTCAAATCGACCTACACCGACGCGCTGATCGGCCTCGTCAACCCCGAAACCGGGCGGATCCACACCTCTTTTAACCAGACCGTAACGGCGACCGGGCGCCTGTCCAGCTCCGAGCCGAACCTGCAGAACATTCCGGTACGCACCGAGGAGGGAAGAGAAATCCGGAGGGCGTTTATCCCGGAGCAGGGGTGGTGTTTGCTTTCGGCGGACTATTCCCAGATCGAGCTCCGGGTTCTGGCCCACTGCAGCGATGACTCGAACCTGATCGAAGCCTTTGTCGACGAGCAGGACATCCACGCCCGGACCGCCAGCGAAGTCTTCGACGTCGAACCGGACCGGGTCACCCCCGAGCTTCGGCGCCAGGCCAAGGCCATCAACTTCGGCATCATCTACGGGATGAGTCCCTTCGGGCTGTCCCGGCAGCTCGGCATCAGCCAGAAGATGGCCAAGACCTACATCGACCATTATTTCTCCCGCTATCCGAAGGTCAGGGCGTTTCTCGACGCCACCCTGGAGGAAGCCAGACAGACCCGATCGACCGGCACGCTCATGGGCCGGATCCGGCTGCTGCCCGAGATCCGGAGCAGCAACTTTGCCCTGCGCCAGTTCGCCGAAAGGACGGCCATCAACACACCGATCCAGGGAACCGCCGCCGACCTGCTCAAGGTGGCCATGATCCGGATCGACGAGCGGCTGCGCCGTGAACGCCGACGGTCGGCCATGATTCTCACCGTTCATGACGAACTCGTCTTGGAGGTGGCCCCTGACGAACGGGACGACATCGGGCGCCTGGTCACAGAGGAGATGGAAGGGGTACAGGAGCTTCGGGTGCCGCTGAAGGTGAACGTGGCATACGGCCAAAATTGGGCCGAAGCCCACTAGCCGGGGGGCTGAGCACCGCCTCTGGATCAAATCCCCCTGCATCCCCCTTTTTCAAAGGGGCTTCAGGAATTTCAGTGGGCAGGAGCTACCGAATTTTTCGAAATCCTTTTCTCTTTATTGATACTTTTCTTTGCTCGCCCAAAGAAAAGTATCCAAAAGAAAGGGCGCCCTGCACCCCGCTTCTTCCTGCTTGTCCCGAGCATGGTCGAGGGGCGCTTCTCGAAACAGGCGGGCCCTTCAAGAACTCGGCCCCCAAACAGCGGGGGCCTCAAACAGCTTGAAGGGCTGATCCGCCTGTTTCTGCGATGCTCGGCGCGGGACGATGGGATCTTGAACCACTGCTGCAAATTTTTTTCCGTTTTCTATTCACAATACCTGGTGTTTGTCTCCAAGAGGGTTGTTTTTTTCTCTATAGGCTTTTTTCGCGGCGCAGCCGCGATTTTACAAATTGGCGGAGCCAATTTATGCGACGTCGGGAGGGCTGGGGGGCGCCTCGGGGGGCGGTTCGCACTCGCTTTCGGCCCGGTCGTCTTTGACAAACTCGTAGAGGCTGCCCTGGTGGCGGCAGCGGATGCGGTCGCGGACCTTTCGGATCAGGTATTCGTGGGTGGCGGCTTCCCCGTCCCGGCGGAGGCGGAACGCCAACAGCCGCTGCAGCCTCGGATCGTACCGGTCCGCGTCCGGAACCATCCCCATGACCCGCTGGAATAGATACCAGTATGGGTCCTTGCGGTTTTCAATCGTGATCAGGTTGCTGTTCATCGGTCGACCACTTTCCTTATGGTATAGGGATTGTCATCATTCCGTGCCTTTTGACCTGCCCAAAATCTGCCGCCGAAACAGCCTTGATGGTACAGAGGCCCTTCCGGGTTTTCAGTGGGTAGCGGTTGCCGAATTTTTCGTAATCCTTCTCTCTTTATCGATACTTTTCTTTGCTCGCCCAAAGAAAAGTATCCAAAAGAAACGGCGCCCTGCGTCCCGCTTCTCCCTGCGCTTCTCAAAACAGGCGGGCCCTTCAAGAACTCGGCCCCCAAAAAGCGGGGGCCTCAAACAGCTTGAAGGGCTGATCCGCCTGTTTCTGCGATGCTCGGCGCGGGACGATGGGGATAAACCCTTGCCTGGGGGTTTCTTTGGTCTTTTTATGCCTATCTGAATTTCTCTTGGATCTATGCCGTTCATCTTTACTTTTGCCCACTGAAAATCCTGAAGCTCCTGGTACAGAGGGGGCGTTTGACGATCCCTATATCCTAACAAGCGCTCAATGGGCCACCGCCACAAACACCGGTGCCCCACGGCTGACACGTTAAACATAATCTTTGATTCGGAATCTGCAATCCGGGTCCGGAGTGGTCGAACGGTCGCTTACCAGTGGAGCAGGGCGCTGCCCCAGGTCAGGCCGCCGCCGAACACCGGCAGGCAGACCAGGTCGCCGGTCTTCACCGATCCGTCGCGGACCGCTTCGTCAAGGGCGATGGCGCAGGAGGCCGAGGAGATATTCCCGTATTTTTGCAGGGTCAGGTAGAATTTCTCCATGGGGATTTCCAGGCTCTTTGCAATGGCCTGGAACATTCGCAGGTTCGCCTGGTGAGGGATGATCCAGTCGATGTCGGCCACCGCAACGCCGCCGGCATCGGCCGCCTCCCGGATCGCTTCGATGAAATGGCGAACCGCCGCCCGGAAACTATACCGGGCCTCGATCATGTTCAGCGTATGAAGGCCCTTGTCCACGCTTTCGCGGCAGATCGGGGTCGTCTTCGATCCGCCCCCGGGCAGCAGAAGATCCTGGCCCCGGGCGCCGTCGGTGTGCAGGTGGGTTGAAAGAAGCTGCGGCCCCTGTCCCTCTGCGGCCAAGACGGCCGCCCCTGCGCCGTCTCCCCAGAGGATGCAGGTGGTCCGGTCCTGCCAGTTCAGCGTCCGGGTCATCACTTCTGCGGCGGCCACGAGAACCCGCCGGCAGGCGCCGGTTTTCAGATACTGCTCGGCCACGTTCAGTGCGAAAACGAAGCCGGAGCAGGCGGCGGTGACATCGAAGCTGAAGGCCTGGGGGGCGTCGAGCTTGGCCTGGAGCCAGTTGGCGGCCGAGGGGCAGCAGGTGTCGGGCGTGATGGTGGCCACCAGGATCAGATCCAGTTCGGCGGCGGAAAGCCCTGCTTTTTCCAGCGCGGCGTTGGACGCGTGAAGGGCCAGGTCGGAGGCGGCCTGATCCGGGGCGGCGACGCGACGTTCCCGGACCCCCGTCCGCTTGGCGATCCACTCGTCGCTCGTGTCGAGACCCGATGCGGCAAGATCATCGTTGGTCAGAATTTTTGGCGGCACGTAGCTTCCGGTGCCGCAAATCCGTATGCCCATTGTCTCGCCGTCTCCGGTGAGGAAGCTACGCCTGCTCCTTGAGAAATTCCCGGACCTGGGCGATCGCATTGGGGGAGCCGACCAGCAGGTCCTCTTCGATCTGCTGTCCTTCCAGGTATTCGTTCAGGAAAAACTCGGTGCCGTCCAGCTTGAAGATCTTTCCCCCGGCCGACTCGATCAGGACCCTTCCTGCAGCCAGGTCCTGATAGGTCACATTGGACACAAGAGCCGCCTCCGCTCGTCCCATCGCCACGTAGCACAGGTGCGCGCCCGTGCAGCCGAGGTTGCGGACCTTGCCGGGGAAGGAGGTTTGATACCGCTGGTGAAAGCGGGAAAACGTCAGAAACAGGCTTTCGTCGTTGATGTTCTCCTGGTCCGAAACGCGGATCTCGATCTCGCCCCGGTAGGCCTTCTGTCCGGCGCAGGCTTGGAAGAGGTCGCCGGTGGCCGGCATGTGAAAGATGCCCAGGATCGGCCAAAAGTTTTCCAGCAGGGCCATGGAGATCCCCCAGATGGGGATGCCGGCCTGGAAATTGGCGACACCGTCGAGGGGGTCGTAGATCCAGAGATAGCGTTTGTCATCGTGGGTGTAGCCGGACACCTCCAGGAGATTTTCGAACACCTGGTGCTCCGGAAAATGGCTGCGAAGCTGATCCCGAAAGATCTGGTTCAGGTAAAGCTCCGTCTCGGTCACCAGGCTCATGTCGAATTTGACCTGGCGCTTGCCCTTTCCGTAAAAATCGAGGGCGCGCGCACCGGCCTGCTTGACGGTTTCCACGGCGAACGTCGTCAACTGCTGAATTTCGGACAAGCTTTCCTCCTTCTGTTGGGCGGTCCCATGGCCGCGTCAGCGATTGTTACGCCAGAAAAGGGATCGGTTTTCCCGTGCGAAACGCCAAGGCCTGGCAGGTGGCGACCAGTCCGTCGTTTGCGCCGGTGACCCGGATGTCGTAGCTGGCGGTCTTTTTCGTCTGGCTCACCATCCGCGCCTCTGCCCGAAGCCTGGATCCCGGTTCGGGGCTGGTGACGTAGGTCACGTTCACGTTCAAGGCCACCGCTATGGTTCCGTCACTTTGTCCCGCGGTCTCGAAGGCCTCGTCGATCAGGGCGAAAATGGCCCCGCCGTGGGCGCGGGCGTAGATGTTGTCCATCGCCCGCGGATCGTAGGTCATTTCCACGGCCGAGTAGCCGCTTTTCAATTCCACCAGTTCAATGTTCATCTTGCGGGCGAAGGGTTCGGTCTCGACGGCCCGGTAGATGGCTTTTCGGACGCGCGGATCGATCGGGGGAAGGTCGGGCTTTGTCAAGGCGTTTCTCCGAGCATCTGGGTGCGGGCGGATCGCCGGGGTCCCGCCGTTACTTGCCGGAATGGGCCGCGATCCACTTTTGCTGCACCGGCGTCACGTTTTCGAACCGGACGTCGATGCCTTCGGGGCCCCGGCTGACCACACGACCGTTGATGGTGATCGCTTCACCGCCCTGTTCCGGGGTGAAGGTCAGGTAGAGTTGTTCGCCCACGGCGATGGCCTCCCGGGTGCCGAGAAATACGCCGTCCGGGCGGATTCCGGATATGGTTGTCCTGTGGGTGGCCTCTTCCGTATCGTAGTCTACGGCGATGCGCTTGCCCTGGCCGGTTCGGTATGTTTCGCCGGGGGCCACCTGGTTGCCCCACCGGATGATCACGACGGTGATGTTGTCATCCCCTCCTCGCTCGTTGGCCATGTTCACGAGCGTCTTGCCGGCCCTCTCGGGCCGCTCGTAGCTGACCACTTCCAGAATCTCTTCCGGGGAGACTTTGTCGCTCAGCCCGTCGGAACAGATCACCACGACCTCCCCCCCGAACAGCTCGGCCTCCCGGGCATCCGGCTGAACCCGCTCATTGAGACCCATGGCGCGGGTCAACACATGCCGGAGATGATCGCCCACCTTTCGGGCCGCCTCCGGCGCCATTTCCTTGTATTCGTGCATCATGGTGTGGGGGGTGGAAATCACGTCGATGGTCTCGCCCCGCACGAGATATACCGGACTGTCGCCGACGTTCACCACCGATAGCCGGTTTCGAGTCAAGAGAACGGCCGAAACGGTGGATCCCATTCCCTGGTAGGAGATTTTGGTTTGGGCTTTCTGGTGAACGGCCCGATTGGCCAGATGCACGGCGTTGAGCAGCAGGTTCGATTCAGCGGAGAGGTTCTTGTCGACCTGGGGAAGTTGGGCTGCGCCGGAGGGATTGCCCGCAAATTGGCGGATAAAATCGCGCATGCTTTCGACTACGATCCGACTGGCCACCTCGCCCGCCGCATGGCCGCCCATGCCGTCTGCCACCACGTAGAATCGAAGCGTGTCGTCGATAAAGAAAGCGTCCTCGTTTCCCTTCCGTTTTCGACCTACGTCGCTGATCCCGGCCGAATCCACCGCTGGCATCTTTTTCTTCCTCCCAAGCCCCGATCGTGGCAGCCTTGACAATACCCTCGACCCCTGTTTCTGTCAACCGCGCACACGCTGCATTCGGGCGTTTGCGGCCGGTTTCCGAAGCGCGTTTTCAAAGAAAACGATCCGCGGACCATGCTGCCGGGGTGTAGTCGGCAGCTGCCGTTTCCCTTTTCAAGCGACGGTTTGCGGTCGGATTTCCGTTGGGCAGATACTTGAAAATCTTTTCCAACTATTTTACGCTATCGTCCGTTTTTCAAACGCGAAGAAAGGAGCCGCCATGGCGGGACCGGGCTTTCCTCAGGAATCGAAGCGATTCGAGATTCAGGCATACAACCCGCCGAAAGACCCCCGTTCCCTTCGGCAGTCCCATGTGGCGTTTTCCGGATCACCCCATCGGCATCGGTTCGAAACCGACAAGGTCGTCCTCGTCGTCGATCCATACAGCACCGCCTCCCTGCTTTACGAATTTGCTGCAGAGGATATCGGGTTTGCCGAGGAGCTTCCGAGCCTCGCTACACCGGAGGGCGACACGATTACCATGGTCCGTCTCTGGGTGAAAAAAGGGAGCATCGGCATCCAGTCCATTCCATTCCGGGTCGAAGACACCCGAAAATAACGGTGCCGCCATGCGGCG
>JASFPT010000129.1:0-10590 GCA_050115795.1 Desulfobacterales bacterium
GTTATCCGCAGCCGGGGAGCGACCAACGGAGAGGCTGGCGTTCTGATGAGAAGTACAGCAGAATCGATAACGCCGCTGCGGCGAACCCTTTTGCCCCTGCCGTGGTCGTGGGCCCTTGCCCTGCTGTGCGCTGTTGGAATGATGTTTTTCGCCGGGCCGGACGCCCGGGCCCAGAGCCGGACGCTTACCGTGTTCTACGAGGGGACCGACCACGAGCTTCACGTCTACCGGGTCTGGGGCAAACAACCCGGCAAAACGCTTCTTCTGATCGGGGGCATCCAGGGCGACGAGCCGGGCGGATTCCTGTCGGCGGACCACTACGCCGATTTCAGCCTTGCCAAAGGAAACCTGATCGTGGTTCCGCGGGCCAATTTCCAGTCGATCGTTCTTCAGCGGCGGAAAATCAACGAGGACATGAACCGGAAATTCGCCGAAGACGAACATGAAAATTACGAGACCAAGATCGTTCGCATCCTGAAAAAGTTGATCCAGGAAAGCGACTGCCTGTTGAACCTGCACGACGGTTCCGGCTTTTATGCCGATCGCTGGATCAGCGAAGACCGCAATCCGCGGCGGTTCGGCCAGTCGATCATCGCCGACAGTGAATCGTACACCCCTCCGGAAGGCGGGAAGGCCCTGCCCCTTGGCGAGATTGCCAGGTCCGTCTGCAACACCATCAACCGGCGGATTGACGACCCTTCTCATCATTTCCACTTCAACAACCACCGGACGCGGGAAGCCCAGTCCCTGAACAAAGAACAGCGAAAATCGGCCACGTATTATGCGCTCTACACCGCAGGGATTCCGGCCTTCGGCGTGGAGACGAGCAAAAGCCTGCCCCTGGAAGCGAAGGTCCGGCACCACAACCTGGCCATCAACGCCTTCATGGAGTGGCTGGACATCGTCCCGGAAACCCCCGGCCTCAATCTCGACCCGCCGGAGATGCGCTACATCGTCATATCGGTCAATGATTCGCTTCCGATGGCGGTACAAAACGACCAGGTACTGCAGGTGAAAAAGGGTGATCACATCCGGATCTCCCACATCGAGGCCAACTACGAAAGGGGCCTGAGCGCGGACGTGCTCGGTGCGGGTACCGTCAACGATTTCCGCCGAAAAGTCAGGATCGACCGGTCGACCCGAATCGTGGTCCGCAAAGACTACATCCCCTGCGGCAGCATCTACCTGGAGATCGGCGCTTCCGACTTGCCGGCCATGGCGCTTTCCAGCCGCTCCGAAGCGGGCCCGGCGATGCTCCTTTTCCGGGTCCGGACCAACGGAAGAGAACAGATCTTTCCAAACGGGGGACGCGTCGAGGTCTTCAGGGGAGACCTGTTGCAGATCGTCGACGTGATCGCCGGATCGGTGGATCCCGGGACGCTGACGGTCAACTTCAAAGGATATGTCGGCAACGAGCGCCGCAACACCGGGGAAGACCGGGGGTATGTCATCGACACGGCCGGAGACCTGTGGCCCCGCTACTCGCTTGACCACGATGGGAAGATCTACCAGATCGTGGTTTCCCAGCAAGACCGGAAAGTGGGCGCCCTTACCGTGGACATCGGGGAACCCGAGCTCAGGTACATCGTCGTTCGGCAGGGAGACGGCCCTCTGCTTTGCCTGCCGCCGGGCCATGTGGTCCATCTCGGCCGGGACCTTCCCCTTCAACTCGTCGATATCCGTTCCAACCTGGCGGAAGGCGCACCGGTGAAGGCCTATCTGACGCGGGCCGGAGAAGACCGCCGGCCATTTCCCCTCCATCAGACGATCCGAATTCGGGAGCGGCTGCCGGGAGCCGACCGCATCGATCTGTTTCACAACCAGCTGAACATCGGTTCGATCCCCCTGGCCGGCCCAGTCTCTGCTGCAGAACCGCGTTCCGGAGGGGGGGCCCAGGTCCATGCCGGGCAGATCCCGGCCGTGCCCGAGCGAATCGGAGACGACTCTTGAAAAAGGAGAAGACACCGTGAAACGCAAGAGTGACAATATCTCGATCATCGACAGTGGCCTGACCATCGACGGATCGATATCCTGCAAGGGAAAGCTGATTATCAAGGGGACGGTCAAAGGGACCCTGGAGGGCGAGACGGTCGTCGTCGCCGAAGAAGGGAGCCTGATCGCCGAGGCCGAAGCCGACAGCGTGACCATCGGCGGAACTTTCCAGGGGTCGATCTGCGCCGCGAAAGAGCTGATCATTCTTTCCCGGGGAAACTGCTCCGGCCGGGTCGTTTGCAAGGATCTGGTGGTGGAGGCGGGCGGCGTTCTCAACGCCGAGGTGACCTGCACCGCCGGCAGGGGGGCGCTCGAGGACAAAACCGGCAATGTCAAAGCGCTGGAATTTTAGAGCGCCGGTCAGAAGGACGTTCCGATCCCCTAAGACGGCCGAGCGCTCATGGGAAAATTCACCTTATCCCACCATTGCTCATTTTTCGGTCCCCGGCGGCCAGGAGAATTCCGCACGGACCGGAAAGTGATCCGAAGGATAACCACCCGCCGGCTGCGCCCGGCACACCTCCCGCGTTCTTAGGACAAGCCCTCCCCGATACAGGATCCAATCGATGTGCGCCCCGTCGGAAGCCCCAGAAAAGTCGTGGTGGGTTCCGGGGTAGGGAGGCGAGAAGACGGGTGTGAAGGCCGCTTTTTGCTTTCGGCGGGCGGCTCCGCCGGTCAGCACCCGGTGGGCGGCGGAGCCGGGAATGGCGTTGAAGTCCCCCATGAGCACCGTCGGAAGCCCCTTGCCGAAAGATTCGAGGCGGGAAAGGATCAAAACCGCACTTTTTTCCTGAACCGCTTCGTCAAAATCGAAGTGGGTGTTGACGACCACGACCCGACGGCGGCCCTGGGAAAAAATGCCGGCGGTGCACTGCCGCGGCCAGCGGCTTTCGGCAAACCGGCTTGGAACATCCGGGGTGTGGCTCAGGAAAAAGTGGTCGAAGCGGTCGCAGACAAGCGCGTCTCGATAGAAGATCACGTTGTTTTGCCAGAATTCCGGGGCCGGTGCACGGCGGCCGATGACCCCGTACCCGTCGAGCACCTCCTTGAGAAAATCGATCTGAAAACCGTTGGCCTCCTGGAATCCGATCAGATCGGGTCGATGATCCTGAAACAGGGCGGCAACCCGCGGCTTCCGAAACTGCCAGCTGTCGGGCCCGTCGTCTGCCAGCCCGAAGCGCAGGTTCATGGTCATCACCGAAATCGAACCGCCGGATCGGCCCATCCGCCGCTGCCTCATTTCATCCCTGCTAACCGGGCCGCAAGGACCTCAATCCGCTGCGATGCTTGCCCAGCGGCCGTTTTGCGGCCGGCCCGATGAGCCGTCCTTTTTCGGGTCATTTTTTCCCAGCCTCCAGAAGCGGCGCAAGGGCGTTGATATCGGCATCGAGCCCCTCGAAGTTTTCGAAGGTCACGTCGGAAAAAGAAAGTCCCATTTGCTCTTTGAGCAGTTCGAAGATGTGCAGATAATTGTCGAGGATCCGCTTTTCCCAGGAAAGGCCGAGGCGCGAGGAAAAGCGGCGGATGGACTCCTTTTCCCCCTCGATCTCCAGAAACTCGCCGAAGGGCAGGGTGTCGAGGCAAAACGCGACGCCTTCGAGATGGAACGTTTCCCGCCACTTTTCGTAGCACTGGACCGCCGAAAACCCGACGGCCTGCAGGATCTGCTCCATTCGGGCGAAGTCGTCGACCACGACCTCCAGTTCCCGGTGCACCTTGAATTCGGTGTCGCTGCCAGAGACCTTGTCTTTGAAGGTGAGCAACGCCTCCCGGTCCAATCGAAGCCGGAGAAGCGCGCCCTTCCGCAGCAGTGACCGGTGGGCATCGTCGAAGCGCAGGTTCGTTTCGAAATGCCGCCCCGAGGAGCGAGCCCCCATGTCCGATAGACGCGTCCGGATCGAATCCGGTCTGTCCAACAGAAATTTGACTTCGACTTCAAGCGGCATCGTCAACCTGTCGGCCTCCCCCTTCGGTTGCATACCACTGTGCCCGCTTTCAACACCGACGCCAACCGGCGATAGCTATACGCCAGCTATAAGAGACATGGCAACGGCTGTCAAATCGGATTCGGACGGCCCCGGCCTCCATTGCCGGACTCATGGCCCTGGGGCCTTTGAACCTCACCCCGCACAGCCGGTATTCGTCCCCCGGCCGCTCGGTTGAATCCACTTTTTCCTTGACAGCACGCATTTTTTTCCTTAACAGTAGCATTTTCCTAAATAACAGGAGCAAGCGTCGTGAAAAAATATACCTACATGGCCGATCGGTCCGACAATCCGGAGAAATGGTACGTGGTGGACGCCGAAGGGCTGGTCCTCGGGCGGCTGGCCTCCCAGGTGGCGGCCCGGCTGCGGGGAAAGGGAAGCCCCCTGTTCACCCCTCACGCCGACACCGGCGACTGGGTTGTGGTGGTCAACGCCGAGAAGGTCGTCCTGACGGGACGAAAATGGGACCAGAAAAACTATTACCGTCACAGCGGCTACACCGGGGGCCTCAAATCGGTGACCGCAAGGCAGCTGCATCAAAAACGACCTGAAGACCTCGTCCGCTTCGCGGTCAGGGGGATGCTGCCGAAAAACAAGCTCGGTCGGAAGCTCTTTAAAAAACTGAAGGTCTATTCGGGGGCGGAACATCCGCACGAAGCCCAGCAGCCGGAACCGTTGAAGGTCTAAACAGGCCCACGACCGCCCCACATACCCGGAGAATTGAAAAAAGATGGAGAGCGAAAACATTTACTACGCAACGGGAAAGCGCAAGACCGCGATCGCCAGAACGTGGATCCAGCCGGGCAGCGGTGAGGTCCAGGTCAACGGCCGGCCGCTGGACGAATATTTTACGGTGGAATCGGCCCGGGGGCTTTGCCTTCAGCCGCTGATTCTGGTCAACGCGCGCAACGACTACGATGTCCGGGTGCGGGTGATCGGCGGCGGGCCGTCGGGCCAGGCCGGCGCCATTCGGCACGGAATCACGCGGGCTTTGATCGAAGCCAAGCCAGAGCTCCGACAGCAGCTGAAACGGGCCGGCTTCGTCAAGCGCGACCCCCGAAAGAAAGAGCGCAAAAAATACGGCCAGCGCGGCGCGCGCGCCCGGTTCCAGTTCTCGAAACGCTGATCCGATTCGGCGTGTGCACGCCGAACCCTTGCCTTCCTTGCAGGGAGCATCCTTATGGGGTGCTCCCTTTTTTGGTTTGTCTCAGGGAATTTTGTCTTCGCTGTAGCGCTCTTTGATGGAACGGATCATGTCCATCCGCGAAATGAGGATGGAAACCAGTTCCGGGTCGAAGTGGGAGCCGGAACCCTCCTCGATGGCCTCCAGAACCCGGCCCTCCGTCCACGCCTCCTTGTAACTTCTGGCCGATGAAAGCGCATCATAGACGTCGGCCAGGCATACGATCCTTCCGAAGAGGGGGATCTCTTCACCCTTTTTGCCCCGTGCCGCACCGTTTTTTAGGGCATAACCCTCCAGGGGCCTGCCGGTGGAGACATCGATGTAGCCGGGATAACCGGTGCCGTCCCACCGCTCATGGTGGTTGAGCGCGACCTGGCCGGCGGCTGTGTCGAAATCCGACTGCTTGTCCAGAAAAAGGCGGGCGCCGAGAACCGTGTGCTGCTTCATGATCTCAAATTCGTCGTCGGCCAGGCGGTCCGGCTTTTTCAAGATCAGATCCGATATGGCCACTTTGCCCACGTCGTGCATCATCGCCGCCATGCGCAGTATGTCCCGGCTGCGTTCGATCTCCTGGTGGGACAGTTCGTTCCGGTGGGCCCACTGCTCGTAAAGCTCCAGGGAATAGCCGGCCACCCGGTTGACATGGGCGCCGGTCTCTTTCGGATCCCTAAGCTCGGCCATCCGGATCATGCGAAGGATGATCTGGCGGGTCATCTGCGCCCTTTCCAGGGCTACCGAAGCCACGGCAGCAAAGTGGCGCATCATCTTTTCGCCGTCTGCGGAAAAAGCGACGACGCGCCCTTCGGGATCCTGGGCGTTGATGATCTGGAGGATTCCGATGATGTTCCCGGTGTTGTTCTTCAACGGGATCGTCAGGGCGGAGCCTGTCTTGTACCCGGAGGCTTCGTCGTATTTTTTGCCGAAGCCGAACGGCTGGGCCGGATCGATCCGGTAAACGTCTTCGATGTTCAGCGTGTCGCCCGTGGTGGCCGCATAGCCGGCCAGGCTCTTTTCGTCGATGGGGATGGAGAAGGTCGAGTAGATCAGCTTCTCTCCCTTGGGAAGCCTTTTTTGCAGGGTATCGTTCTGGGTATAGGTGAAATGGAGTTGTTCTCCGTCGCGGATGTAGATCGATCCCGCGTCGGCGTTGACGACCTGCCGGGCCTTGGTCAAGACCCGCTCCAGGAGAATGTCCAGGTCGTTGACTTCGTTGAGTTCGACCCCGAGTCGGACCAACGTATCGAGCTTTTCTTTTTCGCTCAGCATCGGCGGAATCCAGCGGGATGGGGTTTGCCGGCCGCAACAGTGATCAGGCGGACTATAGAAGAGCCCCCGTTGGAAGTCAAGGCGGCTCCCCCTCGTCCTGCTGCCGGGCGCGCAAGGGTCGCTCAGACGATCGTGACTTCTTCGGGAAAACGGGTGAGCTGCTCGGCGCCCTGCTCGGTGATCAAATGGGTGTTTTCAATGCCCACCACCCCCCGGCCCGGAAAGATCAGCTTCGGCTCCAATGCGATGGTCATACCGGCCTGAAGAGGCATCTGCCGGCCTTTGGCCAAAAAGGGATACTCGTCCAGTTCCAAGCCGATTCCGTGGCCCACGAACCGGATTCTCTCGCGCTCGGCCCCCATGAAAAAGTCGGCGTACCCCCGCCCGGTCGCCTCCGCCAAGGCGATATCGTAAATTCTGCCGGCAGGCGTCCCCGGCCGGAGCTCGGCAATCAAAATCCGCTGGATGTCCAGGGCGGCCTGGTGAGCCTGCAGCAGGTCTTCGTCCAGCCCGTCCAATGCGAATATCCGGGTGTGGTCTGCGAGGTATCCGTTTCTGGCAAAGACGTAGTCGACGAGAACAGGCTCCCGGCGCCGGATGGGGCGAAGACTCGATCCCTGGGCCACGGCGGGGCTCAGGGAAGCACCGCCGGTGGGGGAGGCCAGATAACTCGGGACCGCCGCGCCGGGACCGGCCATCAGGTGCCCGTAGAACAGCTCGTGGTCCCACAGCCGCATCCGGACGAATCCCTGGTGGCCCAGCCGCCGGGCTTCGGCCTCGACTTTCCCGGCCAGTTCGACCTCCGTGATCCCCTCCCTCAACTCGCCGGCAACGAATCCCGCCACCTGATCGGCGCATCGGGCGGCCTCTCGGATGAAGGCGATTTCGTGGTCGGACTTGACGGAGCGGATTTTTCGAATCGCGTCGGAAAGGTCGAGCTGCTGCGATCCGCCGAAGATTTCCTGCAGCTCCAGGTAGAGCTTTGCCGGGATGACATCCATCTCCAGTCCGAGCCGGCGGGGCCGCGGCAGGCCGCAGTCGGCAACGGCCTGCTCGAGCTGGCGCGGGCTTGCCAGAAACACCTGCTTTTCGATGGGCGATTCGGCTCTGGCCCTTTCAGCACTCTTTCGGACCATGAGCAGCGGTTCACCGACGACCGGGACGTAGAGTTGTCCCTGCTGGATCGTTCCGGAAAAATAGAAAAGATCCGTCTTCTGGAAGATGAGCGCTGCGTCGATATCGAGGGCGGCCAGGGCGGATTTCAGGCGTTTGATTCGAGAATAAATTTCTTCTGCCGGGGTGCACTGCGATTCGAAAACCATCGGCGCCTCTTTTGGCTGTTGCCCGGAACCGGATGAAAAGATCGGAGAAATTCTTCCCCGATGGTTGATCTGTCCGACAGGAAAATAATAAGCATGGGCAAAGGGTGTGCAACTTGCAGCGTTCAGGCTTTGGCACAGCGGACCCAATGGCCGGGAAGAATTTCCCGAAGCGCGCCGCCTTGGCCGCGGCAGGCGGCGTCCTGTTCGGCGCACGCCGGCTGGTAAGGACAGCCGGATGGGGCATGGCCCTCCGTGTTTTCGGGCTCCTCGGTTTCGGTCGGCCTTTTTCGCCTGGCCGGATCCGGTTCCGGAATGGCGGAGAGCAGTTTCCGGGTATAGGGATGACGGGGGTCTTCAAAAAGCTCCAGGGCAGGGGCTTCTTCCATGATGTTGCCGGCGTACATCACCGCGACCCGGTCACACAGATATCCCACCACGTTCAGGTCGTGGGAGATGAACAGGTAGCTCAGTCCGAGACGCTCCTGCAGGTCTTTGAGCAGGTTGATGATCTGGGCCTGGATCGAAACGTCCAGGGCGGAAATCGGTTCGTCGCAGATCACCAAGGATGGATTTACGCTCAGGGCCCTGGCGATCCCCACCCGCTGCCGCTGTCCGCCGGAAAATTCGTGGGGGTAGCGGTCGGCCGAGTCCGGTGATAGGCCGACCTCCTCCAAGAGCGCTGCGATCCGTTGAGCTCTCTCGGCGGCCCCAACACCGATGACCCGCAGCCCCTCCCCGATGGATTGACCCACCGTCATTCGTGGATTCAAGGAGCCGTAAGGGTCCTGGAAAACGATCTGCATCTGTCGGCGAAGCGGTTTGAGCTCCTTTTCGGTAAGGCGGCTGATCTCCTGCCCCCGGAATCGGATGCTCCCCTCCTGGGGATCGAGCAACCGCAAAACGACCCGGGCGACCGTGGATTTGCCGCATCCGCTTTCCCCCACCAGTCCCAGGGTCTTTCCCCCTTCCAGAATCAGGTCGACGCCGTCCACCGCGCGCACCCAGCCCGAGATGTGCTGGAAAAAACCTCTCCGGATCGGGAAATATTTCTTCAACCCGGCGATTTCCAGGATCGGCGGGCCGCTTCCGACGGTCTCGATCATGGGGCCACTCCTTGCTTTTCGGCCTCGAAGAGAACCGGACACCGGGCCAGGTGGCCGCCGCCGTAGTCGCACATTTGTGGGAACGTCTGCCGGCAGGCTTCCACGGCGTGGCGGCATCTGGGATGAAAGGGGCATCCGGGGGGTTTTCGTGCGGGGCTCGGCACACTGCCCGGTATGCTGTGAAGCCGCTCTCCCCGGCGCGAACGGGCCGGCAAGGAAGCCAGAAGCCCCCGGGTGTAAGGGTGTTTTGCCGACCGAAAGAGGATTGCCGTGGCCGCCTGCTCCACGATGATTCCGGCATACATGACGTAGACCCGGTCGGCGACACTGGCCACCACCCCCAGATCGTGGGTGATGTAGAGGGTCGACATGCTCCGGCTCTCCTGGATCGAGTGGAAAAGGCCGAGGATCTGGGACTGGACGGTCACGTCAAGGGCCGTGGTCGGCTCGTCTGCGATGATCAGCTCCGGGTCGCATGCAAGCGCCATGGCGATCATCACCCGCTGGCGCTGTCCCCCGCTGAGCTGGTGAGGATAGTCTCCGAGGCGGTCCGCCGGAGAGGGGATGCCGACGTCGGAAAGGAGGCTCACAGCCCGGTTCCGGAGTTCGTGGTCGGACATCGGTCGGTGAATCCGGATCGCTTCGGTGATCTGGTCGCCCACCGTGAAGACCGGATTCAGGGAGGTCAGCGGCTCCTGGAAGACCATGGCGATGCTGTTGCCCCGAAGACGGCGCAGATCCTCCTCTCCCAGCTTCAGCAGGTCGCGGCCCTGAAAGAGAATTCGACCGGAGACGATTTCACCCGGTGGAGAGGGAACCAGCCCCAGGATGGCCAGGGCAGAGACGGTCTTGCCGCATCCCGATTCGCCCACCAGGCAGACGGTCTCCCGGGGTCGAACCCGAAAATCGACGCCGTCCACGGCGCGAGAGACCGTCTCGTCGCCCCGGAAGTACACCCGAAGGTCTTCGACGGTGAGCAGATCCGTTTTGGCGTTGTTTCCCAAATTGGTCATCCACTATCTCCGGACCCAACAAAGACGAACATCGAACGTCGAACGCCCAACATCGAACATCCCATAAAAACCGAAAGGCCTTTCGGTTTTTGCATCGCAGTGACGATAGGCATTTGCGAAAATCGACCGGACGCGCAGAGGCGAGGGTCCTTGATTCGACGTTCGACCTTCGATGTCCGATGTTGGACGTTCATCTCTTTATCGGGTGCGCAGCTTCGGATTCAGCGCATCCCGGAGCCCCTCGCCAAAGAGGTTGAAAGACAGCACCACGACGAGGATCGCTATCCCCGGAACGAAGGTCAGCCACGGTGCGTCGAAGATGAACCGGCGCCCGTCGGATAGAATGTTTCCCCACGTTGCGTGCGGGGGCGGGACCCCGAACCCGAGAAAGCTCAGTCCCGCTTCCGTGAGGATGGCCGTTGCGATGCCGATGGTGGCGGACACCAGCACCGGCGCGATGGCGTTGGGGATCATGTGGCGGAAGATAATCCGCAGGTTCCCCACGCCGAGGGCGCGGGCGGCGAGCACGAAATCCTGCTCCCGCAGGGAGAGAAACTCTGCGCGCACGAATCGGGTGGTTCCCATCCAGCTCGTCAGCCCGATCACGATCATGATGTTGTAGAGACTGGCCGGCAGCAGGGCCACCACCGTCAGAATCAGAAAGAAGCTCGGAAAGCAGAGCATGATGTCCACAAGCCGCATGATCAGCGTATCGACGGTAATCGC
>JASFPT010000130.1:0-10568 GCA_050115795.1 Desulfobacterales bacterium
GAGAAGACTGCCTAGTTTTGTAGTTTCATCCGTTTGAACAAACCCGGCAGCCCCGCCTTTGGACGGGATTTCCACTTCGCCCTGAATATTGGCAATTGTGCCGCCCGCTTCCTTTGGTCGCTCCCCTCGACAGGCTCCCTTCGACTTCGCTCAGGGCCGGCGGGACTATCGATTTCCGTCCAGAACCGTTCGGATCTTTTGAGACAACTCGGAGATGTTGAACGGCTTCTGGATGAAGCCGTTGCAGCCTCGTTTGATGATCTGCTGGGCCTGGCCGTTGAGGGAGTACCCGCTGGACAGAATCACCGGCATGGCCGGGTCGATTGCCCGGATGTGGTCGAACACCCTGCCGCCGTCGCTTCCGGGCATGACCAGGTCGAGGATCACCAGGGCGATCCGGTCTTTTTCCCGAGCCACCATTTCCATCGCCTCCTGCCCGCCGTTGGCGACAAGCACCCGGTAGCCCAGGGCTTCCAACATGGCCTGCCCCACCTCCACGATCATCTCTTCATCGTCCACCAGAAGGAGGGTCTCGGAGCCCTTGAGCAGTTCCTTCGGCTCTGGCCGCTCGTCCTCTGCGGCCCCTTCGGCCAGGGGCAGGTAGATGCTGAAAGTGGATCCGGCGCCCACCTCGCTGGAGACGGTAATGATGCCGCCGTGGTTTTTGACGATCCCGTAGGCCGAGGCCAGGCCCAGGCCGGTGCCGCGTCCCTTTCCCTTGGTCGTGAAAAACGGGTCGAAAATCCGCTGCCGCGTCGACTCGTCCATTCCGATGCCGGTGTCGGTGATCGAAATCTTGGCATAGGACCCCGGCGCCGCCCGATGCGTCCTGCAAAAGGCATCCCCCAGGGTCACGGCCTTTGTCTCCAGGAAAAGTTCACCGCCTGCGGGCATCGCCTGCCAGGCATTGACAAAAAGGTTCAAAAACACGTGCTCGAGCTGTCTTCGATCCGCCGACACCACCGGCGGCGGATGCTGCAGCACCGTGTGGATCCGGATTTCCTTCCGGGTACGGCCGAACATCGAGGCGCTGGCGTTGAGCAGTCGATTCACGTCGACGCGACGCACCTCGTATTTACCCCCCCGGGCAAAGCCCAGGAGCCGGTTGGTGAGATCCGACGCGCTGCGGATGTAGGTTTCGATGGCACTGATATGCCTCAGATGGGGATGACCCTTGTCGAGGTCCACCGACATCAGCGACGCCCGTCCCTGGATCCCCATGAGCAGATTGTTGAAGTCGTGGGCGACGCCTGCGGCCAGCGTGCCGATGGCCTCGAATTTCTGCGCCTGCTGGAGCTGCTGCGCCAGTTTCGTTTTCTCGGTGACATCTTCGCAGATGACGAACCGATCCAGGTTCTCCATGGTGACCGCTCGGAACTGGATCTGCTTGCGCGATCCGTCCCTGCAGGTCACCGTATACACCCGGGCGGCGGTTTTTCCCGCTGTGAGCGGAGAAAAATCTTCGACCCATGCGCGGATCACCTCATCCCGCACCGACTTGTCCGGAAAGGCGAGCCGCAGCCACGCGGCGCCGTTGGGGACATCCTTCGTCGTGTAGCCGAACATCTTTTGAAACTCGGGGTTGGTATACCGATACCGACCGCCTTTTTCGATCAGCACGATCCCCAGCGGGGATTGTTCCACCAGGGCCCGGAATTTCTCCTCGCTGTCCATGAGCGCCGCTTCGGCCGACACCCGCTCGGTGATGTCGGTGTAGACCGCGACCACTCCGGTCAGGACTCCGTCCACCATGATGGGAGAGCCGGCGGCAATCACTTGCAAGGGGCTGCCGTCTTTCCGGTAGCGGACCGTTTCAAAGGCCTCCAGCCGCTGGCCGGACATCACCTGTTTCGTCTTCCGGCAGGCCTCGGCGTGTTTTTCTCCCCGGGCCACCAGGTCGTCGAGGGAACGGCCGATCGCCTCTTCGGGGGTGTAGCCGAACATGGCCACCGCCCCCGGATTCCAGTCCATGACCCGATGCTCCGAATCCAGGGTCACGATGGCGTCGGGTGCATGGTACAATACCGATTCGAGAAACCGCTTGCGCCTCAGGTTCTCTTCCTGGAACCGAATCTCGTCGGTGATGTCATGGGCGGCGGCGTAGGTCAGGCCTTTGTCGGTCGCCGGATGGGAAACCCAGTTGAACCACCGGTAGGTTCCGTCCTTGCAGCGGTATCGGTTTCTGAAGTTGATGACCTTGCTGCCCTTTTTCAGGTTTTGTTCGAGAACCGTCCGGGTTCGTTCCAGGTCCTCGGGGTGAATGAAATCGGTAAAGGGCCGAGCCAGCAGTTCGGCTTCGCTGTACCCGAGGGTTTCGACAAGGGCGGGGTTGACCTTGATAAAAGTGGACTGTTGAATGTCGGCGATGCAGAGCAGGTCCAGGGACATCGAAAAGATGGCGCTCAGGTCGGCTTCGTAGCCAACCCGCTCCGCCCGCTCGGCCTCCAGCGCGGCGATCCGTTCTTCCAGCTCTTCGTATGTCGGTTTCAGAGACATAGGGGGGTCAACCGTTCTAAAGTGTTTTCCGATCGGCTCCGGTAGAATCCGCCATGGGTCGTCGGTTGCGGCAACGGCCGGGCAGACGGGGTTGTTTTCCGGAATTGCGACCCATTTTATAAAACGATTTCAATTCGACCGCAACCGTATGAACGCTCCCCCGGGCAACGGAGAGGCAGTGGTCGCCCGGGGGCACGCGGACCGAAATCGAAGCGGTCTTGGTTTACAGGTTCCGATTGACCTTGGTGCGCCGTTCCTTCATGCCGCTTCCGCTTCAGGCTGACGGCGATGCCCCAGTGCATCGCCGCGTCGGAGACGTGTGTTCGCCTCCCAGCTTCCTGGCCTCCAGGCGTCCCAGCAGGAATACCGCCACATATCTTGACATCAAGATATATCGGCTTATTGTCTTGTCATGAAGACCGACGGACCCCATATTCGACTGCTTCTGTGGAAGGCAAACAAAGCCGTTGAAACGATCGACAAGGCGAGCATCGCCGCCACCGGACTGGGCCTGAGCGATTTTGCCGTTCTCGAGGCGCTCCTTCACAAAGGTCCCCTTCCGGTCAACACCATCGGCAAAAAGGTGCTGCTGACCTCCGGATCGATTTCGACCGCAGTAAATCGGCTCGCAAACAAGGGGCTTGTGCGCCGTCGCCGGGACCCGGCCGACGGGCGCGTTTTCCTCGTGCACCTGACCGAAAGGGGCCGGATGATGATCGAGAAAGCCTACCGCCGCCACAGTCGGAATCTGGAGGCAACCGCCGGGGTGCTCGATCCGGAGGAGCGCAAGACGCTGGTCCGTCTGCTGAAAAAACTGGGTCGCCACGCCGAGACACAGCCGCAGCGGCAGGTTTAGCGGCAACCATATGGACCCGGTTCGTGCCGAATCGCTGTAACGAAAAACCCGACGACAACCCGACTCTGGGGGAAAATAAACATGAACGACACCCGAAATCCCATCAACGGGATTCACCACATAACGGCAATCGCTTCGTCGGCCGCCGAAAACCTCCGCTTCTACACCGAGGTGCTCGGACTCCGGCTGGTGAAAAAGACGGTCAACTTCGACGATCCGTACACCTACCACCTCTACTACGGGGACGGCCGCGGCTCACCGGGCACCATCATGACCTTCTTTCCGTGGGAAAACCTTCCCCGGGGCAGCAACGGCGCCGGGATGGTCACGGCAGTGGCCTTTGCCGTTCCGGTCCGGGCCGTCTCCTTCTGGGTCGAACGGCTTGCGGAAAACGGAATCCCGGTGGAAAAAGAAAGCCGTTTCGGCGAGCCGGTGCTCCGCTTCACAGATCCCCATGGTCTTCACCTGGAACTGGTGGGGACCGGGCGCGAGCCGGACGTGGCGCCATGGGCCGATGGAGCCGTTCCCGCACAGGCGGCCATTGTCGGGTTTCATTCGGCCACCGCCCTGGTGCGCGATGCGCGGCAACCCCGCCGGGCGCTGGAAGCGCTTTTGGGGATGCAGCCCCGGGGCACGGAGGGAAGCCGCACCCGTTTTGCCATGGCCGATGATTCGGCCCCCGGCGTCTTTTACGATCTGGTGGAAGACCCGGCGGCTCCGGCAGGCCGGCAGGGCGGGGGCACCGTGCATCACATCGCCTTCCGGGCGGCCGACGAACCGGATCAGAAGCGCTGGCGGCAGGACGTCGCCGACTTCGGCTACGACGTCACCCCGGTCATCGACCGCAATTATTTTCGCTCCATTTATTTCCGGGAAGCCGGCGGGGTCCTGTTTGAAATCGCCACCGATCCCCCCGGCTTTGCGGTCGACGAAACCGAAGAGAAGCTGGGCACCGGCCTGATGCTGCCCTCACGCTACGAACGGCACCGGGCCGACATCGAACGCCATCTGCCGACCCTGTCGGCCGGGGCGGACTTCCGGCACCTGTACGTGGCCCCGGAAGGCGAGGCGACCGCGACAATGGTGGCCCTTCACGGCACCGGCGGCGACGAAAGGGACCTGGTCTCTCTTGCCCGCCGGGTCGGCGGGAGTCATGCCGCGGTGCTCAGCCCCAGGGGAAAGGTGCGGGAAAACGGGATGAACCGGTTTTTCCGGCGACATGCCGAAGGCATCTTCGATCAGGAGGATGTGCGGCGCCGGGCCCTGGAACTGGCGGATTTCATCATCGCCTCCGCCGGACGATACAATTTCGATCCGGCCGGCCTGTCGGCCCTGGGCTATTCCAACGGCGCCAACATTGCAGCAGCGATCCTGCTGCTGCGACCCGAAGTCTTTTCCGAGGCAATATTGTTTCGGCCCATGATGCCGCTGGAAAGCCATACGCCTCCGGATCTGTCCGGACGCCGGATTCTGGTGGTGCGGGGAAGGTTCGACGACATGATTCCGGCAGAATCCACGGACCGACTGGTCCGGGCCCTCTCGACGGCCGGAGCGCAGGTCACTGAGATGACCATAGAAGCCGATCACCGGCTCACCGCAGAGGACATCACCGCGGCCGAAAACTGGCGGCAAAACTGCACGCCCGAAACATGCGCTGCTTCGGTATAGACCGACTTACGGCAAGCCGTGCCGGCCATGATACCGGAAAACAAACCTGGCAATCGCTATCACAACCAGCAACGGAAGACCGCGACCGAAGCCGTCTTGCCCCGGCCGGTCGTCCGGCGATGGAGTCGAAAATGGAAAAACAAGTGTCCTATCCGAGAATCACGGTGGAAGATCTCCGCCAGTCCATGAGAGACGGAAAAAACGTCACGCTAATCGACACCCTCACCCGGGATCACTATGAAAAGGTCCACATACCGGGTGCCGTGGGAGCCTGCGTCTACGAGGTGACCTTTCTGGACCAGGTGGCGACGTTGGTGGCCGACAAGGGCTCGCCGGTCGTGGTCTACGGGTTCGGCGCGGACACCTCCGACGCCGCTGCAGCCGCTGAAAAGCTGGTCCGGGCCGGCTACCGGAACGTGAGCGCCCTGCGCGGCGGAATCGAATACTGGCGAAAGGCCGGCTATCCGCTGGAGGGCTCCGCGGCAGGTGCACCCGAGGCGCTGGAAACCGAGGTTTCATTGCCGGAGGGATCCTTCCGGGTGGACCCGGAAAAGAGCCTCATCGAGTGGGCCGGCAGAAATCCGAACACCCGCCACCACGGGTCGGTGCGAATTTCCGATGGAAAAATCCGGATAAGTGAAGGGGCGATCGGCGGCGAGTTCACCATCGACATGAACAGCATTGAAAACTTCAGCCTGGAGGGCGACGAGCTTCAACCGGTGCTCATCGCGCACTTGAAATCCGACGACTTTTTCTTCACCGAGCTGTTTCCCACGGCAACCTATTCCATCGAAAGCGCAGAACCGATCGAAGGCGCCGGCATCGGACGTCCCAACTACGCGGTCAAGGGGGAACTCAACCTCCGGGGCGTGAAAGCCGGCCTCGACTTTACCGCCACGGCAAACCCCATCGAGGGCGGCGGGATCTCCGCCGAGGCGCACTTTGACATCGACCGCACCCGCTGGGGGGTCATCTACGGCTCGAGCCGCTTTTTCAAGCACCTGGGCATGCACCTGGTCTACGACCCGATCTCGATTCAGGTGCGGGTGTTTGCCACGCCCGCCGGCTGAGGGATCTGCCTGCAGAGATCCCATCGACCGGGCGAACAGGCATGATTTCACGCGTTTTTCTGGACCGGACCGATGGTGCGGGACGACGACCCGGCACCGGCCGGGCCCGTTGAAGATGAAAGGGGACCCCCGCCAAGGTCTGAAGGTTTCCCTGGACTCGGAACGCGTGAAATCATGCCCGATTTTTCATGGCGGCGAAAAAAAGGCGCGGAAATCAAATCGATTCCGCGCCGTATGGGCGGCAGGATCTGGTTTGTCAGAATTGTGCTTCAGGCCTCTTGAGGGGGCGCCGCCGGCTCTTCTTCCGCGATTTTTTCCGATGCTTCGACTTCTTCTTCTGTTTTAAAATAGCCGAGGGCCTCTGATAGCCGGGCGAGCCTTTCTCGAAGCTCGATCAGCCGCGCGCCGGATATCGGCGCAGGGCCGCCCTTGTCCCCTTCCGGTTGCTCCATTTCCCGGACCAGCATCATCGCATCGGCGGTTTGTTTCTGGGCGCCGCCGATCCGTTCGGAAAGTACGCTGAGCATGCGGTTGATTTCGTCCCGCTCGTCGTTCAGATAATCCCTCCGGCGCAACTGGATCCGAAACGATACATTCCCGGCTGCAATGTCTTTAAATGCGCGGCTGAAGCGGTACATGGGGCCGATAAACCGATGGAAGACCTGAAAAAAATGGATACCGATCAACACGATCAAGATCGCCAGCAAGGGCCACATGACCGCGTGCCAATACAGTACCCGGTCGGCCACTGCTGCCCGCACGTCTATCGGGACGTCGGGATCGGTCATCTGGAGAAAATCGGGAAGGAAGATAAAGACCGCCATGAAGATGATCACAATCATCATGTAAGACATCACAAACAGCAGCATTCGTGTCTGGTAGTATTTTGCGACAAGGGGAAATCGCCGCCTCCGATTACCTGTCATTTATCGTCTCCTTTGATAGGTTGACGGGCTGTTGCTCCGGGGAGCGTGCATCGGCGCCGCACAAAATGATCCGGCAGAATTTCATTTCCGTTCCCCGCCCCTCTTTGGACACGCTAAAGATGTGACAGAATGCGGCTGAGATTGATTGCTTCGGTTCTCCAGATTTTATTGCTTATACGCCAGGCCGCCCAAGATTTCAATTGGTTGTGTCTTTTCAGCGGCCAACCCATCCACTGCCGTGGGTTGACGATTCAGGTGCAGATCTTCGCCCAGCCGGCCGCTCGAAAACCCGGATCGCCTTGGAAAAGCGTTGCGCCACGCCGGATAACGCTTCTGCAGCCCGGGCGCCTGTACCCAGATCATAAGGGCCAGAAGACCAGCAGCAGCGGCATTGCCGCCGCCATCACCAGGAGGCTCAACGGCAGCCCCAGCCGCCAGTAGTCCCCGAAGCGGTAGCCGCCCGGGCCCATGACGAGTGTGCAGGACTGGTGCCCGATGGGCGTCAGAAAGGGCGAGGAGCAGGCGATGCAGGTGGCCATGAGGAATGGGTCGGCCGAAGCGCCCAGGGTCTGGGCGATGCCGAGGGCGATGGGGGCCATCAAAACCGCGGCCGCGGCGTTGTTGATGATGTTGGAGAGAACCATGGTGACCGCGAAAAGAAGACCCAGGGTGACGACGCCGGGCAGCCCGGCGCTCACTGCAAGCAAGGCTTTGGCCACGGTGGCCGCCCCCCCGGTTGCCTGGAGGGCTTCGCCGAGGGGCATCATGGCCCCCAGGAGAATGATCACCGGCCACTCCACGCTGGTGTAGAGATCACGGATCGGGATGATGCGCGTCAGAATCATGGCCAGGGCCGCCAAGGTGAGCGAAATCTGCACCGGAAGCACCTCGAAGCTGGTCAGCAGGATGGCCGCCGAAAACAAGCCTGCGGCCAGGAAGGTTCGGCGGGGCCTGGCGACATTGACCATGCGCGGGAAAAGCGGAATGCACCCCAGACGGCTCATGGCGTCGGCGATCGTGTCGGTGTCGCCCTGGATCAGGAGGATGTCGCCGGGCTTGAAGCGCACGTCCTTGAGCAGGGACGGCACGCGTTCACCCTGACGGGCGACAGCCAGCAGATTGACCCCGAAACGGGTGCGCAGATTGACCTCGCGCACGTTGCGGCCGGCCAGGCGCGAATTGGAGCGCACCACCACCTCCTGAATGTCCATGTGGGCGCGGTCGGCAGGCTTGGAAGGCTTCTCTTCGGGGTGCTGCACCCGGGCCACCACTTCGGAGGAGAAATCCCGGGAACCGGACAACTCGAATTCCGTCTGACGCAGGAAGGTTTCCAGTGTTTCCTTGTCCGCCTCGATCAGGATGACGTCGCCGGCCTTTATTGGTTCGTGGGCCGCCGGCAGGTGGATGCCCCCCGTTCCGCCGCGTGAGAGTCCCACGTAGACGGTGTCGGTTTCGTGAAATGCCGGAACCGCATCGATGGGTTGGCCGATGAAGTCGGAGTTTTCCGGCACCCGCACCTCCACCAGGTAGTCTTCGATGTGGAAAAGATCGTCGGGCGAGGCCTGCCCCTCCCGGACCGGAATGAACTTCCAGCCGATGAAACTCAAAAAGACCATTCCGACCACGGCCGTAAGCCCCCCCACCGGCAGAAAGGCGAACATTCCATATCCCTCGCCGAAGATCTGCTCCCGAAAGCCGGAGATGATCAGGTTGGGCGGTGTACCGATCAGGGTCGTGATGCCCCCCAAAAGGGAACCGAAGGCGATGGGAATGAGATAGTAGGACGGCGAACGCCCGGCCCGCATGGCCATGCCGATCGCAAGCGGCATGGTAAGGGCCAACGCCCCCACGTTGTTCATGAACCCGGAGGCGACGGTGACCAGAAACACCAATGAGCCGATCTGCAGGTAGATGTTGGTGCCAAAACGCTCCAGCCAGGTGGCCATCAGGGAAACGATGCCGGCATTGGTGAGGCCCCGGCTGATGATCAGAACGGCAGCCACGGTGATGACGGCCGGGTGACCCATTCCGTTGAAAGCGTCTTTGGCCGGCACGATGCCGGTCACCACCACCGCCAGCAATGACAGAACAGCCACAAGGTCATAGCGTGGGCGCCCCAGGATAAACAGCACCAGCGCAGCGGCAAGGGTCGCAAAAACAATTGCCTGGTCCAGCATGGCAAAGTCCTTTCGACATTCGGGAGGGTCACAGGGCGGCCATTGCATTTTCAGCCATAGTAAATAAGGCTGAAAACGGACGGATCAAGACGCTTCTCATCGTCGGAACCCGGGAGACGATTTCTTGCAAGGGGGGCGTTGGTCCTGCGGTCCGTCCCTCGGCCGAACTCGCTACAACTGGGACTCGATCGGCAGAAGGCCCAAAAAACCGACCCCCAGCCGCTGCCAGAAGCCGGCGTAGGGGTCGACGTCGAACGTCTTTTTCTCTCCATCGACCTGTCCGTGCCAGAGGATTTTCTCCGGCCCCTTTTCCGGGGCGACCAGCTCGAGGCGAAAGGCGACCGTTTCGACGTTTCGGTCGAACCAGTCGCTCATCGCCGCCGCGATCTGGGGCTGGTCGAAGACGACGCCGATCTCGGTGTTGTGAACCCAGGCCCGGGGGTCGAGGTTGAGCGATCCGACAAAGACCTGCCGCCGGTCGAAGACAAACGATTTGGCGTGCAGGCTGGCCTTGGAAGAGCCTCCCGGACCTTTTTTCTCTTTTCGCTCCTCGGCGGTGAGCTTCTTGTTCATCTCGAAAAGCTCGACGCCGGCGCGCAAAAGCGCCTTTCGGTACTTGGCGTAGCCGGAATGGACGATGCCCACGTCGTTGGATGCCAGCGAATTGGTCAGGATGCGCACGCGAACGCCCCGCCGGGCCAGGTCGGAGAGAAACGCGGTCCCCTCTTTTCCCGGAACGAAATACGGGGAGAAGATGACGAGCTCTTTTTCGATCTTCTTCAGGTAGGGGATCAGCTTGGGGGAGAGGTGATATTCGGTTTTGTCGAAACCGTGCTGGATCTTTTCGGGCTGGTCGTAGATGACGTCGGCCTTCCCCCAGTAAAACGCCACGTCGTGGGCCCTGAGCCTTCGGGCAAGGGATGAATTCTCCAGTGCCTGCAGGTAGGCCGAATGGTGCTGCTGGCGGACAAACGCCTCCAGCTCCCGCCCCAGCCGTTCGATCTCCTCGGCCGTGGGCGGCTTTCCCCTCAAGACCGTGGCCGGATAGGCCGATGCGCTGTTCCAGTACTGGTCGAAGGATGCCGAGACCTTTTGGGCCACCGGCCCGATTCCCATGACATCCAGGTCCGCAAAGGCCAGGTCCGGGTCGGCTTCGAAGTATTCGTTGCCGATGTTCCGGCCCCCGAGGATGGTCACCTGGTTGTCGACGGTAAACGACTTGTTGTGCATGCGCCGGGTGACCGACCCAATGCGTGTGATGAACTGGAAGGCCCGACCCGCCTTGCGGCTGAAGGGGTTGAAGATCCGGACCTCGATGTTGGGGTGCGCATCCAGCGTCGCTGCCCCCAGGTCCCGCCCCTCCAGGTCCATGTCG
>JASFPT010000131.1:0-10565 GCA_050115795.1 Desulfobacterales bacterium
CCGGCCTATAGGCCGGTTCTGTTTGGGTCATTTGAACATTTGATATTCGTATTTGTTTCGGATTTCGATATTCGAATCTCGGATTTTACACCAATCTTTCCGGCCGGGTGCCTTTTGCCCTGTGCATGGGCATCCGGCTACACCGGTCCGCCTACACCAATTTCCCCATCTTCTCTGCAATCGCGTCAAAGGCCCGGGTCACCGGCGAATCCGCGTTTCGCTCGCGGTAGGCGACGCCGGCGTCTCCGCAGGCGACCACCTGGGGATCGAAGGGAATCCGCCCCAGAAACGGGACGCCCATCTGAAGCGCGGTCTTCTCCCCGCCCCCGGTGCCGAAGAGATCGATCTCCTTGTTGCAGTGGGGGCAGACAAAGCCGCTCATGTTTTCGATCAGTCCGAAGACCGACATCTTCACCGTCTTGCAGAAATTGATCGACTTTCGCACATCGGCCAGGGAGACCTCCTGGGGGGTGGTGACGATCACCGCCTTGGCGTCCTTGATGGTCTGGGCCACCGTGAGCGGCTCGTCTCCGGTTCCCGGGGGGGAGTCGATCAACAAAAAATCGAGATCGCCCCACTCCACTTCACTGATGAACTGGCGGATGGCGGAAAATTTGATCGGTCCCCGCCAGATGACCGCATCGTCCTTGCTCGGGGTCAGCGCTTCGATGGAAACCGCTTTCAGGTTCTTCGAAAAATCCAGCGGTTTGAGCTTCCGGTTTTCCGTCATCTCCAGCATGCCGGTCAGCCCGAGCATACGGGGGATATCGGGGCCGTGCAGGTCCACATCCATGATTCCGACCTGATACCCCTTGGCGGCCAGGGCCATGGCCAGATGGACGGATGTACTGCTTTTGCCCACCCCGCCCTTGCCGCTCATCACCATGAATTTGTTCTTGATCCGCGCCAGGGAGGCGTTCAGGGCCGCATCCTGGTCTTCCGTTTTCTGTGCGGCACCTTTCGCACCGCAGCTTCCAGTACTGCAATCTGCCATTTTGTCACTCCCGTCTGGTTGTCATTTTTCACTACGGGCTTCTGAAACCCGATGCAATTTCTTCCCCTTGCAGGACGGGCACTCCCGAGGGGGCCCGGTCCCCAAGGGCTCCTGCCAGCTGTTGTCACACGTCTTGCAATAAAAGAGGCGCATGTCGCTCACCAGTCGATACTGGCCGCCCTCGATCCGGATGGCTTTTCCGTTGATGACCGCATCGGCGACGCGCTTCCGGGCCCGCTGCACGATCCGGCCGAAGGTGGCACGGGAAACGCCCATGCGACGGCCGGCATCCGCGTGGGAAAGGTTCATCAGATCGGCCAGCCGAATGGCTTCGCACTCATCGACCTTGAGGATGACCTCCTCCAGATCCATCATGGGAATGCCCCGCGGTTTGAAATAGCTCACATCCGGATTGAAAGCCACCAGCCGGTCTTTGAGCGGTCGAACCATACCTCCTCCTTTATGAGTATATACTCAGAAGCTTCAAAATATGGCTCTTGCCGCTGCATGTCAAGCGGTTTCGGCCGAAAACGGCCCGCACTGCCTCTAGCATTGATAGCAACGAAGCGCAAGGCGCGAAGGCGCGCCTTCCGCGTTTGCTGGAAAGCGGGGAGGCTGGAAGCCTTACAGCAGCAGGGCATCCCCCGTCTCCCGCCGGATGAAAGTAGGCAGTAAGCAGGAGGATCCATTCCCTCTACCTACTCCTTACTGCTTACTGCCTACTGGGAAGCGTCAAGCATCCCAGGCGGCGGCGCCAGCCGCCTATTTCCAGTCGAAGGTTTGATCCAGGAGATAGGGATCGTCGAAGTGGGCCCGGCCAATGAGCTTGATGGCGTGATGCCCGCGCTGGCGCATGCTCCCGACATCCGGAATCCCCATCGAAAACAGGAGCAGCGGTTCGATTCGGGCGGTCCCCTTGGCGATCCCTTCTTTGGTAAAAAGGCTCTCGACGCGGCCGTCCGCCGAGGGGAGGGCTTCGAGCCGGGCATAGGGCACAAGGCCGTAGCCCAGGGTGTCTCCGGACACCGGGGCCGCCCAGATCCCGTCGACCTGATGCCACCCGGCCTTTATCCGGAGATGGAGCGGCAGCTTCGGATATCCCGCAGGCAGCGTTCCCGCCACCAGCGGTTCGATCCCCCGGGGGTCCTCCCGGACGGCGGAAACCAGGCCTTCTGCCGGCAGGAAAAAATGGTAGCAGCCGCAGTTGTTCATGACATCGACGACAATGGGACGTCCTTCCGGATCAAGGGTCACCCTGACCGTGATCCCGTCGAGCCGGCCGTGCTCGATATACGGCGCCGCCTCACCCCCCCTCGCCCCGAACCACAGGACGTAGTTGAGCTGCAGCACCGGCCGGTCACGGAAAAAGCCGTGGGAAATGTAGTGGTAGACAACGGCCGGGCCCTCTTCGATTTTCGGTTTTCCGTCCTGAAGGGCGACGGCGCCGGGGCGGTCGAATTCGTAGGCCCGGTCCACGACGAAGACCGGCGCAAAGAAGCGAATCAAGTCCGCGGCCTGACCGGGGCTCGGCGCCGGGATCCCCAGAGCGTCATTTTCCGGAGTGATCGGATCAGGCCGGGGGCCTTCCGGTGCATAGGTCGTCAGTACACCTATCGTCGGAAGCGATCGGTGCGGGGTGCGGTGCCAGGACAAAAAGGTCTGGTAGGCACTTCGGGTCAGGGTCGCCACCGGCATGGAAACCAGCGGGTAGAGTCCAAAAATCCGGTAGGCCAGCACGTATTCATCGGGGACCGAGGCCTTTTCCCGCACCTGCGCGGCAAACCCGGGGTTGTACGCTTCTCCGGCAAGAAGAGCTGCGGCGCACGCCTCGTAGCGGGACACGATGCTGTCCGACAAGGGCGGAACCCCCAGCTCACGTGCCAGCCGCTCCAGGTCGGGCGGATTCAGGCTGTCGATCTCAACGGCCCGTGCAGCGCGGTCCAGCGCCCTCATTCGGCCGGTCCAGGCGGCCACCGCTTCGGGGGTCGTTGCCCGCAGCCCCATGGCGGCAAGAAAGCGGTCGGTCCGCAAAAACGGGGCACCGGGCACCGGCAGAAATGCGGCGTTCGAAACACCGGCCGCCGTCACGGCCCCGTGTACGCGAGAAACGGTTTCTCGGCATTTTTCCAGCTCCGGCCCCTCGACCCCGGCGGCACCGGATTGCGCCCACAACAAGAGGAGGGCTACGGTGAGGGAAAGGGCAAAACGTGGCAGGCGACGGCTCATTGGACTCCTTCACCCCGCCAGCGGATCACCTTGTTGGAAAAGTCGATGCTGTAGTCCAACCCCCGCAGAAAGTTCATTCCCAGCAAGCCGTCGTGGCTGACCCGGGTCCCCTGGTGTTCGATGATGCCGGCCCGGAGATCGGTTTTCGTGTAAGGACCGACCTTCACGTAGGAGAGCATAACGACATCGGCATCGACCGAGGCACCGCCCACCACCCGCATCTTGGCCTTTTCGGCCTCCCGGACGTTCAGGCGGTCGGCCACCTGCCGGTGCAGGGCGATCAACGATGCGCCGGTGTCGAGAACCAGCATCGCCTCGGTCTCCGCGCCGTCGTAGCCGAGCACCACCGGGACCATGACCTTGTTGCCCTCCACCACGACCGGGGTTTCGACGACTTCAGCGGCGCGCCGCTTGCGCTGCAGTTGTTCCAACTCCTGCTCCTGCACCGCCCGAAGCTGCTCCTTTGCCCGCTGTTCCTCTTCAAGCCGCATCCGCCGCTCCTGGGGCGGGAGGTGATCGTACTGCTCCCGATATTTCTTGAGCTGGTCGCGGTATTCCTCGGGAACCTTGCTCATGTCATCCACGTAGACCGGGTGGCCGTCCCGGTCCACGTAGCGGTAAAACTCGGCGCTGCCGACAGCGGCCCACATCATGCACGCGGCTAGAAGCAGCCCGAAGGCGGCAGCAAACGGTCTGATTCGTCGGATGCTCATTCGGGAAATTTGAGGGTGACGGTCTCGCCCCCATCTTCGGATTCGATTTTCACTTTCAGATCGACACCGGCGTCGCGCATCCCGAGCGCCAGGGGCGTCTTGCCCTTTTCCCCCTCCAGATGGGTTACGGCCCGAAGCGTTTCAATGATCCGACTGCCGATATCCGCCCCGGGAGAAGGAAGTTCGGCCTCTCGGTATTTGGCCGTGACCCGGACCGTGCCGTCGGCTTCCCGCCGGATGGAGATCTTTTTGGCATTCTGATTTACCCCGTGCAGGGCAGCCAGCGCCACCCATTTTACCGACGCCTGCGAGGCGTCCGGCTCTCGACCGATGTTGGACATCTCCTTGAGCGGATCGGTGGTCGCATAGCAGTCGATCATGTCCTGTATCTTTTTGTGAGCACTCTCGTTATCTTTCATGGAAGATCCCTCCTTGTGTCAAATGATATCGGTTTGTCGTTTTCCATGCAAATCGCCTCCGGCGATCGGTTGAACGGATGGTAATCACCCTTACAGGGGTTGTCATATTTCGGCCGTCAGGACCTTCTCTGGGTATCGGGCAGGCACGGCTTGCCGGGCGCCGCCGACGGCAATCCTGATGCCTGCCGTTCCACCCCGCTCTTTTTGGACCTGCTCTTTACCCGGGCTGTCCAAATAAAAAATCCAGGCGGGAAAGCCGCCCTTTGAAAAATCGCGCAGTGATTCTTATCGGACCAGGAACAGACTGATGGCCGGGACATACGTAACCAATACCAGGGCCGCCAGCATCAGGATGAGGTACGGCAAAGAGGCCCCGTAGAGAAACGTGAGGGGTTTTTTGAACTTGATGCTCGAGATGAAGAGGTTGATCCCCACCGGCGGGGTCGAGTATCCGATCTCCAGGTTCACCAGGAAGATCACGCACAAATGGATCGGATCGATGCCGTAGGTCAGGGCGATGGGCACCATGATCGGCACCACGATGACAATGGCCGAAAAAATGTCCATCGAGCAGCCCACGGCCAGCAGAAAGAGGTTCAAGCCGGCCAGAAACAGGATGCGGTTTTCGGTCAGGGACGTGAGAAAGGCAAGGATGCGGTCGGGGACCCGCGCATCGACGAGCACGCCGGTAAAACCGAGGGCAAAGCCGAGGATCACGATGATCGCCCCGGAAAGGACTGCGCTTTCCACTACGATGCCCGGAAGCTGCCGAAAGAATCGGACCTCCCGGGTGACGAAGCAGGAAACGATCACCACGTAGACCAGCACCAGGGCGGCCACCTCGGCGATGGTGACAAACCCTCCGTACACCCCCGCCACCACGATCACCAGCACCGGCCATTCCCAGATCCCCTCGACAAAGGTGGTCTTGATCCGCTGAAGGTCCGGCGCGGGTCGCTGCGGCCCCCCGGGTTGTCGATGGCGAAAGACAACCGCATAAAGGGAAATCAGCAGAACCATCAAAATGCCCGGCACCAGCGCCGCCTTGAAGATATCGCCGATGTCGGTCTGGGAAACGACCCCGTAGAGGATCACCGGCAGACTCGGGGGAAAGAGCAGCCCCCGGGAGCCGGCCGTGGTCAGAAGGCCGAGGCTGAACCGTTCCGGGTAGCCCCTTTTGCGCAGCACCGGGTACAGGATGCCGCCCAGGGCGACGATCGTCACTCCGCTGGCACCGGTCAGGGCGGTGAAAAACGCGCAGGAACACAGCGCGGCGATGGCGATTCCCCCCGGAAGCCATCCGACCAGGGCACTCATGAAGTTCATGATCCGGCCCGGCGCACCGGTTTCGGTCAGCAGTGCGCCCACGAGCACGAAAAGCGGCAGCGCCACCAGTACCGGCATCGATGCCAGTCGGTTCATCTCGATCAGCACCAGCTGCACCGAAAGCAGGCTCGGATCCTCGGCCAGCAAAGCGGCGATGGAAAGGCCGGCGATGACGGTGAAAAGCGGCGTTTCCAGCAGGGCGAAAACGACGACGAGAATGATCGCAGCGGTTAGAAGGTCCACGGGTGCTGGTTGATTCGTTGAGGGGTTGATTGGACGAGCGCAGCGAGCTCCGGGATCCAGCCCGGCCGCTGCCCGCTTCGCCGACCCGGTTGATCAAGCCACGGAACTGAAAGCGATTGAACCGCAAGGGACGCAAAGGGCGCCAAGACTGCAGCTTTATTTTTAAAAAAACAAATTTCTTCAGGTACTCGGCGTCTTAAGCGACCGAAGAAAGCGGGCGGTTCAATGGACAACATCATGAGACGTTTCAAAAGCATCCAGGCCGCCGAGCTGACAGAATGCTTTCGAAAATACGATTGCCGGCCCGGTTTTCCTGCCGGAGGCTTGTCGCAGCAACGTTTACCCATTTGGGCTGCCTTCCCCCCGCCCCATGGGGTCCTCTTCCGATGGGGTCCGGAAGATCCCCAGCAGGTACCGAAAGGCGGCCACGGTAAAAAAGAACGGGAAGATCGCTGCGGTCCAACCCCGGGCCCCGAAGATCGCCACCTCGTTTTGAACGAAACCGAAGGACGCCGCGAGCAATATCCCCATCACCGCCGCGCCGAAAAGGGAGACGGCGACGCCGGCACCGCGCCGGATGCGGTCCGGTGCGAATCGGAGCAGCAGTTCGAGACGGATGTGGCGGCCCTGCCGCAGCGCAAGGGAGGCCCCCACCAGTGCGATCCACAGAACGCCTGCGGGCGCAACCTCCAGCAGCTGTTGGGAGGAAGCCGAGAACAGGTTCCGGGCAACGATGGTGCCGAAGGTGATCAGGGTCAGGCCCAAAAACAGCAAACAGGCCATCGCCTTTTCGACAAGCGCCAGGCTGTCGTCGATTTTGTAAAGATATCGAAGAAACATTACATCACCCGATACAGGGACTGTCAGCATTCCGCTCCGTTTGAGCAGCCAGGGAGTACCCGGAAAATTGAAGCTTCCTAGAAAGGAAACGGTTGTTTGACAAGCGCTCCAACCGGAGTCTTCTGCATCTGCAGTAAACGGCCTCCGTGCCGTTCGACGGCACGGCACAAAGGTCGTGCCTTACAAAAACAACACCTTCGCACACAGGTTCAACCGAAAATATGCTCGGTTTTCTACTTCCCCGCCCGGTATTCTTGGATCAACGCCTTGACCCGATCGAACAGCTCCCGGGAGTAGATGCCGGGAATCGACTTTTCATAGGTGGCCTCGGCGCTTTTCCGAAACGATGCGACCAGCTCCGGTGTCGGGGTTTCGAAAGCGACGTGGGCTTCCTTGAGCACCTTCAGTGCCTCGGCGTTGTCCCGCCGGCTGAGCCGCACCAGTTCGTGAGCATATTCACGGGCGGTGTCGGCGAGGATCTTCTGATTCTCGACGGAAAGCTGCTGAAAGACGCGCCGATTCAGCAGAAGCGCACCGGTGGAGTTGACCATCGGATAGTCGAGCATATGCCGCGCCCGGGAATGCCACTGGAAGGCCACGGCAGCCAGCGGCGGCGCATAGAAGGCATCGATCATGCCCCTTTCCAGTCCGGTGTTGACGTCTGTGATGTGGAGCGGAAAGGTGTGAATGCCGAATGCGTCCATGAAGATTTCGGCCACCGGGTCCCCCTCCCAGGCCCACATTTTCACCGAGCGGATGTCTTGCGGGGTTCGCAGCGGCGTCTTGGAAAAGAAATAGACAAACCCGGCTTCGGCAAACCCGAGCATGACATACCCTTTTTCGGCAAACCGCTCGGCAAAAGTATCGTAGAGGCGCTCTTTGACAAAGTCGATTTCGTCGTAGTCGGCAAACAGCAGCGGGGCCTCCAGAATACGGATCTCCGGCAGGATCACCCCGAGGCCCACGCCGGAAAACCCGGCGGCGTGAATTCGATTGACGCGCATCTTGCGCAGCACGTCGAGTTCGTCGCCGCTGATGCCGCCGGCGTAAACGATGAAGCGGACCTCGCCGCCGGTCCGCTTTTCGATCTCTGCCGCCATGCGATGGAGGGCTTCGGTCCAGGCGCTGCCCTCGGGAGTCACCAGGGCGACCTTGATTTCGGTGACCGCCGCCGCAGGCGAAGCGCCGAGCAGCAAAGCGAGCAGGAAGACCAAACCCGCCGCTGACCATCGCCGGACGATTTTCGTGTGGGTCTTCATTCAATACTCCGTTTCGTATTTCGCTTGTGCGTCACAAACTCGCTCCACCCGCATCCGGCGGATCGCCGCCCTTTGCAGGCCATGCCAAATCGTGTCTTTCCCGTTTCGCAGAAAGCGAAACGTTCATAAAATCGCGGCAGCGATCTTATCAGGGAAACAGCCGGTCCTCTGCCAGCAGATACAGGGCGGCGCGGTCGGCGGCCACCTTGTTCAGGAGCCGATGGGGGCCCGGCTCGACGGGGCGTTCTCGGATGGCGGTCAGGACCCGGTGAAAGGCATCCCGATCCTGATCCTGGTACAGGAGGTAGCGGGCGCGGAAAAGATCGGGCAGAGACAGGGCGTCTCCGAACATCTCCTTCAGCGCCCGATAGTGGGACATGGCCGTTTCAGGGTTGCCGCCGGCCATCGGCGGACGAGCCGCGTAGTAGATCATCAAAAAAAGATGCGCCCCGCCGTGATAATAGGACGGGTCCAGGGCAATCACCCGCTGCATGGCCTTTTCGGCCAGATGGGCCCGGGAAAGGGCCCGGATCGATCCCCGGCTGTTGTTGACGTATCCGCCAAGATCGAATCCGTACCAGAACAAGGCCGGAAGGTCCTCCTTTCCGATGCGGGCAAAGCAGGTTTCCGCCTCGGTGACGTCGTCCAGCTGCTCCCGGCATCCCGGGTGTCGCTTCTCGATCACCTCCAGTGCATATTCGGCCCCCTTGCGATAGTATCGCCGAACCTGCTCCTCCTGGGATTCTGCGCGCACCGGCGCTGCAGCGCGCCCGGGAAGGAGGGTGGCCGCCTCCAGATCCCGTTCAGCAAAGGCAAAGGCGTAGCTGCCGTAAAGGCGGGCCAGGAGGGATCGAATCTGAGGATCATCGGGGGTCTCGGCCAAGAAACTTTCCAGCAGCTTGATGTTGGCCGGCATGGCGGCTTCGATCAGGTCGAGGTCTTCGTCTTGTTCGAACCGGTTTGCGCCGGTTTCCAGGATCGACGACATTTCCCGAACGGCCATCTGCCGAGGGCTGCAGGCGGGCAAAATCAGAACGAGCAGAAGCAGCACCGGCAACAGCAGGCCGGTGAATTTGGACGCGGGGATCTTTCGCTTGGCCGCCATAGCCTCTATTCCATGTCGAATTCTTTGAACCCGATCCAATACCCGGTTCGGGAAAGATAATCGAGCTCGGCCTGCACGGCATCGATGTGCCCCTCCTCGATGGCCAGGAACCGGGAAAAAAGCCGCCGGCCTTCGGCGTCGAGGGTATCGACCATTTTCCGGTAAAAGGCACTGGTCTCCACCTCCGCTGCAAGGGCCTTGCTGAGCATCTGTTTTTCGTCCCGGCGGTCCTCCCGGGCCATTTCGGCGGCGACCTTCTCCGTTTCGGGACGGATTCGAGCCTGGTCCGGAACGGCTGTCTCGAGGGTGCCCAGATCGATCCGGCCGGTCTTTTTCCACTCATCCAGCCGGCTTTCCAGGTAGTCGACATGCCGCTGCTCGTCCCGGCCGAGCCCCGAAAAGAGGCGCTTTCCGACCGGGTCATCGGTCTTTTCGGCGGCATCCCGATAAAGATCACGAATCCTGCGCTCGTAGTCGAGGGCGGTTCGAATCGCTTCTTCCAGATTCATGGTCCCTCCTTTGGTCCCCTTCTCTTCGAAAGATCACCCTGGAAGGGTCGGGGGCGGATTGGCGCAACAGGCTGAGAGCCTGATGTTACGCAAGTGAAACAATGCCAGCGGGAGCCTGCTGCCGATTTCCCGATTCACCCGAACACGGGTGAACCGAGGTTCAACCGGCAGCCTTGAAGAGGCGGGCGGCATCCTGCCCGGCGGCGGCCGGCAGCGGCTGCATCAGGTTTTTGACCCGAAAAGCAATCATCGCCGCCTTGCTTGTGAAGCCGAGCACGGGAGATCCGAGGGGCAGCGGCTCTCCATAGGCGGCCAGCGCAGCGTACTGCAGCTGCCCGGCAGAGACGAAAAAAACGGTCCGGGTCTGAATCAGATCCCGGTGCCGGTCGGGTACGGAAATGGTCACCTTGTGGGCCAGGGAAGGGCCGGTCTCCCGGGCCACGATCTCCCCGATCTTTTCTCCCTGAAAGTAAACGCCTGAATCGAAGAGCCGGGGCGCCTCTTCGAACATCACGAAATACACCGGATCCCGGGAAGACAGGTTGCAGCCGGAGAACAGCACCAGCAGCAGGGCAGTAAGGGCGCAGGCTCGTTTCATCTTTCCTCCTCGGTACGGAACCACGGCAGGCTACCATATATCCCGACCCGCCGGCAAGTCAACCGTCGGGGCCTGGTTGACAGGGGGTTGAATAGTTGATTTGGTGATGGGTCGACGCAGAAAGCGGCGGACGGCCGGTGGTTTTACGGAAAACACGGTTCTGTTTCCGATCACCCGCCACGCACGACCCACGACAAACCGCACAGCAAGAACCACGAACCGTGAAAAGCGACTGGAAATGACCGACACCAACATCGATGCGGCTGAAGTGGCCAAATTCGCCTGTATGGCCCGAACCTGGTGGGACCCCTCCGGGCCCCTGAAATCGCTTCA
>JASFPT010000132.1:0-10555 GCA_050115795.1 Desulfobacterales bacterium
GTCACGATCATCCAGTCTTCCGAAGGGAGCTTCCCGCGTTCCATCAGCCACTCGCTGCCGGGTACCGTCAAGGACGGGATCGAAGCATTCGGCATGCCCGCTGATGTGGACCGTCACGAAAAGGATTCAGACAAGGACTACAAGGTTTCGGATCCGTTTATTCGCTTTGATGATTAACGGTTTGGGGGTTCAACCTGTGATGGGACCCTGAACGTCAACCCCCAGCGCAAGGAAAGTGGACCAACGCTGCCCATGGATCATCGCGAAAAAAGGACGGCCGCGGAGACAAACCGCGTTGCGCCGCCCAAAATCGGCCCCCTGAAAATGCCCCCATTTCCGGCCGGACAGGATCTGCTCGCCTGGCGCGAGCGGATCCTGTTTGTGCTGCTCGCCTCGGGGCTGGTGATCGGAATCTTCGTTCTGGTGCCGTCTTTTGCCCTGGCGGCCCTGGAGGGACAGTGGGCTGTTGCGGTCATCGACAGCCTGGCCGTCTTGGTCGGGATGGGGATCTTTTTTTCGCAAGGCCTTTCCTATCAGGTGCGGGCCACCGGCGTTTTGGCCCTGGTATACGCGATCGGCATGGGCGTGTGCCTTTCCTTCGGATTCATGAGCGGCGGTCCGGCATGGCTCTTTTTCTTTGCCGTCTTTGCCGCCGTTTTGCTCGGGCTGCGGGGGGCGATCGCCGCCCTTTGCATCAATATCGTATCGATGACGGCCATCAGCTGGCTGCTCCAGCAGGGAATGCTCGGACACGACCTGGCCTTTTTCAAAAGCGCAAAGCATGCGCTCGTGGCCGGGGGAAACTATCTCATGCTCAATGCGGTGGCGGCGGTCTCGGTGGCGGTGCTGCTCAGCGGTCTGCAGGAGAAGGCCGAGCAGGAAGAAAAGACGGCCAAAGAACTGGAACGAGAGCAGCAAGAACTGATCGCAGCCCAGAAGATTCTGCAGCATGAGGTCGAGAGCCGAAAGAAAACCGAAATCGCCCTCCGGGAAAGCGAAGAGCGCTTTCGGGAGATGGCCGAGCTGATGCCGGAGACCATCTACGAGATGGACTCCGGCGGCCTTCTGACCTACGTCAATCAAAGCGCCTTTGAACGTTTCGGCTACAGCCAGAGCGATTTTTCAAACGGCCTCGATGCCCTTGCCATGATCGCTCCCGAGGACCAGGAAAGGGCCGGGAAAAACATCCAGAGACTCCTTGCCGGTGAAAGGCTCGGCCTCACCGAGTATACGGCCATTCGAAAAGACGGAAGCCGGTTTCCGGCCATGTTCCATTCCGCCCCGATATATCGAAGTGGAAAGCCGGTGGGTCTTCGCGGTTTCGTGGTCGACGTGACCGAACGAAACCGGCTCGAGCAGCAATTTTATCAGGCCCAGCGGCTCGAATCGATCGGCACCCTGGCCGGGGGCATTGCGCACGATTTCAACAACCTCTTGATGGGCATCCAGGGGCGGGCCTCCATGGTGCTCGCCGACCTGGATTCGTCCCACCCTCATTTCCGCAATCTGAAGGGGATCGAGGAACATGTGGCCAGTGCCGCCAACCTGACCAACCAGCTCCTCGGCTTTGCCCGCTCCGGAAAATACGAGGTAAAGACAACCGACGTGAACCTTCTGGTCGAAAAGACCCTGGACATGTTCGGCCGGACCCGCAAGGAAATCCGTATCTTCAAAAAACTGGAAGAGAAGCTGCCGCCCGTGGACGTCGATCAGGGTCAGATCGAGCAGGTGCTGCTCAATCTTTTCGTCAACGCCTGGCAGGCCATGCCCGACGGCGGCAGGCTCTTTGTGGAAACCGCCGAGGTTTTCCAGAAGGCGGATCGCGGCCCGGACATGGCCAAGGATGCCCCCGGGCGCTGGGTGAGGATCTCGGTCACCGACACCGGCGCCGGGATGGACCCGACTGTCCAGGAGCGGATCTTCGAGCCGTTTTTCACGACCCGGGCCATGGGCCGGGGAACCGGTCTCGGGCTGGCTACGGCTTACGGCATCGTGCGAAACCACGGGGGTCGAATCCAGGTGTTCAGCGAGCAGGGGAAGGGGACGACCTTTCGGGTCGATCTTCCAGCCAGCGAAAAATCGATGGAGGAGGCCATGACGCCCCTTAAAGAAAGCCACCGCGGAGGCAGCGAGACCATTCTTCTGGTGGACGACGAGGAGATGGTCCGCGATGTCGGCCAGCAGCTCCTGGAAAAGCTCGGTTACCGGGTTCTGACCGCCGCCGGCGGCAGGGAGGCACTGGAGGTGTTTTCTGCGGATCCGTCGCAGTTCGACCTGGTCGTTCTCGACATGGTCATGCCCGATATCGGCGGAAAAGAGGTCTTCGAACAGCTCAGGGCGAAACGATCCGACACCCGTGTGCTTCTTTCCAGCGGATACAGCCAAGACGGACAGGCCTCGGAGATCCTGCGCAAGGGATGCGACGGTTTCATCCAGAAGCCGTTTGATTTGAAACAGCTGTCGATCAAGGTCCGGGAGGTCTTGGACGGCCCCTGAACCGACGGCGGTTGAATTGAGGATTTAGGATTTAGAAATTAGAATCTAGAATTTGCAATCCGGAAGGCGCAAATTCCGCAAGGGGACACCCGCCATCCCCCACCTGCCCAACATCCACAAGCCACAAGCCACCGGCCACCCCCTGCCCCCCACAATTGGGTTCGAGAGGGGGTTTTGAAACCACTTCTAACCAATCGGCACCAATTCCCTGGCCGGTTCGTGACGAAAGAGGCCGCTTGCCGGGGTCAGGCCGTAGAGGCTGTCGGCGGCCAGCAGCACTGCCGCGACCGTCCACGCGGTTTTCTCCGTGGTGTAGATCACACCTTCGGGGAAGGTCACACCGGTCCAGAATGCCCCGTCGGCGTACTTTTTATCGGCGAGCCACGACATAACGGTCTCCGCCGCATCGTACCGCCCGATCGCAGCCAGGGTCAGGGCGAGTTCGGCGGTTTCGGCCATGGTGGCCCACGGCCGGTCCGACACGCAACGAACCCCCCAGCCGGGCACCGCAAACCGCCTCCAGGAGGTCGCAATCCGCCGTTGGGCCTCTTTTCCGGTGACAGCGCTGCACAGCACCGGATAATACCAATCCATGGAAAAACGGGCCTTTGTGGAATCGAACAGGTGGGGCCGGAGCCGGATGGCCTCGCCGAGCCGCAGGCGCGCCTCGCGCCAGCCAGGACGTTTTTCCCCGAGGGCGGAGGCGATGTCTTCCGCACAGCGCAGGCTCATGTAGATGGAAGAAGATCCGGTGAGAAGCGCGCGGGCAGAGAGGCTCCCGTCGGCCCGCAGGGCCCACGGGATCTGGCCTTCGGGCCGCTGAAGCCCGATGACGAAGTTCATCGCCCCCTGTACGCAGTCCCACATCCGGGAAAGAAACGCGCGGTCGCGGCAAATGAGGAAGTGATGAAGCACGCCCACGGCGATGTAGGCGGTCATGTTCGGATCCTTGTAGGCATCCTGCGCCGGCCGGCCTTCCCTGTACTCCGACCACCAGCTTCCATCGGAAAGCTGGTTTTGCAAAGACCAGTCGTAGGCCCGCCGGGCACCGGCCCGGTTCCCGGCCACGTCCAGGCCCATGGCGCTTTCCACGTGATCCCAGGGGTCGGTTTTGCCGCCGATGGACCAGGGAATCTCGCCATTCGGTTTTTGCACGGCGGCGATAAAGGCGGCCGCTGACTCCACATCGACGGGCAGACGGGCCGGTGTCGGCGCTCGAAGAACCGAGGGCAGGGCAGGGGTCATGTCGCTTCCTTTTCCAGATAGAGAACCAGGCTTTTGCCGAGGACCGGGTTCAGCAGGCGCTCTGCGGTGCGGGTGATCCTCGGTTTTTTCATCATGTCCCAGACCAGCATCCGGTGGTAGAGGGCCACCGGCCAAAAGGCCTCCCGATCCGCGCCTGCCAGGCATTTGAGCCACCAGTAGGGGCTGTGCAGGGCGTGGGCGTGGTGGCGGCGGCGCAGCGACAGGCCGCATCCTTCCAACAGCCTGCGCAGTTCCTTCTGGCGGTAGATTCGGACATGCCCGCCGCTGGCGCGGCGATAGGCATCGGAAAACCACCAGCAAAGCCGCTCCGGGAAATAGCGGGGCACACTGACCACCAGCATCTTTCCCGGTTTGAGCACCCGGGCCAGTTCGGCCGCCGCCCCTTGATGATCCACCACGTGCTCGAGCACCTCGGCGCAGATCACCAGGTCGAAAGAGGCATCGGAAAAGGGCAGGGCCAAAATGTCGGCGGCGGCGATCGCCCAGCGGCCCGCCGTTGTTCCCATCTCCGCTTCAAGGCCCATGCGCTCGCGGCATTTGACCAGGTCGCACCGGTCCGGATCTGCGCCGGCGACAAAAACGTCCCGACGGCGGGCTGCGGCGGCCAAATGGCGCCCGGTTCCGCAGCCGATGTCCAAGATCCGGAAGCCGGGGCCGATCTCCAGGCGGTCAAAGTCGACGGTGAGCATCGATGACCTCGCGGTAGACGGCGGCCGTCTGCTCGGCGGCTCGCGACCAGGTGAAGCCGGCCAGGACCCGCTGACGCCCGGCAGCCCCCAGCGCCGCCGACAGGTCCGGATTGTCGTAGAGGGTCCGGATCGCCCCGGCCAGGGCCGCCGGATCGGCCGGCGCCACCAGCAGACCCGTGTTTCCCACCACTTCGGGAAGGGCGCCGCCGGTGGTGCTGATCACCGGCACTCCGCAGGCCATGGCCTCTCCGGCCGGCAGGCCGAAGCCTTCGTAAACCGACGGGACCACCGCCATCTCGGCCCGGGCATATTGTCGCACGTACTCCTCATGGTCAATGCGGCCGGTGAAGGTCACCCGGTCCCCGACCCCCAGGCGGCCGATGAGCTTTTCAATCCCGCCGTTTTTTTTCGGGCGTCCGATCACCACCAGGTGAAGCGGTCGGCCGCCGTCGATGGAGGCAATGGCCTGAAGAAGGTAGTACAACCCCTTGAGCGGGGTGTCTGAGCTGTTGGTGACGATGATTCTCCCCTTTTCCCGGGCGATGCCGGCCATGGGGCGGAACAGGTCCGTCCGGATGCCGTTGGGCACCACGGCAAAGCGGTCCGTTCCGATGCCGAAATTTTTTCCGATGTCTTCCCGCGCCCTTTTTGACACCGTGATGATCTTCGGAAGACAGGCGGCCACCCGCCTTTGCATGCCGATGAAAGAGTGCCAGCGGAGCTGCTGGAATTTTTTGAAGGGGGCGCGCACGGCCCGAACGGCCAGGTCCCGGTCCACCGTGATCGGGTGGTGGATCGTGGCCACCGTGGGCACCCGACGGGATACGGCCCACACGCCGTAGGAAAGGCTCTGGTTGTCGTGAACGACGTCGAAGCGGTCGAATCGTCTTTTCAAAAAGCGGTAGGCGTGCAGCCCGAAGGTGAACGGCTCCGGGAAGCCGGCGGTCGACACGCCCAACCATTCGATCAGGTGGATCGGGTTGCTCAACTCTTTGAGGGTCGGCATCCGGAAGGGGTCTTTCGGATCGTACAGATCGAGGGTGTTGAGCCGGTGTACGCGGATCCCCGCTGAGATCTGCGGATCCGGGGGGCCGGAAACCACCTCTACGTGGTGGCCCAAGGCCGTCAGGGCCCGGCTCAAATTGTCCAGGTAGACCCCCTGTCCGCCGCTGTGGGGGTTGCTGCGGTAGCTGAGCAAGCAGATGCGAAGCCCGTAAACGCCGTCTGCGGGCATCAAACGGCCCCTTCCTGTTCCATTTTCACAATCTGGGGCTCATCGTAGCCGAGTTCGGTCAGAATGGACCGGGTGTGCTCCCCGAACCGGGGCGGTCGGGTTCGCAGCGAAGCCGGCGTGCGGCTGAGCTTTACCGCGGGGGGCACATGAGCAAAGCCCGGCGCGGTATCGGCGGCCGAAGCATCCAAGGCTTCGTCCAGGTTCAAAACGCCCGCCAGGCAGACGTCCCGGTCGTGGAAGATTTCGAGCCACCGGTCCCTGGTTTTTTGCCGGAAGGCCCTGCGAAAGAAATCGAGAATCTCCTGACGCCGCTCCTCGTCGAACTGGAGCCCGGCGAACTGGGGGACGTTAAAGGACTCGCACAGGGCCGACCAGAAGCGGTTTTCCAGGGCCCCGACCGACAGGTGGCGGCCGTCCGCCGTTTCGTAGACGTTGTAGCAGGCGTACCGGTGGGAAAGAAGCCAGTCTCCCCGGGCCGGCGGGCGGCCGTCTGCCCACATCCGGCCGGCGGCGATCGGGGCCATCGATTTGAGCGCGTCGGTCATGGAGACATCCACGTACTGTCCGCGGCCGGTCTTTTCCCGGGCTGCAAGGGCAAGCAAAATTCCCACGGCGGCATAGAGGCCCCCGGCCAGGTCCCCGATCTGCAGGCCGGGAATGCACGGCGCTCCGCCCGCCGGGCCGATCAGGGACAGCAGGCCGCTTGCGGCCAGAAAGTTGACGTCGTGGCCGGCCTGGTCCCGGAGCGGTCCGGCCTGGCCATACCCGGTCACCGAGCAGTAGACAATGCGCGGATTGATCCGGCGGACGCGCTCGTAGTCGATGCCGAGTCGAGCGGTCACCCCGGGGCGAAACCCTTCCAGGAGCACGTCCGCCTTTTTCACCAGCGCGTGAAGCACGGCAAGACCCCTTTCGTTTTTCAGATTCAGGGTCATATGCTCCTTGTTGCGGTTGATGTGGGAAAGCGCGTCGAGGGCGTCGGCCTGAAAGCGTCTGTCTTCGATGGCGATGACCCGTGCGCCGTGATCGGCCAGGATCATGGAACCGTAAGGGCCGGGCAGAAGCCGCGACAGGTCGATCACGAGAAGTCCGGATAAAGCGCCGGGCGGCTTTTTGTTTTCAGCTTGGTGTTTTTCTGGCTTCATTGGGGGCGTTTTGTCGTGTGCAGTCTGTCGTTTGTCGTCAATGGCCGGTGGCCCCGATGGCGTGCGGCGGAAAGGTTGCTGAAAATGCGAAGCTGAAAGCAACCACAAACCACGAACCACAAACCGTGCATTTGATGCCAAAAAGGATGTTGGCTTCAACGCGCTGTCGGCCGATTCGGGGTGCTGCTTCTTAACCTTGCAGGTGCGGGCCCGTCAAGGTCCTTCCCGCACCCCGGGTTCACCGGCCCTGCCAGGCGGACGTTGAAAATTGATCAGCGGGATACTATACTGGGCGCCCATGACCGAAGCCAAATCGAAAAGCGCTGCCCCCCCCGCGGTCCTGCTCACGGAAGTCGGTCCCCGGGACGGCTTTCAGTTCGAAGAAAAAACCGTCCCCACGGCCCTGAAGGTCGAGATCGTTTCCGCGCTGATCGCCGCCGGGCTGCGTCGAATCCAGGTCGCCTCCTTCGTTCATCCGGGCAAGGTTCCGCAGATGGCAGATGCCGAGGATCTGTTCGCGCGCCTTCCCCAGCGCCCCGATGTCCGCTACAGCGCCCTGGTGCTCAATGAGCGGGGGCTTTCGCGCGCCATATCCTGCGGCGTGAAGGATGTGGAGATCTCGGTTTCGGCCAGCGACACCCATGGTCGCAAAAACGCGGGGATGGGCCTGGGAGAGGCCGCCGCTCAAGCCAAGGAAATGATCCGGAAGGCCTTGTCTGCGGGCCTCCGGGTGCGCGGCAGCATCCAGTGCGCCTTCGGCTGCGTTTACGAGGGCCCGATCCCCCCGGAGCGGGTCCTGGCGCTGGCTGAGCGCTTTCTCGGCGACGGCGCACAAGAGCTGGCCCTGGCCGATACGACCGGCATGGGAGACCCGGCGCTGGTCGGCTCCCGCCTCGAGTCGGTTCTGCCGTTGGCCGGGACCGTTCCGGTGGCGCTTCATCTGCACGACACCCGGGGCCTGGGGTTGGTCAACGCGGCAGCCGCCTTTTCCTTCGGGGTAGCGCGGTTTGACACCGCGGCCGGCGGAATGGGGGGGTGCCCCTTTGTGCCGGGGGCGGCGGGCAACATCGCCACCGAGGACACGGCCTTCCTGCTGTCTCGGCTTGGTGCCGAAACCGGCGTCGACATCGGCAAGGTGGCCGCGGTCACGGAAACCCTCGAGGCGTTTTTCGAAAAGCGGTTTCCGGTCAAGAATCGCAGGGAGACCCTGGACGGCAAAAAATCCGCCGGAAAGGCATAGGGTAGATGCAGGAGATCCGATTTCACGGTCGGGGCGGACAGGGCACGGTGGTGGCCTCCATCCTGATGGCCAAGGCCCTTTTTCGCGCCGGGCAACAGGTGCAGAGTTTTCCGGTTTTCGGGGTGGAACGCCGCGGGGCGCCGGTGGAAGCCTACCTCCGCGTCGATCGAGAAAAGATCCTGCTTCGATGCAACCTCTACGCCCCGGACACCGTGGTGGTTCTCGACGCCCGGCTCATGGGGACCGATGCCGTGCTCCGGGGGCTCAAGCCGGAAGGGTCCGTGCTGGTCAACGCGCCGGCGCTGCCTCCGGAGGCAGATGCTGCGTCGCTGGCCGGGCGGCGGGTGTGTTGTGTGGACGCCACCCGGATTGCAGTCCGCCACGGCCTGGGAACCCGGACCCATCCGATGGCCAATACCGCCATCTGCGGCGCGCTGGCCAGGCTCCTGAATACACCTCCGTTTGAGGACCTTGCCGCCGTCATCAAGCAGGACCTGGCCCTCAAACCCAACGAGAACGTCGCGGCGGCCAGAGAAGCCTTCGAAGCGGCGGCGTTCGAAGAAAAGGTGGCAACTTGATCGGCCATACCGAGGTCGAGTGCCGGACGGGAATCGATTAAATCGAAACAATAGACGCCTTATAAAGATTCAAGAATTTTCAATGGATTGAACGGCACCAGCGAGCGCATTCCCCGCAGCGTGCTGCAGGGGGTGTTCCATTTTTAGCTGCCGGTGCCCGTCTGAAAACCTCCTGCGCCCGGTGGCGAGGCTGAACCAAAACCATGAACACCGCACCCGAATCCAAACCGGTCTCCCTGCTTTTTTCCTGCGGTACCCGGACCACCGAGGGCAACCGGACCGGCACGTGGCGATTCGTCCGGCCGGTGGCGGCGGAAAAGACCGCCCCATGCAGCGCCGCCTGCCCGGCCGGCGAGGACATCGCGGCCATCGAAATGCTCGCAGCCCGGGGGCGCTGGGCCGATGCGGCAGAGAAAATCCTTTTGGAAAACCCATTTCCATCGGTCTGCGGCCGGGTCTGTTTTCGCCCCTGCGAGGCTGCCTGCAACCGAGGCCGGTTCGACGAACCCGTGGCCGTATCCCAAATCGAGCGCCATATCGGGGATCTGACCGGAGCGGCGGCGGTGAAACGGTTTGCAGCTGGAGCCGAACCGGTGCGGGTGGCGGTGATCGGCGCAGGTCCGGCCGGACTCGCTGCGGCCTTCTTTTTGGCCCGCCTCGGCCACCGCTGCCGCGTGCTGGAAGCGTCCGCATCGCCCGGGGGGTTGCCCCGCTGGGCAATTCCGTCCTACCGCCTCCCGGAGCCGGCCCTGAAACGAGACCTTGCCCGGATCGAGGCGCTGGGGGTGAACGTCTCCTGCAACACCCGGATCGACGCCGGCACTGCAAAGACGCTTTCAGCCGAATACGACGCGGTCTTTTTTGCCTGCGGCCAGGCCCGGCCCCTTTCCTTGGGGATCGAGGGAGAGGCCCACGCCATCGACGGCATCGATTTTCTGGCCGCCGTGAGAGCCGGGCGCGCGCCGCGGATCGGCGGTTCGGTTGCCGTGATCGGGGGGGGCAACACGGCAGTCGACGCCGCCCGCTGCCTGCTGAGGCTGGGGGCGCAGCCGGTGATCATCTATCGGCGTCGGCGCAGGGACATGCCGGCCTTTGCACCGGAACTGTCCATGGCGCTGGAAGAAGGTGTCGAGCTGCGCACCCTCCAGGCGCCGGTGCGCCTGACCCCCCGTGGAGACCGGATTGCCGCCGTTTTTTTGCAAACACAGCCGGTTGGAAACGGCCCCGGCGGTCGGGTCAGGGTTGCGCCGGTCGACGGCAGCGAAACCGAGTCGGTCTTCGATGCGGTGGTGTCGGCGGTGGGCGCCCGGCCGCAGTCCGCCTTTGCAGCCCCCGAAGATGCCCGTGATTTCGGGCATTGTCGCATCGCCTTCGGGACGCCGCTGCGGCTTTGGGGCGGTGACGTGAGCAATGCGAACCGCAGCGTCGCGGACGCCGTGGGCTCCGGCAAGGCGGCGGCCCTTGCGGTGGACGCTTTTTTCGGTTCCGGCGTCGAGGCCGTTCAAAAGGCCTTTGCCGATTGCCGGACCGGCGACGGACCGGCGCTTTCCTTCGAACGGTATGCGGGCGGCATGCGGCAGCGCCAGGCAAGGAAGGTTGTCGGTTTTGACGACCTTCGATGCGACTATTTTACCCCCGCTCCGAGGGTCGGCCCGCCGGTGTGCCCTGTAAATGAGCGGAAAAACGATTTTTCGGAGGTGATTGCAGGGCTGCCGGAGGTGTCGGCGCAGCGGGAGGCAAACCGATGCTTCAACTGCGGGATCTGCAACGACTGCGACAATTGCCGGGTGTTTTGCCCGGACATGGCCGTGACCGCCGGTGAAGGCGGCCGACGGTTTCTGTCGGAATACTGCAAGGGATGCGGCATCTGTGTTTCGGAATGCCCCCGTTGTGCATTGGGTCTTTCG
>JASFPT010000133.1:0-10540 GCA_050115795.1 Desulfobacterales bacterium
CCATCTGAAGCGGCCATGAAGATCAGCTCGGGGACCCGGCCGGCGGCCAGAATCAGTGTCCCGGCGGCAACCGACTGCCGCAAGGCGCTTTCCAGGTCGACCAGTTCGATTTGTGAAAGGGATTTTCCTTCGCCGTGGAGTCTTCCGATTCCCGTGGCAAAGCGGACCTCGATCCCTTCCTGGAGCAGCGTGCCGGGATCGATCTCCTCCGGATTCACCTCGAATTCGTTCTCCCGGAGGGCCACGACGACCTCTTCGGCCCCGAGCGCCCGGCATCTTCGGGCGGCATCGACCGCAAGCTTTCCGCCGCCGGCCACGACGACACCCTGAGCCACCGGGACATCCGTCTCTTTTCGGCTGGCTTCTTTCATGAAGTCGACCATCAGCCACAGGCCCGGAACCGGCTGTTCGCCCTTGGCGCCCCGGGAAAGGCGGCTGTCCCATCCGCCTGCGGCCAAGAATACGGCCTCGGTCCCGGCAGCCAGAAGTTCATCCACGGCGATGTCTTTGCCCAGCGCCTTGCCGGTTTCGGCGCGGACGCCCATCTCCAGGATGCCGTCGATGTCCCAATCCAGCACATCGGCCGGCAGCCGGTAGGCGGCAATGGCGCTTCTGAGCAGACCGCCGAGCCGTTCGGTGGCCTCGAAGACCGTGGCTTCGTGCCCGAGCCGGGCGGCGAAAAAAGCGGTGGACAGCCCCTCCACCCCGCCGCCGATGACGGCGATCCTGCGGCCGGTGGCCGGTGCACGGTAGGGCTGGATTCGCTCGCCGGCCTCGCGTTCCGTATCGGCGGCGTAGCGCTTGAGAAAGTTGATCGCCACCGGCTCGTCGACAAGCTGACGGCGGCAGACGGTTTCGCACGGGCGGGGGCAGATCCGTCCGATCACCGATGGAAAAGGATTGCGCTCCTTGATGACCTGTACCGCGCCGCGGGGGTCGCCCTCGCCGACGAGGTGGATATACTCCCGGATGTCGATGCCGGCCGGACAGGCCCGCTGGCAGGGGGTGGTGCACTCGTCGGTGGTATATTCCTTGAGAATCCGCCGGGTCACCGAAGACAGGGTGATGATGTGCTTGGGGCAGACCCGCTCGCAGGTCCCGCATCCGGTGCACTTGTCAGCGTCGACCACGGGAAGGTTCTCCGGCCCCATCACGATGGCGTCGAACGGGCAGGCCCGGGCACAGGAGCCCAGCCCCAGACAGCCGATCGTGCACACCTTCATGCCGCCGCCGAGAAGCGCTGCCGCACGGCAGTCGGAAAGACCGTCATAGATGTATTTCAGGTCCGCATCCTGCACGCCGTAGTAGCAGCCGGATCGGGCGATGTCCGGTTCCTTGGCCTCTACGCTCACGCCCAAGATGGCGGCGATGGCCTCGGCCACCTCGGCCCCGGCGGCCACACAGGAGCCGGGAGAGGACTTTCCGGAGGCGATCGCCTCGGCATTGGCGCTGCACCCCGGGTATCCGCAGCCGCCGCAGTTGGCGCCTGGAAGTACTTCGTCGATCTGGACGATCACCGGATCCACGTAGACGTAGAAGATCTTCGAGGCGACGGCCAGTCCCGCGCCCACCAGAAGACCCAGACCTCCCATGATCACGACGGCTTCGACCATATTCCGTCTCCTGTTCCTCGGTTGCGTTTATAGCGTGTGTCAAAAATACGTCCCGATATTCGGTCATCGGGACTTGTTTCGATCGTCGCGCTTCGGAAAATTTATGGCTCCTGTATTCTCAATCCCTGGTTTACGCCGATAGCCGAATTTTCCCGGGATACCACGAGCGATCAGAAGATCGCGCCGAATTTGCACTTGTCATAGCAGGTCAAGCACTGGATGCACTTTTCCCGGTCGATCCGGGCCGGTTCCTTTTTCTTCCACTCGATGGCTTCGGCCGGACAGGCGCGGTAGCAGGCACCGCAGGCGGTGCAGATTTCCGGGTCGACCCGGAACTCCAAAAGCGCTGCGCAACGCTTGGCCGGGCATCGCTTTTCAATGATATGGGCCTCGTATTCGTCCCGGAAATAGCGCAGGGTCGAGAGCACCGGGTTGGGACCGGTCTGCCCCAGCCCGCAAAGCGCGCTTTCCTTGATTACGGCCGAGAGCATTTCCATGGTTTCGATATCGCCGGGTTCCCCCCGTCCCTCGCAGATCTTCACCAGAATCTGCTGAAGTCGACGGGTCCCTTCCCGGCACGGCGTGCACTTGCCGCAGGATTCGTCCTGGATGAAGTCCATGAAAAAGCGGGCCATGTCGACCATGCAGGTGTTCTCGTCCATGACGATCACCCCGCCGGAGCCCATGATGGCGCCGACCTTGGCAATCGCCTCGTAGTCGACCGGGGTGTCGAGGTGCTCTTCGGGCACACAGCCGCCGGACGGTCCCCCCAACTGCACCGCCTTGAACTTTTTCTTCTTGGGGATCCCTTCGCCGATATCGAAGATCAGCTGCCGCAGCGAAGTGCCCATGGGCACTTCCACCAGCCCGATGTTGTTGACGTCCCCGGAAAGGGCGAAGACCTTGGTCCCTTTGCTGGTTTCGGTCCCCATGGCCGCGTACCAGGCCCCGCCGTTGACGATGATCTGGCCGATGTTGGCCAGGGTCTCCACATTGTTGAGTACACTGGGTCGGTCCCAGAGCCCCTTGAGGGCCGGGAAGGGGGGCCTCGGCCGGGGCATGCCGCGTTTGCCCTCGATGGAGCGCATCAGCGCGGTTTCCTCCCCGCAGACAAAGGCGCCGGCCCCCTGGTAGATCTCGATGTCGAAGTCAAACCCGGAGCCCAGGATGTCTTGGCCGAGCAGCCCGTATTCCTTGGCCTGGCCGATGGCGATTTCGAGGCGTCGAATGGCCAGCGGATACTCGGTACGCGCGTAAATGTAACCTTGGTGAGCGTTGATGGCCCTTGCCGCGATGATCATCCCTTCCAGAACCGCGTGGGGATCGGCCTCCAGAATGCTGCGGTCCATGAATGCACCCGGATCCCCCTCGTCGGCGTTGCACAGGACATATTTGACATCGCCGGGGCTTGCCTGGCAGAATTGCCACTTCAAACCGGTGGGAAATCCGGCACCGCCCCTTCCCCGGAGCCCGGAGGTCTTCACTTCTTCGACGATCTGTTGGGGGGTGAACTCCAGCAGGGCCTTGGCCGCCCCCCGGTAACCGTCCCGGGCGATGTAGTCGTCGATCTGCTCGGGATCCACAAGCCCCTTGTTGCGAAGGGCAAGCGGAAGCTGGTGGGCAAAAAAATTGATGTCGTTCTGCTTGAGGATACGTTTTTTGGTGACCGGATCCTTGTACAGCAGGCGCTCCACCGGCTGGCTGCCGACCAGTTGCGATTCGACGAGTTCCGGAATGTCTTCCACCGAGAGCTTCTGATAGAAGATGCCGTCAGGCTGGACCACCAGAATCGGACCCATGGCGCAAAAACCGTTGCAGCCGGTTTCAACGACCTTGATCTTGTCCTGGAGCTGCTTGTCTGCGATTTCTTTTTCCAGCGCTTCTTTGATGGCGATGCTGCCGGTGGCATGGCAGCCGGTTCCGCCGCAGAGCATGCAGTAGGTCTTGTCCAGAAAAGCGGTTTCCTTCGCTCTGGCTTCCCGGATGCGTTCCAGGTCCGCTGCAGCCAATTTCCCCATCGCATCTCTCCTTCGTCGTTCACCAGGAACCGTCGAGACCTCTCAGTCCGTTCATGTAGAGTCTGCCGCATGCCACAAACAGGGAGTCTTCGGTCAGCAGGATCGGCAGCCCGAAAGTGCGGGCCAGCTCGACGGTACTCTCCTCGGGCCGTTTTCCGCGGACGAAGACCACCGCCGAGACGCCGGCGACCTTGGCGGTCCGGATCACATCGTCGGAGGTCAGCCCGGTGAGCAAAACGGCGCCCTTGGCCACGGCGGCCAGAATGTCTTCCATCAGATCGGCGCCGCCGCCGCCGATCACCTCGCCCTCGAGATGCTCCCCGCCCACCAGTACCTCGGCCTTGAGCGCATCCCGGATTTCTGAGATTTTCATCGCCCTACGTGTCCGAAATCATTCGTACCGTTCAAGGATATCGATGACTTTGTCGGCCGACACGTCGCCGTGGGTGTCGCTGTTGACCACCATGACCGGGGCAAGTCCGCAGGCGCCCAGGCATCGGACCGCTTCCAGGGAGAAGCGCCGGTCCTCGGTGGTTTCCCCTTCGCGCAGATGATAGGTGTTGCCGATCCGATTGAGAACCTCCTTGATCCCCTTGACGTAGCAGGCGGTCCCCATGCAGACTCTCACCATGTTTCTGCCCTTGGGGACCATGGAAAACAGCGCGTAAAACGAAGCCACCCCGAACACGTCGCTGCGCGGGATGTTCAACCCTTCGCTGATGTAGTCCATCAGTTCCTGCGGCAGGTAGCCGACCACGCTCTGGCATTTGCGAAGCACTGCGATGACCGACCCCGGCAGTGCGCGGTGCGCGGAGATAATCTCGTCGACCTGGCCCCACATCTCCTCGGAGATATCGGGGTGTTGGGGGTGATGCTCCTGAATCATCTTTTTCTCCGTAATCGCGATTCGGTTGGGTTGACCGGCACTTCTCCGACCGGTGCAACATTTCACAAAGATAGGGGGATGTCAACGCTCAGGTCGGACCCGCAGGGTCGGTCTTCCGATCTCTTGACGGAATCGTTGGCTTGATCTAAGATACGGACTTTCTTGGGTTTCCACCACAAGCGATCCAGAGTGGCAGACCGACGAAAGGATCCGCCGATGCAGGAGCAACGACAAAGAGCCGCCGCGTGCGCCGCATTCATCCGGGAGCGGATCGGGCGAATACCCGAAGTGGGGATCTTCACCGGAACGGGGCTGGACGATGCGGTGTCCGCGCTCGCCGTTGAGGCGAGCTTTCCCTATGAAATGCTGCCGCACTTTCCGGTTTCCACGGTGCCGGGCCACGCCGGGCGCCTTCTTGTCGGGGAGATGGCCGGAAAGCCGACGGCGGCCCTGCAGGGTCGAATCCACCTCTACGAGGGGTACGCCGCAGGGCAGGTGACCTTCCCGGTGCGGGTGCTGCAGGAACTCGGAGTTCGGGTGCTGCTGGTCAGCAACGCGTCCGGCGGGGTGAATGCCAAATTCTCTGCCGGCGACATCATGGTGATCACCGATCACCTCAACCTGACCGGGGAAAACCCCCTGGTCGGGCCCAACGAAGACACCTGGGGCTCCCGCTTTCCGGACATGGGGGCCGCCTACGCACCTGAGTTGCAGGCGATCGCCGATGCCGCCGCCGCCGCCGCCGGTATCCGGCTGCAAAAGGGTGTCTACGCGGGCCTCAAAGGGCCATCTCTGGAGACACCGGCCGAGATCCGGATGCTTCGGACAGCCGGCGCGGACGCGGTCGGCTTTTCCACCGTTCAGGAGGTGATCGCCGCCGTCCACGGCGGCATGCGGGTGTTGGGCCTTTCGACGATCACCAACGTTCATGATCCGGATCATCCGCAGCCGGCATCGGTGGAGGAGATCATCGATGTCGCCGGCAAGGCGGCCCGGGTTCTGGGGAAGGTGATGGCGGGGGTGGTGGAGAAGCTGGAAACAACGCACTGATGCCGGTCATTGTTGACGCCGAGGCCTTCAATTCGAATTTCGGATTTCGTGCTTCGAATTTGATGCCCTCTCAAAAACGAAGATGATACGCAAACGCGAAGGATTGCCCTACCGTGACGAAACCTGATGCGAAGGCCGATTTGATCGTCACCAACGGCAACCTGCTCACCATGGACCCGAACGTTCCGTGGATCGAGGACGGGGCCCTTTCCGTATCGGGAGGCCGGATCGTTGAGATCGGACCGGCGGCGGCATTCGAGGCGCGGCCGGCGGTCCGGCGCCTCGATGCCGGCGGCGGGATCGTGATGCCCGGGCTGGTCAATTGCCACACCCACGCGGCCATGACCTGCTTCCGGGGACTTGCCGACGACCTGCCGCTGGAGACCTGGCTCAACGAGCACATCTTTCCTGCCGAGGCCCGGCTCGACGAGGAGATGGTCCACTGGGGGACGCTGCTGGCCTGTGCCGAAATGATTCGGTCGGGCACCACGTGCTTTTGCGACATGTACCTTTTTGAGGAAGCCGTGGCGCGGGCGGCCAAACAGGCCGGAATGCGGGCCGTCGTCGGAGAGGTGCTCTACGATTTTCCCTCCCCCAACTACGGACCCATCGAGAAGGGCTTTGCCTACACGCGCCGCCTGGCAGCCCGGTGGCGCGACGATCCGCTCATTTCTGTGGCGGTCGAGCCGCACTCGCCCTATCTTTGCAACGCAGCACTTTTGGAAGAAGCCGCCGGCCTTGCCGAGGAGGCCGGCCTGCTGCTGGTTCTCCACCTGTCGGAAACCCGGGGGGAGGTGGAAAACAGCATCGCTCAGCGGGGGGTCAGCCCCGTCGGGCACCTGGCCCGCCTCGGGGTTCTTTCCAGCCGACTGCTGGCCTGCCACTGCGTCTGGGTCAGCGAAGGGGACATCGAAACCCTGGCCGGCTTCGGCGTAAAGGTCGCCCACAATCCGGAGAGTAACATGAAGCTGGCCTCCGGGATTGCCCCGGTACCCCAGATGATCGAGGCGGGCATCTGCGTGGGGCTTGGCACCGACGGGTGCGCCAGCAACAACGATCTGGACCTGTTTGCCGAAATGGACACCGCCGCCAAGCTCCACAAGGTGAATACACTCGATCCGACGGTGCTCGATGCCGCCCGGGTGCTGAAGATGGCCACGGTCGACGGCGCCGCGGCCCTGGGTTTGGGGACGATCACCGGCTCCCTGACCCCCGGCAAGCGGGCGGACCTGGTGGTGGTCGAGACCCGTCGCCCCCACCTGACGCCCCTGTATCACCCGGTCTCACACCTGGTCTACGCGGTGCGCGGCGGCGATGTGGCCAGTACGGTGATCGACGGTCGCGTGGTCATGGAAGACCGGAAGCTGCTCACCCTCGACATGTCACAGATCGGCGCGGCCGTCTCTGAAATCGCCGGCCGGATCCGGAGCCGCTGATGCTCGACACCCTTTTTCACAACGCCACCGTGGTGACCGCCGCTGCGGATTTCGCCGTTTTCCAAGAGGCTCTGGTCGGGGTGCGTGCCGGAAGAATCGAGCGGATCGAGACGGCGCCGGTCGGTGCAACCCTTCCCCGGGCCAAAGAGACGGTGGATGCAGGCGGCGGCCTGATTCTCCCGGGCCTGGTCAACACCCACACCCACCTGCCCATGTCCCTTTTCCGGGGACTTGCCGACGATCTTCCGCTGCAGCAATGGCTCAGCGAGCACATCTTTCCGGCAGAGGCCAAGCACATCGATCCGGAGGCGGTTCGACTCGGCGCGTCGCTTGCCGCAGCCGAACTGCTGCTGAGCGGGACCACCACCTGCTGCGACGGTTATTTCTACGAGACCGAAGCAGCAGAAGCCGTCGAGCGGATGGGGCTGCGGGCGGTGATGGGTCAGGGGGTTATTGATTTTCCGGCGCCGGGGGTGCCGGATCCGAGCCGGAACATCGATCATGCCGAAGACTTTTTAAGGCGCTGGAAAAATGCCGCCGACCGAATCCGCCCGTCGATCTTCTGCCATTCCCCCTACACCTGTTCGTCTGCCACCCTGATTGCCGCCAAAAAGGCCGCCTCCCGTCATGGCGTTTTGTTTCAGATCCATGTGGCAGAAACGCGCATGGAAGCCGATCAGATCCGGGCCGAGCATAACCTGTCGCCGGTGGCCTATCTCGACCGCCTCGGCGTTCTCGATGCCGATACCCTGATCGTGCACGGCGTCTGGCTCGACGGCGAAGACATCGACCTTCTGGCGGCACGCGGTTGTCCGGTATCCCACAATCCGCAGAGCAACATGAAGCTGGCATCCGGGGTTGCGCCGGTGGCAAAGATGCTCCAGGCGGGGATCCGCGTGGGCCTCGGCACCGACGGGTGCGCCAGCAACAACGACCTGGACCTGTTTGCCGAAATGGACACCGCCGCCAAGCTCCACAAGGCGGTCCTTCTGGATCCGACGGTTCTTGGCGCAGAACAGGTGCTCGCCATGGCCACCTGCAATGGCGCCCGGGCCATCGGTTGGGGCGACGAGATCGGGTCTGTCGAGGTGGGAAAGGCCGCCGACCTGATCGTGCTCGACACCGCCGCCCCGCACCTGATGCCGATGTACCGCCCTGTCTCGCACCTGGTCTACGCCGCCAGGGGCAGCGACGTGCGGGACGTCATGGTGGGGGGGCGTTTCGTGGTCAGGGATCGAAAGCTTCTTACCGCCGATGTCGAGGAACTGATGGACAGGGTTGCGGTGCGGTGCAGAACCATTGGAACATCATCAAAATAAAAAGACGAACGTTCAACGTTCATCTGTTTTCTTCAGAGAACCGGACCAGATGACTCCCTCTCTCCAGACCCTGATCGAGGTGGCACGGGGGGACCGGCCGGCGGACCGGGTCCTTTCCGGCGGCCGGATCGTGGACGTCTTCACCCGCCAGGTGATCGAAGGCGATATCGCCCTGGTGGGGGACACCATCGCCGGCATCGGGCGTTACGCGGGCGAAGATCGGGTCGATCTCGGCGGCCGATTCGTCGCACCGGGTTTTATCGACGCCCACGTTCACATCGAAAGCGCCCTGGTCTGTCCTCCCGCTTTTGCCCGGGCCGTGGCCCCCTGCGGCACCACCCAGGTGGTGGCCGATCCCCATGAGATCGCAAACGTGATGGGGCTGCAAGGGATCGAATACATGCTCGATGCCGCAGCAGGTCAGCCGATTCGCATCGGCTATGCGCTTCCCTCCTGCGTGCCGGCCAGCGAGATGGAGACCGCCGGTGCCCGGCTCGAGGCCCGGGACCTGTTGCCGCTGCTGGGGAGGGAAAACGTGCTGGCCCTGGGAGAGGTGATGAACTTTCCGGGGGTGGTCGGTGCAGATCCTGCGGTGCTCAAGAAGATCGAACAAACCCGCGCAGTGGGAAAGCGGGTGGACGGCCACGCCCCGTCCCTTTCCGGCCGTCGGCTTCAGGCCTATCTTGCGGCGGGAATCGGAACCGACCACGAGTGTACAACCGTCGAGGAGGCCGCAGAAAAACTCCGATTCGGAATGCACGTTCTGGTGCGGGAGGGGACCGGTGCCAAGAACCTGGAGGATCTTCTGCCCCTGATCGACGAACGGACCTGCCGGCGGATGATGTGGTGCAGCGACGATCGGCATCCCCGGGATCTGATCGACGAGGGTCACATTGACGGGATCGTCCGAAAGGCGATCGCCCTTGGACTCGACCCGCTGACGGCGATCCAGATGGCCACCCTGAATCCCGCCGAATTCTACGGCCTGGAAGGGTCCGGTGCCATCGCCCCGGGACGGCGGGCCGACCTGGTGGTCTTCTCGGATCTTTCACGGCCGCAGATGGAAGCCGTCTACTGCCGGGGAAAGATCGTGGCCGAAGAAGGGCGACTTTGCCCCGGGCTCACGGCGCCGGGTCCGGCAGCCCCCCCGCAGGTCATGAGCGTCGATTCGTCTGCGATCGATTTTAAGATACCGGCCGCCGGAGAGCGGATCCGGGTGATCGCCCTGATCGCCGGACAGATTCTGACCGGCTCTGAGACGGCCCGGGCCAGGATCGTGGATGGCCGGGCAGAAGCCGATCCGAAACGGGACCTGCTCAAGCTGGCCGTGGTGGAGCGCTACACCGGCCAAGGGAATACCGGTCTGGGCTTTGTCCGCGGCTTTGGGCTCCGAGCGGGGGCCATGGCCTCCAGCGTGTCCCACGATTCGCACAACCTGATCGGTGTCGGCACCAACGACGAGGACATGAAGGCGGCCATATCCGCGGTGGTGCAGATGGGCGGCGGAATGGCGGTGGCCGCAGGGGGCCGGGTCCGGGAATCGCTCGGCCTGCCCGTAGCCGGGCTGATGTCCGAGCAGCCTTTGCCGGAGATCCGAAGAAGGCTGGATGCCGTGACCCGCGCCGCCCATGACCTGGGGGCGACACCGGCCGATCCCTTCATGATCCTGTCGTTTCTGGCCCTGCCGGTGATTCCGGCCCTGAAGCTCACGGACCGAGGCCTGATCGATGTCGAAGCCTTCCGCCCGGTGCCGTTGTTCGTTTGAGGACGGCGTAGCGCAGAACGCCGGTTCGAACAGTGCAACTTTCGGGAATATCTAGTATGAAAAAAGAGAACGTCGAACGTCCGACGTCCAATGTTGAATGGGAACTGAAGATTCATTTCCGGTGTCCCTTGTGGTGATTTTTTTTGGAGCAAGAGGTGATGGAACAGCGACAACCGACACGGCCGGTCTGGCTGGCGGCCGACGGAAAGACGGTGCAGATCATCGACCAGCGCCGGTTGCCCCACGAACTGACGGTGATCGATCTTGCCGATGAAGACGGCGTGATTGCGGCCATCTCGGAGATGTGTGTGCGCGGTGCTCCGCTGATCGGCGTGACCGGGGCTTATGGTGTCTATCTGGCCGCCAGGCGGGCCGCCGGCGACCGCGATCCGGACCGAAGGCTTTCCGAAACCTGCCGTCGCATCAAAAGCGCCCGTCCCACCGCCGTGAACT
>JASFPT010000134.1:0-10529 GCA_050115795.1 Desulfobacterales bacterium
CGGCCCCCCCGGAGAAGAGATGCGCCCCGACCGCCACCGGCACGGCTCCTTTGGCTACATCGCCAACGAGAGTCAGCACGCCCAGAACATTTCCGGCGGTTCGCCGGACGTTGGTGGCCCCGATGTTGCCGCTTCCCGCCTTTCGCAAATCGACATCGGTAAACAGCGTTGTCAATACCAGCCCGAAGGGCACCGACCCGAGCAGGTAGGCGAAAACTGGGAGCAAAGGCAAAGCAAGTGTGCTCATTCCAAGCGTATCCTTTGAAGAGGCACAAATTGAAGTCCCTGTATACCGGTTGACAAAGAGAATGAAAAGCCCCTCTGGTTTTCCAACGATCGTTTATCCTGGCCGAACGGTTCCAAGCCCACCTAAAATTGGATTCCGGCAGTTGCGGCCATGCGAATTTTGAACCGAGATAGCGAGCGAATCTAAATCAGACAGAATACCTTACGGTAGAAGATTCCCTGCAGCTTGCTGCAGGGTGTGTTCAATTTTCTGTTTGTCCTGGATTTGGATATTCGATATTCGAATGTAGGCTCCGCATAAAGATCGGATCCATTTGCCGCGACAAGGAAAACGCCGATGGACGAAAACCAACTCCCCCCGGTTCAGATCCCCATCACCGGCGAGCTCGACCTTCACACCTTCCGGCCCGCAGAGGTTTCCGACCTTCTCGACGACTACTTTGACCAATGCGTCTCGCGGGGGATCTATTCGGTGCGGATCATCCACGGAAAGGGAACCGGAGCGCTCAAGAAACGGGTCCGGACGATTCTGGACCGACACCCGCTGGTGAAGACCTACACTGATGCGCCGGCCGACGCCGGCGGATGGGGGGCCACCTGCGTGGCGCTGGCAAGGAAGCCGAAAACCTGAACGGCACCGAGGAAAAACGAAAGGAGGAAGCATGGCCAATTTTCTGTTTGTCCTGAGCCGGGACGACAACGAGAAGGCGACCCGCTGTTATCAGTTTGCCAAGATCGCCCACGAAAAGGGGCACCTGGTGAACATTTTTTTCATCGACAGCGGGGTGATGTGGGGCGATTCGAGCCGGGACCATCAAATCAAGACGCCCACCGGCGACTGCCCCAACGACTATCTGCCTTACCTGGTCGAAAACGAAGTGCCCATCGGGGTCTGAATCCCCTGCGCCAAGGCTCGTCAGGTTGACGAGTCCAAATTTTTCTCCAACATGGTCCTCGACGGCGGCCCGCACCTGATCGACCTGGCCGCCGAAGGCAAGGTCTTCAACTTTTAGGGGGCCGGTTTGCCGCTGTCGTCCTCCCCGTTGCGGCCGTCTCAATGCGGCCCAATCGGCTCAAACGCCGGCAGCATTGCCCGGCATCCGATCCGACACCCGTCGGCCTCCGTTTCGCCGCCGCAGCGCATTGTCCTTTTTCATAAAAAAAGCCGGTTCTCGCGAACCGGCTTTTTTTATTTTTGGTGGAGCTGAGGGGAGTCGAACCCCTGACCTCATGACTGCCAGTCATGCGCTCTCCCAACTGAGCTACAGCCCCCTGCGATGAGCCTTCTTCCTTAGTAGACGGGATCGGACGTGTCAATACCAAATTTGGCGGTCGCGCCCATCGCCGCGATGTGATCCCGCGCCACCCGAAAACCGGAAAAAGAAGGAAAGGAATGATATTTTTGAGCCATTTTCCGGATTCTGATCGCCCTTTCACCCCGGCCGGGGATTTTCGGACCGATGCCCCAATCTCCCGCGCACTTGCCGGTCGCCGGCTGAGCCGGGATGCCGGGGAAATCAGGTCTTGGCGCGGGACGACCCAATACCTGGAAAGGGCCGGATTCGCTGCGCCGGGGTCCGGCAGTTCTTGACAAGTGCTTGCACGGCGAATAGAATCATAAATTTACAAAAAGACAACCGCTTGATTTTGCGAGCGGTTTTGTTGAGAAATGCTGCGGTACGGGCTGGAACATCAACTTCCTTTGCGGGCCCAGGAGGTTGCCATGAACATGAAACCCAACACGCCATACCCGGGATACGGCCCGGAAGACGACCAGAACCAGGCGATGTACAAAGAGTTCGACGCCACCGAGCTTTTCTGTCCCAAGTGCAGAGGCGCCGTTCCCGTTCGGAAGCGGCTGTTGCTCGTTTTACCGGAAGGGGACAAATACGAATACCTGTGCGCCTACTGCGGCTCTTCGGTCGGAAGCAAGATCGACAAGAACAGCAAGCCGATCTCCCTGTTGCTCTGATTCACCGGTGACGGCGCCCATTTTGACGACACGGATTCAGGAAGGAATGGTTACATGCTCAGGCTGATGCGGGATTACGCCACCAGCTGGATGATCAAGTTCATCCTCGGTGCGATCGTTTTGGTGTTTATTTTTTGGGGTGTGGGCAGCTTTGACGCCGGCAAAGCCGGCAAGGTCGCGGTGGTCAACGACCGGGTCATCACCGCCGAGGAATACCGGGAAGCCTACGACAACCTGGTGGAGCGTATGCGTGCCAGTTTCGGCGGTTCCCTTAACGAAGATATGCTGAAGGCCCTCAACGTCCGCAAACAGGCTTTGGACCAGCTCATCAACGAGACGCTGCTCGTACAGGAAGCCGAAACGCTGGGTTTTCGCGTCACCGACGACGAGCTTGCCTCGGCCATCCGAAACATCCCCGCTTTCCAGCGCGCCGGGGTTTTCGACAACCGGCTGTACCAGAATGTGCTCGGACGATATCGGATGAGTCCCGAAGAGTTCGAAACGTCGCAACGAAGTGCCATGCTGGCCGAGAAGGTGCGTACGTTTGTCACCGGCACCGTCCAGGTGTCGGACGACGAGGCCCTTACCTGGTACAAGTGGCAAAACGCCGAGGTTTCTCTCGACTTCGTCCATTTTTCACCAGCCGCCTACAAAGATGTAAAGGCGTCCGAAGAAGAGGTCAAAAGCCGGTTTGATAAGAAGCCGGAGGCGTACAAGACCCAGGAAGAGGTGAAGGTCCGCTACATCCGTTTCGCACCGGAAGACTATCTCAGTTCGGTGAACGTTACCCCGGAGCAGGTCCGTCAGTACTATGACGCAAACCCGGAAGAGTTTACATCGCCCAAGACCGTGGAGGCGCGTCACATTCTGTTTAAACTCGATCCGAACGCGGACCAAGAGACGGTAGAGGCCAAACGGCAAAAGGCCATGGAAGTATTGAAGATGGCCCAGTCGGGGAAGGATTTTGCGGAGCTCGCCCGCCAGTTCTCCGAAGGCCCTTCCGCCCAGCAAGGGGGATATCTGGGCGCGTTTAAAAAGGAAGACATGGTGGCGCCTTTTTCCGAAAAGGCATTTTCCATGAAACCCGGAGAGGTGGCCGGTCCGGTTCGTACCCGTTTCGGCTGGCACCTGATCAAGGTGGAAAAGGTCAATGAGGCCGCCAAGAAAACGCTTGAAGAGGCGAGTGATCAGATCCGAAGGGAAATCGCCCTCTCCGATGCGCGCACCCTGGCCTACGACCAGGCCGGGGCCGTTTACGACGTTTCCTTTGAGGGGGACGACCTGGTCAAGGCCGCCCAGGAAAGGGATCTTCACCTGATTACCACCGGATTTTTCACCCGCAGCGGCCCCAAGGAAGGTGTTCAAAACCGGGCAGAGTTCGCCAAGGCGGCCTTTGACCTGAACCCGATGGAGATCAGCGACGTCAAGGAGTTCTCCGACGGGTACTATCTTCTGCAGGTTTTGGATAAGAAGCCTTCCAAAATTCCGGAGTTCGAAGCGGTGGCCGACGAGGTGCGTGCGGACGTGATTCGCGATAAAAAGAACCAGAAGGCCGAAGAGGACGCCAAGGCTTTCCTGGAAGCGGTCCGCTCAGACCCCGAATCGATGGGGAAAAAAGCTCTTGCCGCCGGCCGGCCGATGCAGAGCACCGGTTTTTTCAAAAGAAACGGCCAGATCCCCCAGATCGGATACGCCCAGGAGATCTCCAGCGCTGCATTCTTGTTGACCCAGAAGTCGCCGTTTGCAGAACAGCCCCTGAACGGCCCCATCGGTTACTACGTGATCCGGCTGCAAGAGCGGCGGGAGCCGACGATCGACGGTTTCAAGGAACAGAAGCCGGCCATCGAGCAGACCCTGCGTCGGCAAAAGGAGCAGCGGGCTTTCGCGGAATGGCTGGAGTGGGTCAAGGCCAAAAGCGAAATCTCCATCGAGCAGGATTTCGTGGAATAAGTGTGGAAGCAGAAAGACAGGAGCCGGTTCCCATTTTCTTTTTCCTATTTTCTGCAGGGCTTGCTTCGAGGTCGGGTGCAGCTCGGCAGCTGGGGTGAATTTTGCCGCGGGAGAAACGACCATGGCCAAGCACGATCCGGAGCCGTTCCATTTTTCAACCAAAAAATGCTGGGAATGTTTTACCCACCTTCCCCTGAACGCCACCGTTTGCAACGTCTGCAAAAAGAAGGTCGGTAAGGTCAACCGTTACGGAATCGCCGAAAAGCCCACGGACTGGAAGGCGTATATCATTGCCGGGTTCGCGATCTTACTGCTGGTCGCGTTCGTCGTGAAAGTGTTTCTGAAATAAAAGGCCGGATGGCTTCCGGAAAAAGGAGCCGAAAATGTCCGATTTAAGCCGCCAGGAGCGAGAAAAGCTGCTGAGGGTGGCCCGGTCGGCCATCGCTGCAGCCCTGGGGGCGGCAGATCAGATGGAAAAACCGGACTCTCCGACGCCGGCTCTGCTCAGGCCGCAGGGCTGTTTTGTCACCCTCCAGAAAGGTGGCGCACTCAGAGGGTGTATCGGGATGCTGGAGGCCCGATCCTCCCTGCTTGAGGCTGTCGAGGAAAGTGCGAAAAACGCCGCCTTCCACGACCCGCGTTTTTCCCCTTTGACAAAGGAAGAACTCGAGCAGGTCGACATCGAGATCAGCCGCCTGACGGTCCCGGAGGACCTCCACTTCGAAACGCCCGACGACCTGTTGGAAAAGCTCAAGCCGGGCGAGCACGGCGTGATTCTCGGCATCGGGTACCGACGGGCGACCTTTCTGCCCCAGGTTTGGGAACAGGTTCCCGACAAGCGTCTGTTTCTGGAACACCTGTGCCGGAAGGCGGGGATGGGCAGAAACTGCTGGAAGGAGAAGGGCCTGTCGGTTCAGGTCTACCGGGTGGAGCATTTCTCGGAAAAAGATCTGTAGGCGCCTTGCGCCGCTGGGAGGCTGGAAGGCCGGGAAGCTGGGAAGCAGGGCAACCGCTTTGCGGAGACTCTTTTCTTCGATTCCCTTGCCCGCGATTTTCCGGGAAGGACCTCTCTCTGGATATTGAACATCATCGGGTGCTGCCCGGCTTCCCAGCCTCCCAGCCTTCTATCTTGCCGCCATCGCCCGCATCATGTCCCCGGCGTTTTCGGCATGGTCGGCGATCGAGCCGATGGTCTCCGCCAGCCGGATCATGTGAAAGACGGTCACCGGGTCCAGGTTCGTCGAAAAGATCTTTCGTTTCAGATCGGCCTCGAGCTTGTCGGCGTCATGCTCCATGGCCCGCAGATTCCGGATGATGTCCTTTACCTTGATCCGCTGGGGTTCGGAGAAGGTCTGAAAGTATTTCCTCGCCTCCCCCACCATTTTGCTCAGTTCCTCGATGGGGTCGACCACAGCATCGACCAGCAGGAAGAAATCCTTGGCCAGTTCCTCAGGAATCCCGGGTTCGCTTCGATAGGATATCCAGTCCAGGGCGTCTTCGACCGCATCGAGCACGCTGTCCTGCTCGCGCAGATACCGGAACAGCTGGAACTTGTCGACCGCGAGCAGGGTTCCCTTGGGCAGGTGCCCCCGGATCCGGCGCTTGATCGCGTCGGCCTTGCGTTCCATCTCGATGATTTCCTGCCGCAGCTCTTCAAAGCGCGTGCACCGGTCCGCCACGTGGCACTCGATGGCGTGCTGAAAGACAAAGGAGCATTCCTTTACCTTTTCGGCATGCTCCTGGAGCCCGTCAAACGGTGATGTGATGAATATGGAAAAAAACGGAAGTCGCATGTCCCGCCTCCCTCCGACCCGGCTCGGGTCGTTCCGGTTTGTCGATGTGTACGCTGCGCCTCAGATGATCCGATGCAGGATGATATACAGCACCATGCTGGTGCCCGCCGCTGCCGGAACCGTGAGCACCCAATACAGGATGATCCGCATAATGATCCGAAAGTTGACCGCCTCCAGGCCCCGGGCGAGGCCGACGCCCATCACCCCGCCCACCGCGGCGTGGGTGGTGGACACCGGCAGTCCCAGCTTCGAAGCCACTAGCACCGTCGTTGCGGCGGCAAAATCGACGGAAAACCCCCGGGTGTTGCTCAAGGTGGTGATCTTATGCCCCAGGGTGTCCATGACCCGGTAGCCGGCCATGGCGATGCCGCAGGCGATGCCGACACCGCCGAACAGCAGCAAGAAAACCGGCACCGGCACCTTCGTTCCAACCGCGCCGGTTTTGACGATAAAGTAGATCACCGCCAGCGGGCCGATGGCATTGGCGACATCGTTTGCCCCCTGGGCAAGCGCCACGTAGCAGGAAGTACCGATCTGGATCCGCCGGAATATTTCTTCGGCACCGTCCGATGCGGGTCCTATCAGAAGTCCGGCAAGGAACCGTTTTCCGATCATCCCCAACCCGAGCGACAGGAACATGGCGATCAGAAGCGCAGCGGGCGTTCCGAGGGCCAGGTTTTTGCCCAGGGGCGTTTTGAACAAGAACGAGAGAACCACAATGAAAATGGTAATGCCGATAAACCAGGGAGACAGGTTCAGGGCGGCCTCAAGCGGCGATTCCCGTTTCAGGACCAGCACCACAATACATTTGAACATCAAATAGGAAATCGCCATGGCAAACAACGGCGAAATGATCCAGCTTAGAACGACTGCGCCGAGCTTTGCCCACTGGATGACCGAAACGCCGCCGGCCATGATGCCGAATCCGATCATAGCCCCCACGATCGAGTGGGTGGTGGACACCGGAAGCGACTTCCAGGTGGCAAAAGAGACCCACAGTGCGGCAGACAGCAGTGCGGCCAGTGCCCCGACGAGCGCGAGGTCCGGATCGTTCAGCACCTGGGTCGATACGATCCCTTTCCGGATCGTGTCGGTGACGTGGGAGCCCAGGAACACGGCGCCCGCGACATTTAGTATCCCAGCGATGAAGACGGCCTGGCGCACGGTGATGGCCTTGGCCCCGACGGCTGACGCCATGGAGTTGGCCACGTCGTTAGCGCCGATGTTCCAGGCCATGTAAAAGCCGAAGATGTAGCCGACAATGAGGACGATTGTTTCCGAAGCCATTCAGATGTCTGTCTTCGCCTTTCATGTCGCCGCCGGGCTTCCGGACGGTGCGCGTTTTCGTTTTGCAGGACAGATCATGGTGAAGGCCGCAGCATGATCCTGGGGGTTGATCCGGAGGCGACGCTAACACAATCCTAACATTTTGCCAATGGCCTCTGCCCCTGTGCGCCGAAGGGGAGGCGCGAAGGATAGAAAGCGAAAATCGGGAAAAAATGGGCGGCTTGCGGCAGGTGGCGAGTTGTCACGAAAGTGCTGAGGGTAACACGCCGTTGGAGCCCTTCGGTGCGATCTAAACCCTCCACCTCTGGTGGAGGACCCGGAAAGGTTCTATCGTTTGCTGTTGTTTCGAACTTTGAACCGCATCAGCGAGCGCCTTCCCCGCAGCTTGTCGGAGCGAAGCGGAGATCCCGCCCCAGCGGGGCTGGGGGGTTAGCGAGCGAATCTAAATAGACGGAACGCCGTACGGTAGAAGATTCCCTGCAGCGCTCCGTCGCCATAGCGGCTTTGGCGCGTCGGCGACTTGCTGCAGAGGGTGTTCAATTCCGGTCATTGGAATTTGTTTCGACATTCGTATTTCGGATTTTGTTGCCGAATCCATTATAGCACCCTTTCAGAGGGCTATCTTTGGACTGCGGACATGCGGGAGGAGTGCTCAATAAAGATCCGCATGCCACCTGGCCAGAATAGATTCGGGGATGTCTTCGATGAAGCGGGAAGGGCGGCTGAGCAGCATCCCGGTGCTCCGATCGTAGCTCTGCATCGGACAGGTGAAAAACAGCTGCTCCCTGGCCCGGGTGGCGGCCACGTACATGAGCCGGAGCTCTTCTTCGATCGCCTCCTCGTTTTGCAGGGAGTGGATGGAGGGGAACCGGCCGTCCAGGGCCCAGATGACAAACACCGTATGCCACTCGAGGCCCTTGGCCGAGTGGACGGTGGAAAGCACCAATCGGTCTTCCGCCTCGTTTTCCCGGGCCATGGTCTGATCAGCGCTGGTATTGGGCGGCTCCAGGGCCATATCGCTCAAAAAGCTCTCCGGATCCGTGTAGCGGTCCATGATCAGCAGCAGCTGCTCCAGATCCCGAAGTCTTCGGGGGTGGTCGTCGTAGATCCGCTGGAGAATCGGTGCGTAGTAGTTCAAAATCGCTTCTCCGATTTCGACCAGGGACATCGGTCGCGTGTCGATCAGGGAAAAAAGCGATTTGAGTCTTTCCAGCGCCGCGTTTGCCCCCCCCTTGAGTTGGGCGGTGAGAATTCCGGTATGGCCGGCATTTTCCGCCCGAACCGCCTCATAGATTCGCTGGGCGGTTTTGGGCCCCACTTTGTCGAGAAGCAGCAATATGCGATACCAGCTGATCCGATCGGAAGGGTTCACCATGACCCGCAGATGGGCCAGCACGTCTTTGATGTGGGCCGATTCCATGAATTTGAACCCGCCTACCTTCACAAACGGAATCGCTTCGCGGTTGAGTTCGATCTCCAGGTCAAAGGAATGAAAACCGGCCCGAAACAGCACGGCAATGTCCCGCAAGGCCACTCCCTGCCGCTGTTTCTCCAAGACGGTCTCCACCACGAATCTCGACTGGATGTTTTCCCCGGCTGTATTTACCAGAACCGGCAGTTTTTCAGAACTCTTCCGGGAGAACAGGGTCTTTGTGAACTTTTGCCGGGCCCCGTCGAGGATTTGGTTGGTCAGGGTCAGAATCGGTTGAACGCTTCGGTAATTTTCCTCCAGGCGGACGATTTTGGTGCCGGGGAAAGTTTCGACGAAATCGAAGATATTCCGAAAATTGGCACCGCGGAATGCATAGATGCTCTGGGAATCGTCGCCGACGACCGTTACATTTCGGTGGCGGGATCCGAGCAGATAGACGATCTCCGCTTGAATCCGATTGGTGTCCTGATACTCGTCCACCATGATGTGACGATAAATGTCGGCCAGGCGTTCTCGAAGATCTGGATGTTCCTGCAACAGGCGCTTGAGGTAGACAAGAAGGTCATCGTAGTCGAAAAAACCGTCTTCCACCTTCCGGTAACGGTATCTTTCTTCGATTTTCAAAATATCTTCCATGAACGGGATCAGGTGCCCATGGTCTTCGACAATGGCGTCCTCCACGGGAATCTCTTTGTTCACCGCCCGGCTGAATATACTCATCAATGTCTGCTTCCGGGGAAACGAACCGGCAGAGGACGGCGGCCCGATTTCCTTGCGAATCATGGCGATGAGATTTTCTGCGTCGGCTCGATCGATGATGGAGAACCCGCTGTCAAACCCGAGGCGGGCACAGTAGCGCCTCAACACCCGGTGGGCAAAGGAGTGAAAGGTGCCGCCTGAAACCTGACTGCAGCGCTTGTCGAGCAGCCCGGTTGCCCTGCGAAGCATCTCTTCAGCGGCTTTGCGGGTAAAGGTCAGCAACAAAACGGCGGCCGGTGAAACGCCTTCTTCCACGAGCCGCGCTACCCGGTATGTCAGGGTCCTTGTCTTTCCACTGCCCGCTCCGGCGATGACCAGCAAAGGGCCGTCGCCGTGGAGAACCGCTTCCTGCTGGGCCGTGTTGAGATCGCGACGATAATCGATCATCTGCGGCAGCTCCAAGGCTTTTCTTTCTGCTGTTGACGGGGCATTGCGACATTCTCCGGGGCCCAAGTCCGGCGGCGGCCGGTCTTGAATCACAACAGGGGCTATCCTTTTCACAGCGAAAATGCCTTGTCAACCGCGTCGTATTTCTCGCCAGTGTGCATAAATGGTTGACATTTTTATAACAGTATAATAGTTGCTCGTTAAAAAGGAGCAATTCCACCCACAAAGGAGGTAGACCATGGTGAAGAGATTGCAGAATCAACTCAAGACGATCTCCAAAAACCTCGTCGATCTATCCAAGAAGGTAGAGAAATTCTCCGCTGATCTGGCCAAGATGGAAAGCAAGAAATCCCCCCCGGCAAAGAAGAAAGCCGCTCCGAAGAAGGCCGCCGCCAAAAAGACCGCGAAGAAGCCGGCCAAGAAGACCGCGAAGAAGCCGGCCAAGAAGACCGCGAAGAAGCCGGCCAAGAAGACCGCGAAGAAACCGGCCAAGAAGGCTGCAAAAAAGGCAGCCAAGAAAGCGTCTCCACCCGGAAAGCCTACGGTGCTCGATTCGGTCTTTGACGTGGTCAAACGCAGCCGCAAAGGCGTCGACATCGCCACGTTGAAAAAAAAGACTGGTCTGGGGTCCCGGCAGCTGAGCAACGCCCTTTACAAGCTCAGCAAGCGGGGCGTGATCGAGGCCCAATCCAGAGGCACATAC
>JASFPT010000135.1:0-10513 GCA_050115795.1 Desulfobacterales bacterium
GACCGTATCGGGCGTTCTTCTCGACCACCGGATCCCGTGCCTCGGCCTGGCCCTCCAGGAGCGGTTCCATGTCCACATTCTGGCCGACCGGGTCGCGGACCTCGGGGCGGTGCCCGGTCCCTGGCTCGGGCGGTTCAAAGAAGCCCTGTACGCAGAACAGCCCCCCGAAACGATGTTTCCGGTGCCGCTGGAAAACGGGGAAACGATTTGCCTGCCCCTGGCGGACCTGACCGAAAAAATCGCCCGAATTTCTGCGGGGGAGAAGATTGCCTACATAACGGATGCGGACGGCACGGACGAAAACGTGGAAAAAATCATCCTCCTGGCCGAAAACGCAGACCATCTGTTTATCGAAGCCGCCTTCCTGGATGAAGACCGAAAAGCCGCCCGCCGCAAGTCTCACCTCACCGCCCGTGAGGCCGGCCGCATCGGCCGCCTGTGCCGGGCGAGAAAGATGACGATCTTTCACTTCTCGCCGCGCTACCGCGGAAAAGAAGCGCTTTTATACCGGGAGGCCGAAGAGGCCTTCGGGGAAGGACCGGGGGTCTAAAAAAGCAGTTTCAGGTTTCAAGTTTCAGGTTTCAAAAGCGCCAGAAGGGCCCCGGCAAGCACTTTTCGTGACGCCCCCCGGACTAGTAGGTGCATGGCTGGCGGGAAAACGCCCGCTGCCGAGTTCAACTTGAAAACTGAAACCTGAAACTTGAAACCTAAGCCCTGAAACTTGAAACCATTTCTTTCCAACTCAGCGGTATTCCATTCCTGCTCGATTCCTTTCGTTCAGCTGCTTTCGTATCGCACAAATCCGAATCGCTCGAAAATCTCCTGGGCTTCCGGGTCCAGGAGAAACGCCGCAAACGCTTCGGCCGTTTCGGGATGGGGGGCCTGCCGCAGCCGGCAGGCATAGTATCGAATCCGGCTTCGCTGATCGACCGTTTCACCCGGGGCAATCTCTTCGAAGGCCAGGCCGGCCGAACGTCCGTGCACCGCTTCCGTGGCCCATACGGGCCCGACATCGACCGTTCTTTTGGCAATGCGAAGCGGGGTTTCCCGGTGGTGGACCACCGTGAAAATCGTGGTGCCTTCGGCCCGCTTTTCTTCCATGATTCGTCTGATGAGCTCCTCGCCGCCGGCATCGGCATACATTCGCAAGATGTGCCGGGCGATGTCTTCGTTGGCTGGATCCGGCTGTGAAATCCGGACGCCATCCCCGCCCAGGTCCCGGACTGAGGCGATCTGAGCCGGGTTCCCGGCCGGTACCATCAGCGTCAGGCGGTTTCGCAGGTACGGGCGGTACTGCCCGGGCTCCACAAACCCCTCGGATTGGAGAATCTCCATCGCCTTTCGGCTCACGGAGGTGTAGACGTCAGGGCGCACGGCAAGACGGCGGTCTGCGAACCGGGCTCCGCCGGCGAGAATCTGTTTGAGCGCCAAGCCGGGCGGCAGCGTTTCGGTAAACACCTTTTTCACCGACGGATGGCGGAGGCGGAAGGCGGCCACCAGCGGTTCCATGACCATGAATTGATTGCCGGCCATGAAAAGCACCAGGTCGGCGTCTTCTGCATGCTCCAGGCCGTGCAGGTCGTCTTTCCGGCTGGCCGGTATAACCGGCAGTGGCCCTTTTGTCATGGCGTATCCTTTTGAATCTGCGGGTTGGGGAAAAATCCGGGGAATCGTCGGAAATTCTGCGGTCCCCAAACGATGCGCGCGCCTAAAGTTTCGCAGCGCGACGACTTGGGAGATTCAGGGGAAAGTGAACGAAAGGGCGATATATCTGGTCCGCAGGAGCTTCGGTCCAAGAGGCAAGCGCGCCGCTCCATGAGCCGGCCGCCCCTTGGAAGAGGGGTCAAATCGATGAATCTCCCGATCAGCCGCTGTTTAAAATGGCTTCGCCTTCCTCCAGGGAACAGGCGTTTTTTCCCGGACAGTCGGAATGAATATGCAGCATCTCGAGCTGGAAGCGGCCGAGCACGCTCCCTTCCGGGCGCACATAGACCGTCTTTTGCACCCCGTAACTGCGAAGGATGTTCTGGAGACGAAAGATCAAGTCTTCCTCCCTGCGATGAAGCAGGATGCCGGGCATGAAATGGATCAGGCAGGTAAAGCCGGCGCCGAGCTGCCGGCAAGCGCGATCGACATCGCCCACAAAAGACGACATCCCGTCGCCGTTGGATTCCCCGACGTTGATATAGAGCCGGTTTTTCCCCGTGTCTGCCCGGATCTCGTACATATCTGCTCCGATGGAAGGAAACGATCCGCCCGCCGCAGCGTTGCGGCAAACCGACGGCGAAAAGAGGAGGACCACCGCCGTGTTCGCGCCGCTTCGACCGGGAAAAGCGCCGAAGCAAAACCGCAGCGCTGCCCGCACAGCCGCAGGTTCAATGAAAGATTGAACGATGCACGTTAGAATACCCCTCACGGGCTGTCAACGGTAAAAAAGAGCCCTGACGATGACCGGCAGGGCACGGATGGAAATTGACTCGCAAGAAGATTTGTGGAATGATTGCGGCGGTATTGGCGCGATCGGCCGGGCCGGTTCTGGCGCCTGCCATACGGCTGTAAACGGCTCGCGGCACAGGGCGGATCCCACCGATGGCAGAGAGCACCCCACGGGAAACGGAAATCTGGGCCGTCGGCGGCGGCAAAGGCGGTGTCGGGAAAAGCTTCGTCATCAGTAACGTCGCCCAACACCTGGCCCGCTCCGGCAGGCGGATCGTGCTGGTCGATGCAGACCTCGGGGGTGCAAATCTTCATTCGTTCTTCGGCGTCGAGCGGCCGGAAACGACGCTGTCGGATTTTTTCGAAAAATCCGCCCCCCTGGAATCCCTGATCATCGAGACCGGCATCCCCAACCTGGGACTGCTCGTTGGCGCCCTCGACTCTCTGGGAACCGACCACATCCCTTTCTCCCAGAAAATGAAGCTGTTCCGGCACATCCGCAAACTGGATGCGGACTTTATCCTGATCGACATCGGGGCCGGGACCCATTTCCACGCCGTGGACTCCTTTCTGCTGGCCGATACCCTGATCGCCGTGGTGGTTCCGGAAATCATTGCCATCGAAAATCTCTACTATTTCTTCAAAAACGTCTACTACCGGAAACTGGTCCGGACCATGGCCGAAAACGGGCAAAAGACCCTGATCGCCGAGGTCTGGAAAAACCGTCAAAAGCTGGGCATCGGAAGCGTCCGTCAGCTTGCCGAGCATCTCCAGTCCCGCTCCCAGGAGGCAGGGAAAATCGTTGCGTCGGCCATCCGGGAACTTCGCTTCAATATCGTCGTCAACAAGATCCGACGCCGGCAGGACATCAAGGTCGGCTACGCCGTGAAAAGCATCTGTTCAAAATATTTCGGGCTCATGGCCGCCTATTCGGGCTACATCGAATACGACGAGCTCGTTTCCTGGTGTATCAACAAGCGAAGGCCCTACCTTCAGTCGCACTCCGGCTCCCGATGCAGCGGCCAGCTCGAAGCGGTCGCCGAAAACCTGGTCCAGGGAAGGGCGATGCGATGACCACCGGCGATCCTCGACCCGAAGATGTCCGCCGTGCGTTGGCCGTTCTGGAACTGCACCCGGAGGCAACCGCCACCGAGGTCCGTCAGGCCTACCGCTTTCTGCGGGATCTGTACGGGGGTGAATCGATCGCAACGCTGCCGATCAGCAGCGAGATGAGCACCGAAGAGCGGGAAGCGATTATCGAGGAAATCGAAGCCGCCTACAAAACAATGAGCGGGTTTTTCGAAGCCGAGCGGCACAAGGCGCAGCACGGAGCGGGCAATCTTCCCGCCGACGTTAAGCAGCTTCTCTCCGAGACGGAGTGCCTCACCGGCGCCGTGCTCCGATCGGTTCGGGAAATGCACGGCTATACGTTGAAAGAAGTCGCAGCCGACACGCGGATTCCGATCCAGCAGCTGAAGAACATCGAAGGCGAAGACTTCAAAAACCTGCCCCCGCCGGTCTACACCAGAGGATTTCTCGTCGGCTATGCGGGGTTTCTCGAAATTGACGCCAGCCGGGCCGCCGAAGACTTCATGGGGCGGTTCGATCGATGGCGGAAGCAAAACACCGGCACCCCCTCCCGCAAAAGGTTCCGGCTGGCTTTCTGGAAGAAGAAATAGCGTTCGCCGGTCCAGCCCGTTTCCAGTATGCCGGCATACGCCGGGAAAAAGAAAACCACCGGCGACCGGCCTAACCGGCTAACCGCGCCCCGCCATGAACTCCCCGATCTTGTCCACCACATGGCGCTGCTGGCCCTCGGTCAGTTCGGGATAGACCGGCAGGGCGACGGTCCGCTGGGCGGCCTTTTCAGATGCCGGGAAATCCCCCTTTTTGCCGCCGAGATGGGCAAAACACCCTTGAAGGTGAAGCGGGATCGGATAGTAGATCTCGGTGCCGACGCCGGCGTCCTGAAGAAACTGCCTCAACTCGTCCCGGCCGTCTGTCACGGAGATGACGAATTGATTGTAGATATGGCGCTGCTGGCAGTCGACGGGTAGACCGATGCGATCGGAAAGGCCCCTTTCTGCAAAGAGTTGACGGTACCGGGCCGCATTTTTGCGCCGACCTTCGGTCCATCGATCCAGGTGGGAAAGCTTGACCGCGACCACGGCGGCCTGCAGCGCGTCGAGCCGGAAGTTGCCGCCGATCATGTGATGCACGTACTTGGGCTTGGCCCCGTGGCCCCTCAGGATGCGAAGCTTCTCGGCCATCGGATCGGAGCCGGTGGTCACGATCCCGCCGTCACCGAAAGCGCCGAGATTCTTGGACGGGAAAAAGGAAAAACAGCCGAAATCCCCCATGGCGCCGGCCCGCTGCCCCCGGTACTCGGCGCCGATGGCCTGAGCCGCATCTTCGATGACGGTGAGCCCGAATTCGGCAGCCGTCTCCCGGATCGGCGCCATCTCCGCGCACTGCCCATACAAATGAACCGGGATGACGGCCTTTACCGTCGCCCGCTCACCGGCCGGCATCGACTCCAGCACCCGCCGAACTTCCACAGGAGACAGATTGTACGTCTCCGGATCGATGTCGGCAAAAACGGGCATTGCGCCGACCCGGGCGATCGCGCCGGCAGTTGCAAAGAACGTATACGGGGTGGTCAGAACCCGGTCGCCCGGACCGACATCGGCGGCCATCAGCGAGATGATCAGCGCATCGCTTCCCGAAGAAACACCGACGGCATGGCGGCATCCGCAGTATTGGGCGATCGCTTGTTCCAGTCTTTCCACATGAGGCCCCAGGATGAAGTACTGGCTTTCGCAGATTTCCTCCAAAACGGCGCCGATCTCCCCTTTGATCTCCTGGTACTGGGCTTTTAAATCGAGCAAGGGTACTTTCATAGGTTTCTTTCTTCTCTTGTTTCGATGCACTGCGTCATCGGATAGCGCCTATAAAAAGGAGCCGAGTCGCGGCATATCGTGGTCTGTGGGTTGCAGTCGCGTGTCCCATACAGGCCGGCTTCAGGTCTGAACCTTTGCACGGCGGCCGCCGTCAGTAGGGGCACTCCACCCTCAGGATCACCAGGGGCTCGTCACCCTCGTTGTGCAATGCGCCGACCTCCTTTTCGGGGATCACGGCGTTGTCGCCGGTGCTCAAGGATCGGGCGCCGGATGCGGCTGACAAGAGGCCTCGTCCCCGGGCCACGATGAGGTGCTGGATTCTTCCCCGCCCGGTGGCGATCTCCACCTGCCGGCCCGGGGCGAGAACCATCCGCTCGACGGTGTAATCGGGCTTGGCGTCCAACTCGGTCCGGCGGCCCCAGGGGGCGTGGACGGTTTGATGGTGCTGCACCTCCCGGCGCCCCTGTTTCTTGAGCTGATCGACGATCTCTTTGACATCCCGACTCTGCTCCAGATCCGAAACGAAGACCGAATCGGGCGTTTCCACCACCACCATGTGGTCGAGACGATTGACTGCGATCAGCCGCTCGTATCCCATGATGAAAGAATCGCGGGTGTTGCGGGCCAGCACGTTGCCGTCGATGACATTTCCGTCTTCGTCTTTGGGCAGAAAATCGAACAGGGACTTCCAGGAGCCGATGTCGCTCCAGCCGAATGCAGACGGCAGAACGGCGCCCCGATCGGTCTTTTCCATGATCGCGTGGTCAAAGGAGATGTCGGGAAGCCGGCCGTAGGATTCGATCCCCACCGTACCGCCGACTGCGGCCGACTCTCGCATTTTGGAAAACAGCTCGGGGCAGTGGCGGGAATACTCTTCGGCGATCAGCCGGGCGGAAAACGCGAACATCCCGCTGTTCCAGTAGAAATTACCGGCTTCCAGATACCGGCGGGCCGTGGGCAGGTCCGGCTTTTCGACGAAACGCGCGATGGCAAAGGCCCCCTGCTCCAGGGCTTTGCCTCCCTCGATGTAGCCGTAGCCGGTCTCCGGATAATGGGGGCGTATGCCGAAGGTGACGATCCAGCCGGCCCGGGCAAGGGCCACCGCATCGGCCAGTTTCTCGTGAAATCGGGGCACGTCCCCGATGACATGATCGGCCGGAAACACGCACACCACCGCATCGTCAACCCCCTTGAGCAGTTCGAGAACCGCGAGCAGGACCGCGGGGGCGGTGTTGCGCCCGCAAGGCTCTGCAATGATGCTCGGGTCGGGAGCGACGCCCACCGCCGCCAGGTGCCGTGCAATTTGATCCCGGTGCTCCCGGCCGCAGACGACCCGAATGCGCGCCGGGTCGAGCAGGGGGGTCAATCGCTTGATGGTGCGCTGGACCAGGGAATCGTCACCCAGAAAACGAACGAACTGCTTTGGGAAAAGCGTTCTGGACACCGGCCAGAGGCGGGTACCGCTTCCCCCGGCCAGCAGCACCGCATAGACATCGATTTCATCTGGCATTGCCGGAAGCCCTCTTCTTTCGAAACCGGTTGTTCCCTGGCGGGCCGTTGGGCGCCAGGTTCGCCGCGCAGCGGGTCTCCACCGCGTCGTAGCCGACACAGCCGTTGACCTCCCGCTTCAGGCTCGCGCCCGCACTGATTCTGAGCCGCTCGGGCAGCTCGATGACCGTCTGGCTGCGTCCGCCCATGCGCAGGTTGATAAAGCCCCTGCAGGAACCCGGATGCCGCTTGAGGATCTCGTTGAGCCGTTCGAGGGTTTTTCGGTCCGTTCGGTCGATCTCCAGGTTAAAATGAATGCTGGCACTCCACAGCTCCTCGACCCGATCCATGGGGATGATCGAGTCGGCCAGCATCTTGACGGAGTTCTCGTCCCGCTGAATGCGGCCTTGAATCAGGATCGCCGCATCGTCGACCAGCAGATCCCGGGCCTCGGCGTAAACCGAAGAAAAAACCGTCGCTTCGATGCTCCCGTGCAGGTCTTCCACCGCGACAAAGGCCATCAGATCGCCCTTTTTGGTGTGAATCGTCTTGATGTGGGTCACGATCCCCCCGATGCGGACGACCTCACCGTCGGACTTTTCCTGCAGGGAGATGCTGTCGGCGGTGGTGAACTTCTCCAGCAGGTCCTCGTGCCGGGTCAGCGGATGGCCGGACATGTAAAAGCCGAGCGCCTCCTTTTCATGGGCCAGCAGCTGTTTTTCGCCCCACTCGGCAATTTCCGGAATCGAGGGGGTGCTGGGGGGCGCCGAAGCCCCATCGCCGCCGCCGTCGAACAGGCCCATCTGCGGATCGCAGCGTTCGCGCTGAATGAGCTGGCCGTGTTCGAGGGTGTCTTCGACGGCGGCCATCATGGCCGAGCGAGCCGCCCCGGTGCAGTCGAAGGCTCCGCAGCGGATCAGGCCCTCGATCACCCGGCGGTTGACCCGGTGCAGGTCGACCCGCTCGCAGAAATCGAACAGGTCGCGGAAAGGCCCTTCCTCGGCCCGCGCCTCGGTGATGGCGTCGATGGCCCCCTCCCCCACGTTTTTAACGGCCAGCAGCCCGTAGCGGATCCGGGCATCGTCTACGGTGAAGGCCTTTTCGCTCTGGTTGATGTCCGGCGGCAGGACCTCGATGTCGTGGCCGCGGCATTCGGCGATGTATTTCACCACCCCGTCGGTGGAGTGCATTTCGCTGGTGAGCAGCGAGGCCATGAATTCCACCGGAAAGTGGGCCTTCAGGTAGGCGGTCTGGTAGGCGATCAGGGCGTAAGCCGCGCTGTGGGACTTGTTGAATCCGTAGCCGCCGAATTTTTCCATCAGGTTGAAAATCTGCTCGGCCTTGTCCCGGGCGATCCCGTTGTCCACCGCCCCCTGGATGAAGCGCTCCCGGTGCTTGGCCATGATCGCGGCGATCTTCTTGCCCATGGCCTTTCGCAGGTCGTCGGCCTCTGCCATCGAGTAGTTGGCCAGGGCGCCTGCGATTTTCATCACCTGCTCCTGGTAGACGATGACCCCGTAGGTCTCATTCAGGATCGGCTCCAGTTCGTCCACCAGGTAGGAGACCGACTTTCTGCCGTGTTTCCGCTCCACGTAGTCGTCGATCATCCCGCTTTCCATGGGGCCGGGCCGGTACAGGGCGACCAGCGCGATGACGTCTTCGAATCGCGCAGGAGCCAACCGGACCAGCAGGTCCTTCATGCCGCTGCTCTCCAGCTGGAACACGCCGGTCGTATCCCCGGAGGACAGCAGCCGGTAGGTCTTTTCGTCCGACAGGTCGAGCTCGGACAGATCCGGGGGCGCGGCGCCCCCGGCCTCGATCAGGGAGAGGGTGTTGGCGATCACGGTCAGATTTCGAAGGCCGAGAAAATCGAATTTGACCAGCCCGATTTTCTCGACGCACTTCATGTCGAACTGGGTGACCACCTCCCCCTTTTTTCCCCGGTACAGGGGAAGGTATTCGCAAAGGGGTTTGTCGCCGATGACGACACCGGCTGCGTGGGTGGACGCATGGCGCGGGAGCCCCTCCAGCACCCGGCAGATCTGGATCAACTCGGCGTATTCGGATTTTTGGCGCGACAGTTCGGCCAGGCGCGGCTCCTGCTTGAGGGCCTCGTCGAGCCGAATGTTGAGCACATCGGGCACCAGCTTGGCAATGGTGTCGACCTCGGCCAGGGGGATGTCCAGTGCACGGCCCACGTCGCGGATCACCGCGCGGGTTTTGAGCTTGCCGAAGGTGATGATCTGGGCGACATAGTCGTTTCCGCCGTATTTTTCCGAAACGTAGCGGAACACCCGCTCCCGGCCGTTGATGCAAAAATCGACGTCGATGTCGGGCATGCTTTTGCGGGCCGGGTTGAGGAACCGCTCGAAAATGAGGCCGTGTTCGAGGGGATCGAGATCGGTGATGCCCAGCGCATAGGCGACGAGGCTGCCGGCGGCCGATCCACGGCCGGGACCGACCGGTATTCCGTTTTTCTTTCCGAAGCGGATGAAATCCGACACGATCAGAAAGTAGCCGCAGAACCCCATGTCCTTGATCACGGAGATCTCGTAGTCGAGGCGCTCCCGGTAGATCTTTTCGTCCGCTTCGGGCCGCTTCCGCCGCACCCGGTCCATGACGACGGCAAAGCCTTCCCGCACCTTGGTTTCGAAAATTTCCTCCACGGTCCGGCCGGATCCGACCTCGAACTTGGGGAAATGGTAGGTGTTGAAATCGAGCTCCACCTGGCAGCGGTCGGCGATCCGCCGGGTGTTTTCGATGGCGCCGGGCACTTCTCCGAAAGCGCTCACCATCTCGGCAGGGCTCTTGAAATAGAGCTGGTCGGTGCGGAACTTGAAGCGTTCGGTGTCGTTGATGGTCTTGCCGGTCTGGATGCAGAGCAGCACATCGTGGGCCTGGACGTCGTCCCGGTCCAGGTAGTGGCAGTCGTTTGTGGCCACCATCGGAATCGACAGGCGCCGGCTCATCTCGATCAGCTCGCGGTTGACCATCTGCTGGACTTCGATCCCGTTGTGCTGCAGTTCGAGAAAGAAGCGGTCCTCTCCGAAGATTTTCAGATATTCCCGGGCCGCCTGGTCCGCCTGATCGAGGCGGCCGGCCTTGATCCGCATCGGGATCTCCCCGTGCAGGCAGGCGGAGAGGGCGATCAACCCCCGGCTGTGGGCCCGCAGCATCTCCTTGTCGATGCGGGGCTTGTAGTAAAAGCCCACCAGCTGGGCCGCCGATGCCATCTTGCACAGGTTGATGTACCCCTCCTGGTTTTCGGCCAGCAGGATCAGATGGGACATCCCCTTGGCATCGAGGGGGGTCTTGTCGCCCATTTTCCGCGGGGCGATGTACACCTCGCATCCGATGACCGGCTTGATACCGGCATTGCGGGCCTTCTCGTAGAGCTCCACAACGCCGAACATCGTGCCGTGGTCGGTAATGGCCACCGAATCCATACCGTATTCGGCGGACCGCTTGAGCAGGGGGTCGATCCGAATGGCACCGTCCAGCAGGCTGTACTGGGTGTGAACGTGCAGATGGACGAATTGGGAAGTTGGGTTGTTCATCGTCTGGGGTCGTCGATAGGCAGTTTCATCTCAGGGACCAGTGTAGGACAACGGGGCGGTTCAGGGCAAGGGGGATTGGTTAAATGGTTAATGGGTCGAATGGTTGATTCGGCGCGATCCGGCATGTCGCCG
>JASFPT010000136.1:0-10373 GCA_050115795.1 Desulfobacterales bacterium
GACATCGTCAAGCTCTCCTTGCCGCCGCTGTCGGAGAGAAAAGAAGACATTCCCCTCCTGGTGGATCACTTCGTCGACCGGTTCAACCACATCACCGGCAAGAAGATCGTCGGGGTGTCGCCGAAGGCGATGGCCGCGCTCATGCTCCACGACTGGCCGGGGAACGTGCGCGAGCTTGAAAACGCCATTGAACACGGGTTCGTTCTCTGCCAGGAGGGGATCATCCGCCTTCACCACCTGCCGGCGCGGGTGGTGCCCCGAAACGGCCTGCCGGCGGGGGCCACGGGCTTGAGTTTGAAGGAGGCCGAAAAGCGGACCATCCTCGAGGCGTTGGAGCGAAACCGATGGAAGAAGGTGGCCACGGCCCGGGAACTTGGCATCGACAAAAACACCCTGCGCCGCAAAATCAAGCGCCTTGGCATCGTGGAGCCCGGGGGATAAGACCGGACCTGCAGCCGCTGCCGCCGGTCGAGACTTCAAGACGGATCGGACGATCCGGATCGAAAGCACCAAATTCGAAACCGTGCTTCGGATTTGGTTTTTATTTTTCCACAGCCGCCGCCCCGTGCAAGAGGAGGGGCTTTTCACCCATGGACCGGATCGCCTATCTTCTTTTGATCGTACCGCCCCTGTGTTGGGCCGGAAACATCGTGCTGGCCCGAGGGGTGATCGAGCTGATCCCGCCGGTGGCGTTCGCCTTCTGGCGCTGGGCCATCGCCTTCCTGATTCTGCTGCCCTTCGGCTGGAAGCGGGCGGCAGCCGATTGGGGCCAGGTGCGGCGGCACTGGAAGATCATGGTCTTTCTCTCCCTGACCGGCATCACGGCGTTCAACACGCTCCTGTACACCGGTGTGCACACCACCACGGCCATCAACGGCGCGCTGGTCCAGACGGCGATGCCGGCGCTGGTGATCCTCATCTCGCTGGTCGCCTTCGGCGAGAGGATCACGGGGCTTCAGGTCTTCGGGGTTTTCTTTTGCGTGGTCGGCGCTGCGCTGGTCGTTCTCCGGGGGGACCTTTCCACGCTGGTGCACATGTCCTTCGTCCGGGGAGACCTGGTGATCGGGATCGCCGTGGTGCTCTATGCGCTTTACTCGGCCTTTTTGCGGAGGCGCCCGTCAATTCACCCGATGAGCTTTCTGATCTGGACTTTCGGGATCGGGGTTGCCGGGCTGATCCCCCTGTATCTGGCCGAACTTTTCTTCCGCGGCGGATTCGCCCTGGACAGGAACGTGGCGCTGAGCATCCTGTACGTTTCCACCTTCCCGTCGATCGTGGCCTATTTTTGCTGGAACCGCGGCATCGACATGATCGGCCCCAACCGGGGCGGGCTGTTTATCAATCTGCTGCCGGTGTTCGCTTCCGGGCTGGCCGTTGTGTTTCTGGGCGAGTCGCTTCGGGGCTACCACCTGGCGGGAATGGCCCTGATCTTCACCGGGATGGTCCTCTTCAACCGGAAGGGGTCCCAGCCGATCATCCCCCGGAGAATGGACAGGTCGCCGTAATGAAATTTCATTAGTATTTTCCGGAAATTACTTGACTTCTGATTCGTTCCCGTGTGAGATGTTAGCAAACCGGCGCGGAGGTTGCGCCGCGGCACGACACCAACGGAAAGGAAACGCCATGAAGACTTTTATAGCGGTTGTCTTGACGGTGGGCGTCGCTGCGCTGGCTTTCAGCGGATGCGCCGGCGTCAAGGAGCAGGAGGCCCGGATCGGTGCGATCGAACAGCGCCTCGACGCCGTGGACAGCGACCTGGCCGCCCTGAAGCGGTCCGACGCCGCCCAGGAAGCGCAGCTCGCCCGGCTGTCGGAAAGCGCCCAGGAGGCCCTGGCGCGCGCCAAGGAAAACGGGGAACTGGTCAAGGGGCACTTCCTCTACGAACTGCGGTTTTCCGACAACAACGTGAAGTTCGCCTTCGACAAGAAGACGCTGTCCGACGAAGCCAAGAATTTTCTGGACCTGTTCGCCGCCCGGCTGAAGGATGAAAACCGGAACGTGTTCATCGAGATCCAGGGCCGCACCGACAACGTCGGCCCGGAAAAATACAATTTGGCCCTGGGAAAGTGGCGGGCCAACATGGTGCTGCGCTACCTGCATGACAGCGCCGGCATTCCGCTGCACCGGATGCGTGCCATCTCCTTCGGTGAGGATAAGCCGATCGCAGACAACGGCACCGCGGAGGGCCGCGCCCAGAACCGCACGGTGGTCCTGATGGTCATGGAATAAGCCGGCACGGCCGGAACCGAAAGGCCAAAGCGCCGCAGAGAAGGCCCCCTTTGCGGCGCTTTTTTTATGGAAGGGTTGTCTGCAGGAAGAGCGCTGGGGCGCCAGGGACACCCAGGCGCATGGGGTCTGCCGGTTCGATCCGGTGCCGGCGGGAGGACGAAACAAATTCTCGGCCGGATTGCGAACAGTTTGCTTGACCATTTCATCGGGGCAGGTTAAATTTATCTTTGGTTTCTATCAATAGACGGTCTTTTAATCGATCAAAAGGAGGGGATCATGGCGGATTTTTACATCAATCTGTTTCTGGACGATGAGGCTCTCAAGAAGGCCGAGGCGGCGGGTCTGGGCGATCAGGTGCAGGAGATCGGCGGCAAAAAGGGGTTCAAGGTCGAGATGACCAAGAAGGATCAGAAAAAGCTGCTCAAGGGATTCGAGGGGCTGACCTTCGACGCCGACAATGCCTGCGAGCTTCCCGAAGCCGGGGCCAAGACGCTGCTGGGGATCATCCTGGATATGAAGTCCCTCGACGTCATGAAATTCGCCATTACCAAGCTGTACAATCCGCTGGCGGGCCGGAGCGTTTCCGGAAGAGGGTCGATGGGCGGGCGGTAGGCCCGTGCCCGGATGCCGCCGGTCAGACCGCACGGTGGCGCCGGTCTTCGTGAAAAGCCCGACAGAATTGAAAAAGCCGAAGCGCCGCAGAGAGATCCTCTCCGCGGCGCTTTTTTTCCAGAAAGCCGTTTTTAGATTTGGCAGTCATGCCGGGAAATAGGCACCAATTGCCCTAAATCCGCCAATCCGTCATGCCGGACTTGATCCGGCATCCAGATGGGCCTGGGTGACCTGGATTCCCCTTCGACGTTGCTCAGGGTGGTGAGCCTGCCTGTAGTGAGCTTGTCGAATCTGTCGAACCACCGCCTTCGCGGGAATGACAAAGAACCGGACGCAGCGAGTTTTTCAGCAGCCTGTTAGGCCATCTAATACCGGTTGGGCTTTTCAATAAAAGAGGCTGGTGGAGAAAGGACGGAGCTATGCAGCGTCGAGTGGGTGTATTTGTTTAAGCTCTTTTTTGAAATGTTGCTCGGAATCCCAAATATCGCGTGCATTTTGAGCATTCAACCAGAACTCAGGCGTATTACCGAATAAACGGGACAGCCGCAGTGCCATGATGGGGGTGACGGACCTCCGCTCCCTGAGGATTTCATTGACCGTCTGCCGGGATACGCCCAGAGCATCGGCTAATGCTGAGGTTGTCAACCCATAATCGGGCATGAAATCCTCCCGCAACACTTCACCGGGGTGAGTCGGAGGCGTTTTTCGTTGAATTGAATTCGGGATCGCCATAGTGTTTCTCCTAATGATAGTCTGCTATCTCAACGTCATAGGCATCGCCATCACTAAAGCGGAAGCAGATGCGCCACTGATCGTTGATTGATATTGAATATTGCCCCTCCCTGTCACCTTTGAGGGCATGCAACCGGTTGCTTGGGGGAACTTTGAGATCCTTCAAGCTTGTTGCCCAATGGACATACTCCAACCGACGAACGGCTCTTCGTATCAAATCAGGAGGTAGCCGTTTTGATTTGCCTTTTACGAAGACCTGCTGCGTCTCCTTATCGGCAAATGTTTTTATCATGCCCAAACCGTAAACCGTCACGTGACAGTTGTCAATATCGAATTTTCACGGTACGAAAGGGCTCTCGCCCAACAAATCACTGGAGGTGGACCGGGTAAGGCTGGCGCCTCACCCAGCCCCTCAGCTCAAACGGTTTATGGATTGAATAAATATAAGCGGATCGATTGTTGATAAAGTTTTATAAATTTTGAGTATTTGATGATTTCCAGTGGCTCAGAGATAATTATAGCGATCCGCAATAAAAGGAAAAGTAATGTCTGACGTTACCAGAAGAAGGTTTCTCGGTGCGGCGGCGGGAGGCACAGCCCTGGCTTTATTGAATCCATCGGAACTTTTTGCAGCACAAAAAGAGTTTGAGATGTTGCCACCGCCATCAACTAGCGATACTGACGGCTCATTAATGGCCGCATTGAAGAATCGAAAATCTACACGCTTATTCAGTAACAAACCATTACCCAAACAGTTGCTGTCCGACCTTCTATGGGCTGCCTTTGGGGTCAACCGCCCTGACATTGGATATCGCACGGCACCTTCACCCATGAGCAGTCAGGAAATTGAAATATATGTGGCTGAAGTTAACGGACTATATCTGTATGATGCCAGGTTTCATCAACTGGTTCAGCTTTCCACTGAAGATATCCGCCGCCTTTGCGGAACACAGGCATATGTGGCGCATGCCCCGCTGAATCTGATCTATGTCGCAAATTTTTCAAAATTAGGGGATATGGTAGATGAGAGAAAAATATTCTATTCAGCCGCTGATACCGGATTCATTAGCCAGAATGTATATCTTTTCTGCGCTGCTTTCGGGTTGGGCACTGTAGTGCGTGACTGGATTGACAGGCCGACGCTATCTAAAAAAATGAGTCTTAGGGAAGAGCAGAAAATCATTCTTGCCCAAACTGTCGGATACCCCAAATAATCTAGGCTTGAGGCTTGGGGTCGGGCCTAAAAAAGCAACTGAAAATATACGAGAAAACCTTAAAATTGGGTCTTGAAACGGCTTTAAACCGCCATTTTTGGTCTAAAAAATGAGGGCCTAAAGAAATCGTCGTGCGTCGTCATCTTTTCCGCAAATTCCCAGCAGAATCTCGATGATGCGTTCAGACGTCGCTTTAGAATCCTTGTCGAGTTTTCGCATCCTCGGAATACGCCCAAAGATCGCCTATGGGATGTGGTGTGGCGATGGTTAAAGAAAAGCCTCCTGAACGGGTAACCATTGGTTTCAGATCGCATTCAGATTTTCAAGGAGACGGGGCTTTCGTTCAGTTCGTCTTTCCTTTATCGAACGGGCACGTGCCGGTGTGCATCGAACCGGACGCTGATCCGATCCTGCTCGGGGCTCAGATTCGACGGATCGCGGCGCGTCACTTGAGCTGACCAGAGCGATGGAATGCGCGCTGAAGCCCTGCACTGGCTGTCGGCGCCCCCGGAATCCAGACCGAAGACGGCCCCCAACCACAACGCCGACATGGACGTTCGGCGCCGGAGGGTGAGCGAATTGACCGGCACCATTTCTGATTGTTTCGCTGCTCACCCGCGCGCCAATCTCATCGAGACGCCTGCAACCATCTATCAACAGGGTGGAAACGCAGGATCGTACTGCCAACACCGTAAAAGGAGACCCCATGAAAAAGGCAGCCAAGATCGGAATCATCATTTGTGATCGGTACCGGAGATGCGGCGGGGGAAAATGTTTCAGATCGCTCCGGAACCGCGAGGGTGCTTTCAGCAGATACCAGGATATGGAGGTCGAGCTTGTCGGTTACACCGGCTGCGACGGGTGCCCCGGGGGCAACGTCGAATATGCCGTGGACGAAATGAAAGCAAACGGGGCGGAAATCATTCACCTGGCCACCGGCCTGATCGTCGGATATCCGCCTTGCCCTCACATCGAATATTTTCATGACTATATCGAAACCAAGTACGGCCTCGAGGTCGTGTACGGCACCCACCCGATACCGGAAAAGTACCTTCAGATGCACGAAAAACTGGGGACCTGGAACGGCGATGGCTGGCAGGCGATCGTTGAACCGACGATGAACGACGAAAAGACGCGCCTGGCCTACAACTGATGCCGTTCGACCGGGCAGCGGTCTTGACAGACGAAACCCGGCTGAAGAAAGCAAGCGAATTCGAAGGCGTTTTGTTCCCGGGGCTGGAAATCAAGGGGGACTTCGGATGAAATGCGGCAGATGTAAGGAGGACATCGGAGAAGGCGAAGAAAAAGAAATGCATGGCCGAACGTTGTGCGAGGATTGCTATATCGACGCTCTTTCGCCCGCCAAGGCCTGCGACCCGTGGGCGGTATACGCTGCAAGCTCCTTTTCAAAGCAAGAGGGCGCCACGGTGCAAACCACTGAAATTCAGTCCCGGATACTTGAGCTGCTAAAGGAGACGGGAGGGGCCGAACCGGCAATCCTGTCTGAGAAGCTTCGGATCACGACCGCCGATCTTGAAAGAGAGATTGCCACGCTCCGGCACATGGAAAAGGTGCGGGCCGAGCTGCGGGAGGGCAGGAAGGTGATCTGCCTGTGGTAGTGGATTCGGCGAGGCGCCGGAGCGAATCGTCCAAAGCCGCCGGGAGCCTGGCGATGCATGCTGCAAAAAAGAACGGGTGCTTTGCAACCCGCCGGCTCAGTCGCGTTTTGTCGGATGATCGGAGGTGGCCCCGCCTGCCGCCTACCCTCCGAAGTTCGGGTTGATGAACTCCAGGCGGTCGCCGGCCGAGACGGTGCGGGCGGGGTATTCCTGGGCAAAGACGAACCGGCCGTTGTGCTCCACGATCAGGTCGGGGTCCTTCTCACCGAATCGTTCGATGAGATCCGCAATCCGGCTCTCGGCCGGCACCTTCTCCTTCATTCCGTTGACCGTTATCTGAATGTCGCTTTTCATGAATCCTTCACAATCCTGCGCACAGGGCGCAGTCGGGATTCCGACGGGTGGCGATCGACCGGAACTCGCCGGTGTCGGCCCGGATCACGAGCATCCGGTCGACCAGGGGCTTGCCCGCGGAAAGCAGCAGCTTGATCGCCTCGGCACACTGCAGGGAGGCCACCAGACCGACCACGGGCGCCAGCGCTGCGACGGCAACCGGGGGCCGCTCGGCCCCCCGGTCCGGAAACAGGCACTCGAAGCAGGCGCTTTTCCCGGGCACGATCACGGCGACCGTCCCGGAAAATCCGTCGATCCCGCCGTGGACCAGCGGCACACCGAGTTTTACGGCGGCTCGATTAAGGGCCCGGCGGGCCGGGACGTTGTCGACGGCGTCGATGACCAGATCGCACCCGTCGACCAGCGCTTCGGCCTCCGTGCGAATGTCGGCGTTGAGCGGCTCGATCCGGCACGAGCCGTTGAAGGCCGAAAGCCGTGCTGCCGCCGCCTCGACCTTGACCCTGCCGATGTCGGACTCGGCATAGAGAATCTGCCGGTTCAGGTCGGACAGGGAGACGGTGTCCTTGTCTGCGATGCGCAGGGTGCCGACGCCCGCTGCGGCCATGTACAGGGAGGAAAGGGACCCGAGGCCGCCGGCGCCTGCGATCAGCACCCGGCTTTTCAACAGCGTTTCCTGGCCGGCTTCGCCGATATCGGGGAGGATGATTTGGCGAGCGTAGCGTTGTTTTTGGTCGGGGGTGAGCATGGTGTTTTCTTCGATGCTGGATGGCAATATTTGCAATCGGTTTGGCTAAGTAAGCAGTAGGCAGTATGCAGTAGGCAGAAAGCTTTGCCTGAAGCCCTCGGCCTACTGCTTACTTCCTACTATTCCTTTGCTTATTTCTTCCCCTTCGCCGCCCGGATCGCCATGCTCACCCGCTCCGGGGTCAGGGGCAGCTCCTTGATCCGCACGCCGGTGGCGTCGTAGACGGCGTTTAAGATCGCCGGGATGGCCGGCATGATCGCACCTTCGCCCACCTCCTTGGCGCCGAAGGGCCCGTTCGGCTCGTTGCTTTCCACGATGATGGCATCCACGTTGGGCATGTCCAGGGCGGTGGGGATCTTGTACTCGGCAAGATCGGCGTTGATCACCCGGCCCCGGTCGTCGAACTTGACCTCCTCGTAGAGCGCCTCGCCAAGGCCCATGGAAAGGGACCCCTGCATCTGGCCCTCCACCGAGGTCCTGTTGATGGCAAGGCCGCAGTCGTGGGCGTCCGTCATCTTCTCCACGGTGATGTGGCCCGTCTCCATGTCCACCGACACTTCCACCACCTGGGCCGAACACCCGTAGGCGGGAGAGGTGCCCACCGCCGCCCCCTTGAACTTGCCGCCGAGCTGGGGCGGCTTGTATTTTCCGGTGCCCACGATGGAGCCCGTGGCCAAATAAGCGATCCGCGAGGCCTCCTTGAAGGTGAGCGGGCCTTCTTCGACGTTGTCGGTCCAGCCCCGGTGCTCCTTGATGTAGCGGGTGCGAAGGGCGGAGTAGTCCACATCGCCGCCGGAAAAGACGATCTCGCCGTTTTTGATGTCCATCTTTTCCGCCGGCACGCCGAGTTCCTCTGCCAGCACCGCCAGCACCTGGGCCTTGACGTCTTCTGCGGCCTCCTTGACGGCGTGTCCGGTCATCAGGGTCTGGCGGCTGGAGTAGGCCCCCAGGTCCACGCCCATGTCGGTGTCGCCCGAGGCCAGGCGCACCGCGGAAAGGGGCACCCCCAGGGCTTCTGCTGCGATCATGGCAAAGGTGGTGTCCGAGCCCTGGCCGATCTCGGCCGAGGCCGTGTAGACCAGCACCGTTCCGCCGTCTTCGGTGAGCTTGATCACCACGGTGCCGTGGTAGGTGTCGGAGCGGTAGATCGGATAGCCGGCGCCGGAGACGAAAAACCCGCAGGCCATGCCGATGCCCTTTCCTTTGGGGAGGTTCCCCTTTTTCTTTGTCCAGCCCGAACCGTCCTTGACCGCCACGATGCACTCCTCCATGCCGAGGCTGCTCATGTTCAGGTCGTTGCAGGTGGTGTCGCCGGCCTTCATCATGTTCTTGAGCCGGAGGTCGATCGGGTCGATGCCCAGCTCTTCTGCGATTTCGTCGAGCTGCTGCTCCCAGGCGGCCCGGGCCGCCACCCCGCCGTGGCCCCGCTGAGCCCCGCAGGCCGGCTTGTTGTTGTAGACCCGGTAGCCGTCGTATTTCATGTTGGGAAGCCGGTACGGCCCGCCCAGAAGCGATCCGGCATAATAGACCGTGGCGATGCCGAAGCTCGAGTAAGCGCCGCCGTCCAGGTAGCACTCATGCTGGAGGGCCATCAGGGTGCCGTCTTTTTTCACGCCGGTGGTCATGGTGTGGACAAAGCCGTGCCGCGCCCTGCTGAACATGAACACCTGCTCCCGGGAGTAGATGAGCTTCACGGGGCGGCCGGTGCGCATGGAGAGCAGCGATGCAGCCATCTCCCCGGAGTTGGCCGCGGCCTTGATGCCGAAGCCGCCGCCCACGTACGGCTTGACCACCCTCACGCGGCCCACCGGAAGGCCCAGCACCATGGCCACCGTGCGCTGGACGTAGTGGGGCACCTGGGTGGAGCTGTACAGCGTCAGCCGGCCGGATAGATCGTAGCTGGCGATGCAGCCCATCGGCTCGATGAAGGCCGCATCCTGGCGCTTGTTCCTGAAGGTGGTGGTGCGCACCAGGTCGCACTGGGCCAGGGCCGCCTCCACGTCGCCGAACTCCTGGTGGACTTCTGCGCACACGTTGCCGGGGTAGGCATCGTGAAGCTGCGGGGCGCCTTCCGCCAGGGCTTCTTCGACGGTGAACACCGCCGGCAGCTCTTCGAACTCCACCTTGATCAGGGAGACCGCCTCTTCGGCGGTTTCCCGGTCCACGGCCGCCACGGCGGCGATCTCGTCTCCCACGTAGCGGACCTTGTCGCGGCAGAAAAGGGTCTCGTCGTACCGGGCGGGGCTGACACCGTAGGGAACCATGCCGGCTTCCTTGGCGGTGACGATGTCCTTTACGCCGGGCAGCTTCGCGGCGGCGGAGGTGTCGATGCCGACGATCCGCGCGTGGGGAACGGGGCTTTGCAGCAGCGCGCCGTAGAGCATGTTCGGCAGGGTCATGTCGTCGATGAACACCGCCCTTCCGGTGGCCTTGTCGGGGGTGTCGATGCGCCGGGCCCGGCTGTTGATCACGTTGTATCGGCTCATGGGGGCCTCCTTCGGGCGTTATTCGGATTTGACCGACTGGATCGCTTCGACGATTTTCTGGTACCCGGTGCACCGGCACAGGTTCCCGGAAATCGCCCCGCGGATTTCGGCCTCGGTGGGGTTCGGGTTTTTCTCCAGCAGGCTTTTGCCCGAGAGGATCATCCCCGGCGAGCAGAAGCCGCACTGGATGGCGCCTTTTTCCACGAAGGCATCCTGCAGGGGGTGAAGCCCCTTTTCGGTCTCCAGCCCCTCGATGGTTTCAACGGTCCGGCCCGCGGCCTGCAGGGCCAGCACCAGGCAGGAATTCACCGGCTTTCCGTCTAAAATGACGGTGCACGAGCCGCAGTCGCCCACCTCGCACCCCTTCTTGGTGCCGGTCAGG
>JASFPT010000137.1:0-10307 GCA_050115795.1 Desulfobacterales bacterium
CTTGCTCTGGGTCTCTTTGAGCTGGCGGGTCCTTTTCTCCACCATCCTTTCCAGCCGCTGGGTGATGGCTTCTTCTTCCTGGATCTGCTCGGTGACATCCCGGCTGATCTCGACGAATTTCAGAATTTTTCCCTCCGACTCCCAGACGGGGTAGATGGTCACCTCGATGTGACGCAGGTTTCCCTTCCGATCGATTCGCGTCATAATGCGCTGGCGGGGGCGTTTGTTGCGGATCACCTCCTTTAGCGGGCAGACGACGTCCGCCTCGCATATCCGGTTGATCTTCTGGAAAACCTCGTGGCATTTTTTGCCGATCACCTCCTCTCGGGCGTACCCCATCCGCTTCAGGAAAGATGCGTTGACCTCGGTGATTTCCATGTTCGGCGTAAGGACGAGGATGAAGTCTTCGATGCCGTCCAGGATCATTTTGAATTCCCGGCCCTGCTTCTTCAATTCCTCCTCGTGGATCCCGATGGCGGTGCGCACCAGCCGGAAGGCCGGGTAGCTGACGAGGCGGATATGGGCCGGCCGGGTTTCCAGGATGTCGCGGTACAGGTCGGGGTCCGGCGTCAGCAGGATCATGATGTTGATCTTGAACTGCGGCTGGTACAGCTCGTGGTAATCGAGCACCGTCGCCAGGCCGAGCTGTCGCGCCAGGTGCAATTCCTCGGCCTCCGGGTCATTGACCGCAACCGCCTTGATGTGCGCCTGCATATCGAGCTCTTCGAACTCGAAAATTCTTTTTTGAAGCATCTCCCGGCAGAACTCTCCATCCCCGACCAGGGCGATATTGAGGACCGACGGATTGGGTTGGGTGTGCATCAGTTTGGGTCCCTTTTCTTCTGCGATATCGTACCGGCCTTGCGCCGGTCTGAAGAGGGGTTGACTCTACCACGGGGCCATGGGGGATTCAAGACCACTGCGCCATTTGCAACCGTTTGCATTCTCGATGTTTTTTTCAGGACCGCGGTGCAGAACGGCCCCCCTGGCGGCCGGAGCCGGGACATCCGCTGCAGAACGGCGGTCGGCCCTTCGGAAAGGGTGCCGGGGGAACAGGCGCGGAAGGATTTAAATTTTCATTTAAAATGAAACCGAATCGCCGATCAAAGAATCACATGATTTCAGACAGATAACCGATTTTTTTTCCATCGTGCAAACCTGCGGGCTGGCACGATTGGTGTTGACAATATTGCCCAAAAATCGCTAAACGACATCGTTTGGGAAATATGGTTGCGCGGCGGAATTCTCCGTGGCAAAAAACGGGTTGTCCGTTATTTTCTTCACAACCAGCTTGAATAAAAAGGGGTGTTAAATGGCTGACAAGGTCATCGGTTCCGTGATGGTCGTTGGCGGTGGAATCGCCGGGATGCAGGCTGCGCTGGATCTGGCGGATTCGGGATATTTTGTCCACGTGGTCGAAAAATCACCGGCCATCGGCGGGGTGATGAGCGAACTGGACAAAACCTTCCCCACCAACGACTGCGCCATGTGAATTATCTCCCCCAAACTGGTCGAGTTCGGCCGGCACCTGAACATCAATCTGATTACCTGCGCCCAGGTCGCCAAGATCGACGGCGAAGCAGGTAATTTCACCGTAACGGTCCAAAAATCCCCTCGATTCATCGATCAAAGCAAATGCACCTCCTGCGGGGACTGCGCCGAGGCCTGCCCCGTGGTGCTGCCCAACGATTATGACCAGGGCATGACCGACCGGAAGGCCACCTATAAAAAGTATGCCCAGGCCATTCCGGGCGCCTTCGCCATTCAGAAATCGGACAAGGCCCCCTGCCGGCTCGCCTGCCCGGCCGGGCTCAACGTGCAGGGGTACGTGCAGATGGTCAAGCAGGGCAAGTACAAAGAAGCCCTTGAACTCATCATGGAGGACCTTCCCCTGCCCGGCGTTCTGGGAAGAATCTGCCCCCACGGCTGCGAGGACGCCTGCCGGCGTTGTGAGGTCGACGAGCCGGTCGCCATCCGGGACCTGAAGAGACTGGCAGCGGATCAATTCGATCCCCGAGAGATCAAAATCGACTGCCTGCCGCCGCGGAAAGAAAAGGTGGCCGTGATCGGTTCCGGTCCAGCCGGGCTGTCGGCGGCCTATCATCTGGCGCGCAAAGGAATCCCTTCGACCATCTTCGAGGCGCTGCCGGAAGCCGGCGGCATGCTCAGGGTCGGTATTCCGAACCACCGCCTCCCCCCCGAGGTCCTCGACCGTGAAATCGAACTGATCACCAATCTCGGCGTGGAAATCAAGACCAATACCCCCCTTGGCGACGATCTGACGGTGGACGATTTGTTCGACCAGGGGTTCAAAGCGGTCTACCTCGCCCTGGGCGCCCACAAAGGCATCGAACTGGGCATCCCCGGGGAAAAGGCGGACGGGGTCCGGCAGGGGGTCGATTTCCTGCGGGAGGTCAACCTCACCGGGAAAGCCCCGGTGGGAAAGAAGGTGGCCATCATCGGCGGCGGCAATGTCGCCATCGACGTCGCCCGGGCGTCTGTCCGCCTCGGGGCCCAAGAGGTGAGCATCATCTACCGGCGCACCCGTGCCGAAATGCCGGCATGGGAGGAGGAAATCCAAGCTGCAGAAGCAGAAGGCACGCAGCTGACCTACCTGGCCGCACCCCAGAAGGTGCTCACCCACGAAGGCAAGGTCGTCGGTCTCCGGTGCATCCGCATGAAACTGGGGGATGCGGACTCCTCGGGGCGGCGGCGGCCGATTCCGATTCCCGGAAGCGAATACGATATCGAGATCGACCAGCTGATTCCGGCCATCGGCCAGCGGCCCGACCTTTCCGCCCTCGAAGACGTGGCCGGTCTTGACTTTACCCGTTGGGGAACCACGGAGGTGGATCCGGTGACTTACGCCACCGGACGCGAGGGCCTTTTTGCCGGTGGAGACGTGCAGACCGGGCCATGGGTGGCCATCGGCGCCATCGCCGCCGGCCGCGAGGCCGCAGAATCGATCGTGCGGTATCTCGACGGCCGCGACATGGCCGAGGGACGGGAGGCCATCACCAACGAGAACCCCCATTACCGCCCCATTCCCGAGAATATGCCCTGGCAGTCGCGGGCGAAAATGCCGGAGCTTCCGCTCTCCGATCGAAAGGGAAATTTCAATGAGGTGGAACTCGGCTATGCAGAAGAACCCGGCAAAGCCGAAGCCGGCCGGTGTTTGAACTGCGGCTACTGCTGTGAATGCTTCCAGTGCGTCCAGGCCTGCGGGGTTCAGGCGGTCACCCTTGAAACCCATGCCCAGCAGCCGGAAACCGTCGAAATAGAGGTGGGGTCGGTCATCATGGCCCCGGGCTTTGAGCCCTTCGATCCTTCCGGGTTGGACAGCTACAATTACAGCCGACTTCCGAATGTGATCACCTCCATGGAGATGGAGCGGATCCTTTCGGCATCCGGCCCCACAGGGGGTCATCTGGTGCGCCCGTCGGACCACAAGGAACCCAAAAAGATCGCCTGGTTCCAGTGCGTCGGATCCCGGGACCTGAACCGTTGCGACAATGCCTACTGTTCGTCGGTTTGCTGCATGTACGCCATCAAAGAGGCGGTCATCGCCAAGGAGCACGCAGGAGACGATCTGGACTGCTCCATCTTTTTCATGGACATGCGCACCCACGGCAAGGATTTCGAACGGTTCTACGACAGCGCCCGGGAAAAAAGCGGCGTCCGGTTTATTCGAAGCCGGGTCCATTCGGTCAACCCGGTCCAGGATACCGGCGATCTGGAGCTTCGCTACGTTGACGACGCGGGCGAAACGGTCGTGGAGACCGTCGACATGGTGGTGCTGTCGATCGGCCTTCAGACCTCGCCGGAGGTGGTGGAACTGGCCCAGCGGCTCGGCATCGAGCTGACCCCCGGGAATTTCGCCAAGACCCCGATCTTTGCGCCGGTGAACACGAACATCGACGGCGTCTTTACCTGCGGTGCCTTCCAGGGGCCCAAGGACATCCCCCAGTCGGTCATCGACGCCAGCGCGGCGGCCGCGGCCGCCGGTGAAATCCTCAGCAAGGCCCGCAACACCCTCACCAAAACCGCGGCGGTCGTGCCGGAGGTCGACGTCTCCGGTGAGCGCCCGCGCATCGGCGTGTTCGTCTGCCGCTGCGGCATCAACATCGCCGGGGTCGTGGACGTTGCTGCGGTCCGGGACTATGCCGCCTCTCTTCCCTATGTGGATTATGTGGCCGACAACCTGTACTCCTGTTCCCAGGACACCCAGGACATCATGACCCAGATCATCAAGGAAAAGAACCTGAATCGGGTCGTGGTGGCCGCATGCACGCCCAAGACGCATGAACCGCTGTTTCAGGAAACCCTGATCAACGCAGGCCTGAACAAATACCTGTTCGAGATGTGCAACATCCGGAACCATGACTCCTGGGTTCACAAGAACAATCCGGAGCTGGCCACGGAAAAGGCCAAAGATCTGGTCCGGATGGCGGTTTCCAAAGTGGCCCTCATGCAGCCGCTGCGGGAAGCCGAACTTTCCATCACCCCGACGGCGATGGTCATCGGCGGCGGCATCTCGGGCATGTCCGCAGCATTGACCCTGGCCCGACAGGGGTATGAGACCCACATCGTTGAAAAGAGCGACAAGCTCGGCGGCCAGGCCCTGAACCTGTTCACCACAACGGCCGGAGAGCCGATTCCCAAAAAGGTGCGGGATCTGGTCGCAGCGGTCGAAAGCGAAGACAACATCCGGGTTCACCTGAGCACGGCTGTAACCGGCGTGGACGGGTTCGTGGGCAACTTCAAATCCACCTTGTCTGGGAACGGAGAAGAATCGGATCTGGAACACGGCGTTGCGGTGATGGCCACCGGCGCCTCGGAGCTGAAGCCCGATGAATACGGCTACGGCAGCGATCCAAGAATCGTCACCAGTCTGGAACTCGACCGCCGGTTCCTCGACAACGATCCGGCGCTCGATGCGATCGAGTCGACGGTGTTCATCCAGTGCGTCGGCTCCAGGGAGCCGCAGCGGCCCTACTGCAGCCGGGTCTGCTGCACCCATACCGTGCACAGCGCCCTGCAGCTCAAGGAACGCAATCCGGACATGAACATCTATGTCCTGTACCGGGATATCCGCACATACGGGGAAAAGGAATACCTCTACAAAGAGGCGCGGGAAAAAGGCATCCTGTTCATCCGCTACGACCTGGAGCGCAAACCCGAGGTCACGGTGGAAAAAGATGCCGTCCGCGTGCGGGTCGTCGACCCGATTCTGGGCCAACCGATCCAGATCGATGCAGACCTGCTGACCCTTGCGGCCGCCATCGTCCCCAACGGCGAAAAGGCGCTTGCCGACTTTTTCAAGGTTCCGATGAACGACGACGGTTTTTTCATCGAGCGGCACGCCAAACTCGGTCCGTCGGAATTTTCCACCGACGGCGTCTACCTGTGCGGTCTTGCGCACTATCCCAAGCCGATCGACGAGTCGATCGCCCAGGGGAAGGCCGCGGCAGCCCGGGCCGTCACGCTTCTGGCAAGGGACAAGATCTTTGCAAGCGGGACCGTGGCCCTGGTCGACCCGGCGATGTGCAGCCGCTGCGGGATCTGCGTTTCGGTCTGCCCGTATTCAGCCCCGTTTTTCCGGTCGGCCGAAGAGCGCTTCTTCCCGGAGCGGGCGGAAATCAATCCGGTTCTGTGCAAGGGCTGCGGGCTTTGCGTCGCATCCTGCCGCTCCGGGGCGATTCACCTGAAGGGATTTGACAACGACCAGATCCTCGCCCAGATCTTTTCTCTCAACGAGGCGATGGGGGTGTGAGCAAGGGTTGATTCGTCAAACCGTCAATCGGTCCAGGGGTGTCGCCCGAGATTTCAACCACTTGACCAATCAATCAACCAACCAACCGGGCAAGGAATAAAAAATGAGTGAATTCGAACCGAAAATCGTCGCCTTTCTTTGCAACTGGTGCAGCTACGGTGCCGCGGACCTGGCGGGTGTCAGCCGGATGGAGTATCCCCCCAACATCCGGGTCATCCGCATTCCCTGCACCGGGCGCATGAGCCCCAAGTTTGCGCTTACCGCGCTTCGGGAGGGGGCCGACGGGGTGTGGGTCTCCGGGTGACATCCCGGCGAATGCCATTACCTGGAAGGTAATTACTACGCCCGAAGAAAATTCGCCCTGATGAAAAACCTTTTGGAATACATGGGGATCGAGCCCGGCAGACTCCAGTTTTCCTGGATCTCGTCTGCAGAGTCGACCAAGTTCGTCAAGGTGGTCAACGAGGTGACCGAAGAGATCAAGGCCCTCGGGCCCAATCAGCGATTCGTCAAAAACGAGGCGAAGGTAGCATAATGGTCCAATACACGGAAAAAATCAGAGAAATCGCCGCACGTCTGCTCAAGGATTGTACGGTGGACATGGTCATCGGCTTCCGCAGCGGAACCGTTCCGATGATGAACGAGCCGTTCTTTGCCCGAACGCCGGAAGAGGCGGCGAAACTGGTGTGGGACAGCAACTGCGGCATCAACCTGGCCAACTACCTGACCGACCGCAAGGAGAAGATTGCGGTGGTGGCCAAGGGATGCGACAGCCGAAACATCGTCACCCACATCCTGGAAAACAAAATCACGCGGGAGCAGCTCACCATCATCGGCGTGCCGTGCCTGGGGATGATCGACAAACGGAAGATCGCCGAATCGGTGGACGGCGAAGTGCTCGAGGTGACCGAAGACGGTGATCGGATCAAGGTTCGCAGCTCCGGGGGCGAGACGGTCTTTGCAAAAGCCGAGGTGCTTCAGGAAAACTGCACCCTTTGCATCCATCGGAATCCGGTCATCCACGATGAACTGGTCGCCGATCCGGTCGAAGAGCAAAAAGAGGTGGACCGCTACGCCGATGTGCGAAAGATCGAGGAGATGGCTCCGGAAAAAAGATGGGCCTACTTTGACGATCTGTTCAAAGAATGCATCCGGTGCTACGCGTGCAAGAATGCCTGCCCGCTGTGCTACTGCCCCACCTGCTTTGTGGACGAATCCAAGCCCCAGTGGCTCGGGAAAAGTCAGGACCCGCTCGACATTCGCACGTTTCATTTCCTGCGGGCCTACCACTGCGCGGGGCGGTGCACCGATTGCGGCGCCTGCCAGCGCGTTTGCCCGGTGGGAATCAACATGCGCGTGCTGACCAAGAAGCTGGAAAAGGACTGCAAGGACCTCTACGGCTGGGAGGCGGGCCTGACGCTCGAAAGCCGCCCGCCGCTCGATTTCTACCGTCCAAACGATCCGGAGGAGTTTATCAAATAGTCAAACGGTCGAGTGGTTGAGCGATACGACAGGAAGACGAAACGAATCGTTTTTCCCGAATCGACCCCCGGCCAATCAACACGCAATACCCTTTCCGAAGGAAAGAAAATGAAGATTGTTGCCATCGACAAAAAAGACTGGGAAAAGGGCCTCGACAAACTCCGGGGAGCCTACCGCCTCATCGGACCGGTCAAAGAAGACCGGTACCACTACTTCCGCGAGCTGGAGAAAGGCCAGGTGCCGGATTTTTCCTGTCTCAACACCCGGCTTTCGGCCAAAGAGGTGGTCTACCCCCAGTCTGAAGACATGTTCGAATACACCCTCGACGAGAGCAAAAAAGACCATCATATCCTGAAAGAGGTCGAGAAGGACTATTCGCTCCAAGCGGTGCTGGGCATCCGGCCCTGCGACGCCAAGGCGGTGGAGCTGGTGAAGCTCAACTTCGACACGGAGGACTACAAGGACCCTTACTGGCTCGGCGCCTGGGAGGCGACTACCTTCGTCGGGCTGGCTTGCGACGCCCCGTGCAGCACTTGTTTTTGCACGACCGCCGGCTGCGGTCCCTATCACGAGGAAGGGCTCGACGTGCTGCTGGCCGAAGACGGGGGGCGGTACCTGGCTAAGGCCTTGACCGATAAGGGAGAAAAACTTCTTGCAGCGGCCGGTTGGTCCGGGGATGTGGACGGAGAAAAGCGTTTTGCCGAGGGGAAGGCCGCAGCGGAAGAAAAGATCGTGTCGGCGGTTTCCACCGAAAATCTTCGCGGCGCAGACACGCTTGCCCTGCACGGAGACGAAGCGCTGTGGGAAGACGTATCCTTTTCGTGCATCAACTGCGGCACCTGTACATTTGTGTGCCCCACCTGCTGGTGCTTTGATATTCAGGACGAAGTCCACGGCAAACAGGGGCGACGGCTGCGGAACTGGGACAGCTGCATGTTCCCGATTTTCACCGTGCACACCACCGGGCACAATCCCCGGGGAACGAAAATGCAGCGCGTCCGGCAGCGTTTTATGCACAAGCTCAAGTACTTCGTTGACAAGTACGATGCCGGGATCATGTGCGTGGGCTGCGGCCGCTGCGTCCAGCAGTGTCCCGTGAACATCGATATCCGAAGGGTCTGCGAGCTGATGAACAGCCGCGGGGCAAAAGATGCCTGTGCGGTTGAAGGATAACAGTCGCGCGATCTAGGGAGGAACTCGTGGAGAATCCGTATCTGCCGTATCCGGTCCGGATCGACGACATCGTCGTCGAGACCGAAGACCGAAACCTGAAGACGTTCAAATTCGTCTTCCTCAACAATGGGGACGAAGAAAAGTTTGCCTACCATGCCGGCCAGTTCGCGGAGCTATCGATCCCGGGCAAAGGAGAGATCCCCATCGGCATCGCTTCCTCGCCGGTGGAAAAGGGTTTCGTGATGTTTACGGTCAACAAGGCCGGCGTGGTGACCACCCACCTGCACAACATGAAGGTCGGTGACATCATGGGAATCCGCGGCCCGCTGGGCAACTGGTTTCCCTGGGACACGCTGGCGGGGAAGAACGTGCTCCTCGTCGGCGGCGGATTTGCCTTTACCACGCTGCGCTCGTCGATCGTCTACATGCTCGATCCGGCCAACCGGCCGAAGTTCGGCAATATCGCCGTCGTCTACGGCGCAAGAACGCCCGGGATGCTGCTCTACAAAAATGAGCTGATCGAGTGGGAAAAGCGCGACGACATCGATGTGCACATCACGGTAGACGCCACAGACGACCCGGACTGGAAATACAACGTAGGCTTCGTGCCGCCGATCACCGAGCAAAAGGCCCCCCAGGGTGATGCGGACTCCTATGCGATCGTGTGCGGACCGCCGATCATGATCAAGTTCACCCAGCCGGTTCTGGAAAAACTGGGCTACACCCACGACCACATCATCATGAGTCTGGAGAACCGAATGAAGTGCGGCATCGGCATGTGCGGGCGGTGCAATATCGGACGCGAATTGGTTTGCAAAGACGGGCCGGTTTTCACCCTCGACCAGATCAGTCAGACACCGCGGGAATATTAACGAACCGATTTCATTTGCACAATCCGCCGTCGGGAAAATGGGGCGGATCATATTGGATCCGGAAGCTTTTTTCGTTTGACATCGGGTGCTTGATAAGATAATAAAATCCATTCTGATTATACCGAATTTAAAGGGAAAACGGATAGAGTCTGGCACCAGGTAAAATTCAACGTGTAAAGGAGGGTTTTCAATGCCAACGGTCGAATTCATGGGAAAAACTTTTACGGTGGACGAAGACGGCTTCATCGACTCCTTCGAGAACTGGAGCGACGAGTGGGTCCAGTGGGTCAAGAAGGAAGAGGGCATCGAAGAGCTGACCGAGGAGCACAAAAAGGTCATCGAGGTTCTTCAGGACTACTACCGCAAAAACGGCATCGCTCCGATGGTTCGGGTTCTGTCCAAGGTTACCGGATTCAAACTGAAGCACATCTACGAGCTTTTTCCGTCGGGACCGGGCAAGGGAGCCTGTAAGATGGCCGGCCTTCCGAAGCCCACCGGCTGCGTCTAAACCGCAGCAAAAACCGGCCTTTGTACCGGTTTACCCATCGGCAATTCTTAAAAGGGCCCTGCGCGGCGGTGCAGGGCCCTTTTTTTCCGATCCGCAGGAGCAAATGCCATGGTGCTGACCGTAAAAACCGGCAGTAAAACCGAACTGATCGACATCACCGAGGCGGTTCAGGAAGCTGTCGGCTCCTCGTCGATCACCGACGGCCTGTGCATGGTCTTTGTTCCCCATACAACGGCCGCGGTCACCATCAATGAAAGCGCGGACCCGAGCGTCCGCCGTGACATCCTGATGGTGCTCAATCAGATGGTCCCCTGGCAAGCCGACTATCGGCATCTGGAAGGCAACTCCCCGGCGCACGTCAAGACCTCGCTGGTGGGATCGTCGGAGCTGATCGCAGTGGAAAAGGGCCGTCTTGTTCTGGGCACATGGCAGGGGATTTTTTTCTGTGAGTTCGACGGACCGCGCACCCGAAAGGTCCACGTGCGCATGATCCAAGCCT
>JASFPT010000138.1:0-10296 GCA_050115795.1 Desulfobacterales bacterium
CTGAGAGCGGAAGAAATCAGCCAGATTATCAAAGAGCAGATCACGGACTACGACAAGAAGGTCGAACTCAGTGAGACCGGAATCGTCTTGTCGGTGGGTGACGGCATCGCCCGGGTCTACGGCCTGGAAAAGGTCATGGCCCTGGAACTGGTCGAGTTCCCCGGTGGTATCCTCGGCCTGGTGCTGAACCTGGAAGAGGACAACGTGGGTGTCGCCATCATGGGCGAAGACGTCCATATCAAAGAGGGCGACATCGTCAAGCGGACCGAGCGGATCGCCCAGGTGCCGGTCGGCGAGGCCGTCGTCGGCCGGGTGGTCTCCTCGGTGGGAGAGCCCCTTGACGGAAAGGGTCCCATCGACGCCAAAGAATACCGCCGGGTGGAGATGGTGGCGCCGGGCGTCATCGCCCGAAAGAGCGTCCATGAGCCCTGCTACACCGGTCTGAAAGCGGTCGACGCCATGACACCCGTCGGTCGCGGCCAGCGGGAGCTGATCATCGGTGACCGCCAGATCGGAAAGACGGCCGTGGCGGTGGACGCCATTCTCGCCCAGAAGGATACCGACGTGTACTGCATCTACGTGGCCTGCGGTCAGAAAAAATCGACCGTGGCCCAAGTGCACGCGGTTTTGGAAAAGCACGGCGCCATGGAGTACACGACCATCATCGCCGCGTGCGCCAGCGACCCGGCAACACTCCAGTACATCGGCCCCTTTGCCGGATGCGCCATGGGCGAATACTTCCGGGACAAGGGCCAGCACGCCCTGATCATCTACGACGACCTTTCCAAGCAGGCGGCCTCTTACCGCCAGGTGTCGCTGCTGCTTCGCCGCCCGCCCGGACGAGAGGCGTTTCCCGGAGACATTTTCTACAACCACTCCCGCCTGCTGGAGCGGGCCGCCAAGCTCAGCGACGAACTGGGCGCGGGCTCGTTGACCGCACTTCCGATCATCGAGACCCAGGCCGGCGACGTGTCCGCTTACATCCCGACCAACGTGATTTCGATCACCGACGGCCAGATCTACCTGGAGCCGGGCCTGTTTTTTGCCGGTGTCCGTCCGGCCATCAACGTCGGTCTGTCGGTTTCCCGGGTCGGTGGCGCCGCCCAGGTCAAGGCCATGAAGCAGGTGGCCGGCACCCTGCGGCTCGATCTTGCCCAGTACCGCGAACTGGAGGCCTTTGCCGCCTTCGGCAGCGACCTGGACAAGGCCACCCAGCGTCAGCTCACCCGCGGTGCACGCCTGGTGGAGATCCTCAAGCAGCCCCAGTACCAGCCGCTGCCCATGGAAAAGCAGGTCACCGTTCTGTACGCCGGCACCCGCGGTTACCTGGACAAATACCCCCTGGATGTTCTGGCCAAATACGAGGCCGGCCTTTATCCGTTCATCGAGAACAATTATCCCAAGGTCTTTGAGAACCTTAAGGAGAAGCAGGCCATCGACGACGACCTGGACAAGCTGATGGGCGAGGCGCTGAAGGCCTACGACGAGGAGTTCAAAGACACGATCAAGTAATTCGTTGTCGGTTGTGGGTTAATCGACTTGATCATTAACGGATAACGGATAACTGCATAGATAAGGATCGATCTGTATGCCTAGCCTGAAGGATGTCGAACTCAAAATCTCGGCGGTCAAAAAGACCAAGCAGATCACCAAGGCCATGAACATGGTGGCGGCGTCGAGGCTCAGGGGCGCCCAAGGAGACATGGACGCTTTCCGGCCATACGCGGGCAAGTTCGCCGAGGTGCTCGGCAGTCTGGCGGAAAAAGCCGGTGAAGAGGCCAGCCCCCTGCTGGTTCCGCGTGAAACGGTGAAGAACGTACACATCGTGATGTTCACCTCGGACCGCGGACTGTGCGGCGGGTTCAACACGAACCTGCAGAACAAGGCCAAGGCGCTTTGGACCGAGCGGAAGAAGGCGGGCCAGGAAGTGTCTGTCACCTGTTTCGGGAAAAAAGGCCGCAATTTCGCTCGAAAACACAACATCCCGATCGCCGAAGAATATCTCAATGTGGTCGGGGGGCATTTCGAGTTCAATGTCGCCGCCAACGCCGGGCGGGTTCTCATCGACGGGTTTCTGGAAGGGACCTATGATGAGGTTCACCTGGTCTATGCCGAATTTGTCAGCATGGCCAAACAGCCGCCGGTCGTCAAGCAGCTGCTGCCGATTCCGCCGATCGAGGTCGCAGAGGAGCAGCAGGAATCCGAAATGGAGGAGACCTACCTGGCCGAGCACATCTGTGAGCCTTCCGCCGACGAACTGCTCGAGGAAATGCTCCCGCGCAATGTCTCGGTGCAGATCTACAGCGCATTGCTGGAAACCTCCACGGCGGAGCATGCCGCCCGGATGATGGCCATGGACAACGCCACCAAAGCCTGCAACGACATGCTGGAGAATCTGACCCTTGCCTACAACAAGGCACGGCAGGCAGCCATTACAGCCGAACTGATGGACATCGTCGGCGGCGCCGAGGCCCTCAAGGGATAGCCGCCGGTTATCGACGTTTTGACGGGGTGACCCACCCAACCATATACTGATTTTGGAGGTCTTTAGATGGGTGAAAACATTGGAAAAGTAGTACAGGTGATGGGGCCTGTCGTGGACGTGGAGTTCGAACAGGGCAAGCTGCCTCAGATCTACACGGCGCTCTGGATTACCAACCCGACCATCAACGACACCGAAGACAACCTCGTGGTGGAGGTCGCACAGCATCTGGGGGACAACGTGGTGCGAACCATCGCCATGGACGTCACCGACGGTCTCGTGCGCGGAATGCCGGTCAAAGACACCGGAAGCCCGATCATGATGCCTGTCGGCGAGGCCTCCCTCGGCCGGGTGCTCAACGTCGTGGGAAGGCCGGTGGACGGCCTTGGCGAAGTCAGCCAGGAAAAGATGATGCCGATTCACCGCGAGGCGCCGAAGTTCACGGAACAGGACGTGACCGTAAACGTCCTGGAAACCGGCGTCAAGGTGATCGACCTGCTCGTGCCCTTTCCCCGCGGCGGCAAGATGGGGATGTTTGGCGGCGCCGGCGTCGGCAAGACCGTCATCATGATGGAGATGGTCCACAACATCGCCATGCAGCATGGTGGTATTTCGGTTTTTGCCGGGGTCGGCGAAAGGACCCGCGAGGGTAACGACCTGTACCATGAAATGAAAGAGTCGGGCGTTCTTCCGAAGGCCTCCCTGGTCTACGGCCAGATGACCGAGCCCCCCGGCGCCCGCGCCCGGGTCGCGCTGTCGGCCCTGACCGAAGCCGAGTATTTCCGGGATGAAGAAGGACAGGACGTGCTCATCTTCATCGACAACATCTTCCGCTTCACTCAGGCCGGCTCCGAGGTGTCCGCCCTTCTGGGACGCATGCCCTCCGCCGTCGGTTATCAGCCGACGCTGGCCGTCGACCTCGGCGAGCTGCAGGAGCGGATCACCTCCACCGACAAAGGGTCGATCACCGCCGTTCAGTGCGTCTACGTTCCTGCAGACGACCTGACCGACCCGGCCCCGGCGACCACCTTCGCCCACCTGGACGGAACCGTGGTGCTCTCCCGGCAGATCGCAGAGCTGGGGATTTATCCTGCGGTGGACCCGCTTGACTCCACCTCCCGGATCCTGGATGCCAACTTCATCGGCGAGGATCACTACCAGACCGCCCGCGCGGCCCAGGTGATCCTGCAGAAATACAAGGAGCTCCAGGACATCATCGCGATTCTGGGAATGGAGGAGCTCTCCGACGAAGACAAGATCACCGTGGGAAGGGCCCGCAAGATCCAGCGTTTTCTCTCCCAGCCGTTCCACGTGGCAGAGACCTTCACCGGCAAGCCCGGCAAGTACGTCAAGCTCGAGGACACCATCCGCGGCTTCAAGGAGATCGTCGAGGGGAAATACGACGACATCCCAGAGCAGGCGTTCTACATGAAGGGCGGGATCGAAGAGGTTGTGGAAGAAGCCAAGAGGATGGCCGAAGAATCCGAATAAGTGAAGAGGTCCACGAATGGCTAAAAATATAAAGCTGGAGATCGTCACACCGGACAAGGCCGTTGTGAGCGAAGAGGTGCAGATCGTCATGGCGCCCGGATCGCTGGGGGAATTCGGCGTCCTGGTGGGGCACACCCCGTTTCTGACGACCTTGAAGGTCGGCATCGTTCGGTACGTGGAGGCCGGCGGTCAAGAGCGGCGCATCTTTGTCAGCGGTGGTTTTGCCGAGGCGCTGCCCGACAAGGTCACCATCTTGGCCGAATCCGCAGAGCGGCGCCGGGATATCGACATTGAGCGGGCCCGGGCCGCCCTGGAACGCGCGCAAAAACGACTGGCCGAAGAGGCCCGCAAAGAGGAGGTCGACTACACGCGCGCCCGGGCTGCCCTCGAACGGGCGCTTCAGCGGTTGAAACTCGCCGAAAGTGGGAGAAGAGAAGCCGCCTAAATCCGATCGCCGATACGTTCAACCCTGTTTTTTCCACCAATCGCCCCGGCCGGCTGCCGCTGTATCACCGGCCGACCAGAGACCCATAACAAGGGCAGACCGAGTCACAGACGGTCTGCCCTTTTTTTACGATCAGGGAGTCGGTCTATGAAAGGCAACAAGCCGAATTGCGGCATCATCATCCTGGCGGCCGGACTCGGCAAACGGATGAAATCGGACAAGGCCAAGGTCCTTCACGAGATCGAAGGAAGGGCGATGGTGAGCCATGTCGCCGATACCGCCTGTACAATTGCCGGAGAGAAGGTGGTGATCGTCGTCGGGCATCAGGCATCGGAGGTTCAGCGAACCGTCAGGAAAACGGTTTCCTGCCCGGTCCGCTTCGCGCTTCAGGAGCGACAGCTCGGGACCGGACACGCAGTCTCTTGCGCCGTCCCTTTTTTGGATCCAGCCGTTGAGGAGGTGGTGATCCTTTACGGAGACGTTCCCCTTCTCCGGAAACAGACCATCCAGCGGCTGCTTGACGACCACACCCGCGCCGATCGGGATCTGACCGTTCTCGTGGTCGAGATGGAGGATCCCAGCGGATACGGACGGATTTTGACCGAACAGGGCAACCGACTGATCGGCATCGTGGAAGAGGCCGATGCATCCGAAACGCAGAAACGGATCGGCCTGATCAACACCGGGATTTATTGTGTGAAGCGCCGGTTCCTTGCAGAAGCCCTGCCGCTGCTTTCCGCTGAAAACGCCCAGAGCGAGTATTACCTGACCGACATCGTGGGGATCGGCCACCGGCAGGGTCGGCGGATGGGAATTTTGTGGACTCCTGATCCGGATGAGACCCTCGGGGTAAACAGCGTGGACGAACTGGAGCGGGTGAAAAGAATCTTCCAGTGTCACCGGAGGGTTGCACCCCCTGAGCCGGACGGCACGACGGACAAATTCCCTTGACTTTCACGTAGGCGAAAGATTACATTGAAAAAAATTTAAAAGGACAAAAGATTGGACTCGGACTTGGTTATCAAGCAGTTTGAGGATATCGAACGGAAAGTCGACAGCCTAATCGAGGTCTGCAGACGACTTCAATCGACAAATTCGGAACTGAATCAAAAAGTTTCTCAACTGGAACAAGAATTGGAGAGTAAGATAGAGGAGGAGAAGCGGTACCAGGCGGAAAAGGATCTGATCCGCTCCAAAGTCGACAGCCTGCTGACCAGGCTGGAAGATATCGCAGATTCGCCGTCGGAGTGATCGGAACGTGCGAATCGGGGAAGGGCAAAGCCGAATAATCTTTGGAACAGTTTGTAACCATTGAAGTTTTTGGGCAGCCGTTTACTTTTAAATCCGATGCCGATGCGCTTACGGCAAAAGCGGTGGCGGATTTTTTGGTGCACGAGGTTGATCGGGTCGAAACGGAACTTTTGGAAAAATCACCGCACGTGACACGACAGGCCATACTGGTTATGACCGCATTGAACATCGCCAGCGAGAACTTCGAACTGAAGAAAAGCCATGTGCGGTTTTTGGAGGACCTTCAACAGCGTTCGGATCGTTTGGTCCGAACCCTGGACAACGCCGTGGACCCGGCCGCCCTTCGCTGAATCGATTCGGTCCCCTTCTTGACCTGGGAGGTTGACGACTTTCCAGATATTCGGATCGTATTCCGCCCGGAATTCCCCCGGCTGAGGTCGATTTTCGGAGATGCCCCTGCCGTGTTCGTGATTGGAAGATGCTCTTTGTCCCAACACTCAACAAAAGGGAGCCTTCATCTGGTTTCGGTGAGCAAGCTCTGCACGCACAGAGAAGCCTAAAGAAGCCGACAAGGCGCCCACTTTGAACAACTGGTTCAAAGACCCTGCCGACACGGCACAATGGCGGGGGCCTCCGATCCCCGGCCGCAGAGAAAAGGAACCGCCGCGCACCCGTGCCCAACATGCGCCGCTGCCTGAGGCGGTCATTTCAAGCCATCCCTCCTCCTTGCTCGACCCATCGGTTTACAAAACATGCGCAACACAAACGGCAATCGGATCGCCTGCCGGCTCTTCTGATGCGAAGGCAAACCGGTTTGTGTCGTGCTTGTGACGCAAAATCAAGGGCCGGCCGCCCATGGGTGGAACCGGCGCTCGATGACACCCCCTTCTATAGGAGAAACCGATAATGACCGAATATTACGTGCTGATCGGGCTCATCTGCTTTGTCGCCGGAGGCGTAATCGCATACTGGGTCAAGGGGACGCTATCGTCTCAGAAAATCAAAGCCGCCAAAAGCGAATCGAATCGGATTGTGGAAGATGCTCGTCACCAGCGGGACACGCTGATCAAGGAGGCGGAACTCGAGGCCAAAGACATTCTCTTTCGAATGAAGAGCGATTTTGACAACGAGACGAAAGAGACCCGGTCGGAATTAAAAAAGCGGGAAAAGCGGCTGATTCAAAAAGAGGAGAACATCGACCGGAAGCTTGACCAGCTCGAACAGCGGGAGGCCGGACTTTCCAACAAGGAGAAGGACCTCGGGGACCGGGAGGGGCACATAGCGGAACAGGAAAAGCACTACCTCGATTTGATCGAAGATCAAAAGCGCCAATTGGAAATGATATCCGGTCTTACCGCCGACCAGGCAAAGGAACTTCTCTTGAGGGCCATGGAAAACGAAGCCCGCTACGACGGGGCAAAGCTGATCAAGCGGATCGAAAATGAAACCAAGGAGCAGGCCGACAAAAAGGCCAAAAAGATCATTGCCACCGCCATCCAGCGCTATGCCGGCGATTTCGTGGCCGAAAGGACGGTTTCGGTCGTCCAGATTCCCAACGACGAAATGAAGGGGCGCATTATCGGACGGGAGGGTCGAAATATTCGGGCCCTGGAGGCGGCCACGGGAATCGATCTGATTATCGATGACACGCCCGAAGCGGTCATCCTGTCCGGCTTCAATCCGGTCCGAAGGGAGGTCGCCCGGCTTTCCCTTCTGCGGTTGATCGCCGACGGTCGGATTCACCCGGCCAGGATCGAGGACATCGTCAAAAAAGTGGGCCAGGAGGTGGATCAAACCATCAAGGAAGCCGGGGAGCAGGCGGCCTTTGACCTGGGGGTGCACGGGATCCACAACGAGCTCGTCCAATACCTGGGAAGACTCAAGTTTAGAACCAGCTATGCGCAAAATGTGCTTCAGCATTCCGTGGAGGTCGGGTTCCTGAGCGGTGTCATGGCCGCTGAGCTCGGACTGAACATGAAGCTGGCCAGGCGGATGGGGCTGCTGCACGACATCGGAAAGGCCGCCGACCACGAGGTGGAAGGCCCTCACGCGCTGATCGGGTCCAAGCTGGCCAAAAAATTCGGAGAGTCTCCGAAGGTCGTCCATGCGATTGCCGCCCACCACGAAGATGTCCCCCCCAATACGGTATACGCCTTGCTTGTCCAGGCCGCCGACAGCCTTTCCGGGGCAAGACCCGGTGCCCGTAAGGAACTGCTCGAAAACTACATCAAACGCCTCGAGGACCTGGAAAACATTGCCAACAGCTTCTCCGGGGTTGCCAACACCTATGCCATACAAGCCGGTCGGGAGCTGCGGGTCATTGTGGAAAGCGAGAAAATCAGCGATGAAGACGCGGTTCTGCTCAGCCGTGACATCGTCAAGAAGATCGAAGAGGCGCTGACGTTCCCGGGCCAGATCAAGGTGACGGTGATTCGGGAAACCCGCGCCGTCGAATATGCGAACAAGTAGCATGGGGCAGAGGGCGTAGGGCATAAAAAAGGGCGGCTTTCAGTTTTTTTCTCTATGCGCTATGCGCCATGCCCTATGCGCCATGCGCAGTTTAAAACAGCGACAGGAAGCTTCACATGGCAAACGTAATCGAAATTTTGCAGGAGCGCGGCTTCATCGAAAGCATGACCCACGACGAGGAGCTGCACGAGCTGTTCGAGTCCAAGCCGGTCACCTGCTACATCGGATTCGATCCTACCGCCTCGAGTCTGCACGTCGGCAGTCTGGTGCCCATCATGTCGCTGGCCCACATGCAGCGGGAAGGTCACCGTCCCATCGCGCTGGTGGGCGGGGGCACCGGACTGGTGGGGGACCCCAGCGGCAAGACCGAAATGCGAAAGATGCTCACCATCGATCAGGTGGAAGAAAACGCCCGCGGACTCAAGGCGCAGCTGTCCCGCTTCATCGATTTTTCCGGCGGAAAGGCGCTGCTCCTCAACAATGCCGACTGGCTGGTTCCGCTCAACTACATCGAGTTTTTGCGGGACATCGGCCGCCACTTTTCGGTCAATCGCATGATCAAGGCCGAAAGCTACCGCATGCGGCTCGATTCGGAAGAGGGGCTCAGTTTCATCGAATTCAACTACATGGTTCTGCAGGCCTACGATTTTCTCGCGCTTTTCGACTCCCATGGATGCCGTCTCCAGATGGGCGGCAGCGACCAGTGGGGGAACATCGTGGCCGGGGTGGATTTGATCCGTCGAATGCGGCAGGCTTCCGCCTTCGGCATCACCTTTCCGCTCATCACCACCAGCACCGGGATCAAGATGGGAAAGACCCATAAGGGGGCGGTCTGGCTCGACGCCGAGCGCACCTCCCCCTACGACTATTTCCAGTTCTGGATCAACACCGACGATCCGGACGTGGAGCGGTTCCTGGCGCTGTTTACGTTTCTGCCCATGGAGGAGATCCGCCAGGCCGGGAGCCTTGCCGGCGCAGACCTGAATGCCGCAAAGGCCGTCCTCGCCTTCGAGGCCACCCGGCTCGCCCACGGACAGACCGAAGCCGTCAATGCCCTCATCGCGTCGGAGAAGATGTTCGGGGCAAGACGGATCCCGCCGGAATTGCTGGTGTCCTCGACCATCCCGCGGGGCGAGGGGCGGCTAAACGACGAATCGGTTCCCACGACGATCCTTTCCGAAGCGGAGATCGGAGACGGCATGCCGGTATTCAAGCTCTTTGCCCTGACCGGACTGGCCGATTCGAGCGGTGCAGCCCGCAGGCTGATCCAGCAAGGGGGGGCCTACATCGACGGCCGGCGCGTGGATTCGGTGGACAATCTCGTCAAATTGAGCGATTTCAAAGATTTGCAGATATCCCTGCGGGCCGGGAAAAAGCGGTTTCACAAGGTCAGTCTGAAAAGTTAAAATTATGTGAAAAAGGAGTTGACACCGGATAATCGACACGCTACAAAGCGCCTTCGTCCCAAGGGGCGGGCCTTCCGGAAGTGGAAGGGGAGTTCTTTGAGGCGGCAAGAAAAAAATGGAAATATGAATTTTTTTCTTGACAAAAGGATCGGTCAGAGATTATATATCCAGATTGTCGCGCCTGGTAGACCGCGCGGCTGAATTTGGGCATAACGGCCAAAAAGAGGTTGACATCGTCAACCGGGAAGAGTAACAAATTAACTCTTTCGGTAATTTTCTGGCCGTTTTTTTCTGGCCAATTTCCGTTTCCTTGAAACGGGCCTTTGATCTTTGAAAACTAAATAGTGGCAGATGAAAGAAGCTGGGCCCAATTGAGAGATCCTTGTGTCCGGCCTCGACCTTCGGGTCGAGGACAGGATGCATTCCAAGTTTAATTGGAGAGTTTGATCCTGGCTCAGAATGAACGCTGGCGGCGTGCTTAACACATGCAAGTCGCACGAGAACGCTTCAGCTTGCTGAAGCTAGTAAAGTGGCGCACGGGTGAGTAACGCGTGGGTAATCTTCCTCCGAATCGGGGATAACATTGCGAAAGCGATGCTAATACCGGATGATATTCCGACGTCTCCGGACGTTGGAATCAAAGGTGGTCTCTCCATGGAAGCTACCGTTTGGAGATGAGCCCGCGTCCCATTAGCTTGTTGGTAGGGTAATGGCCTACCAAGGCCACGATGGGTAGCTGGTCTGAGAGGATG
>JASFPT010000139.1:0-10245 GCA_050115795.1 Desulfobacterales bacterium
AGCGCTGCCGACAGGGGCAAACACTTCGAAACGAGGCACTACCAAATGGAAACCCGACAAGAATCAGCGCCGCTTGACATGCGCATCGGTGTTGTGGGTGCCGGCAGCTGGGGGACGGCGTTGGCGCATCTGCTGTGCACCAAGGGCTACGAAGTCGATCTGTGGGTATATGAGCCGGAGGTGGTCAACCAGATCCTCGAACACCGGGAGAACCGAAGCTTTCTGCCGGGGGCGTCCCTTCCCGACAATCTCACCCCGTCCGGCGACCTGGCGGCGGTGGTGAAGGACAAGCCGCTGGTGTTGGTGGTCGTCCCCTCCCACGTGATGCGGGAGACGGCAGAGCGGCTCAGCGGGCGCCTTGCACCGGATACCATCGTTGTCTCGGCCTCCAAGGGGATTGAAAACGGCACCCACCTGACCATGACCGGCGTTCTTCGCCAGGTGATCCCGACCCTTTCGGCCGACCGGCTTGCCGTTCTCTCCGGCCCGAGCTTTGCCCGGGAGGTCGTCCGACTGGTTCCGACTGCGGTGACTGCGGCTTCTTCGGACCGTCGAACCGCCGACCGGGTCCAACGGGTGTTTGCTGCTCCCTATTTCCGGGTATACGCCCACGATGATGTGATCGGGGTGGAACTCGGGGGCGCGGTGAAAAACATCATCGCCATCGCCGCCGGCATTGTCGACGGGCTCGGTCTGGGGCTCAACACCCGGGCCGCCCTGATCACCAGGGGCCTTGCCGAAATCCGGCGGCTGGGGGCCCGGCTCGGGGCCAACCCGAGGACCTTCTCGGGGCTTGCGGGCGTGGGCGACCTGATTCTGACCTGCACCGGCACGCTCAGTCGGAATCATACGGTCGGTAAACAACTGGGAGAAGGAAAGACGCTCTCCGAGATTCTGTCCAAGATGACCATGGTTGCCGAGGGGGTGCGGACCTCCAAGTCGGTTTACAACCTGTCCCGCGAACTCGGGGTGGAAATGCCCATCTCCCACGAAATTTACCATATCCTTTACGACGACACCCCGCCGGAGGTGGCGTTGAAGCGGCTGATGACCCGTGACCTGAAGGCCGAACTCGATGAGGATAGAGATGGAAATGCCTAAAATGAGCTGGAATGCCTAAAATGCCTAAAATTGGGCGCAGATCGGCGGAGGGGGTCGGGAGGCGTGAGGCGCAAGGAAGGCACAGTCACAGCCATCGATTTGGCTGCAAAGATCAAAACTGCCGTTGCCGGGCGGGTAATTTTCATCACAAACCGGATGACGGAGCGAAGCGACTCCTCAAATTTTAAGCATTTTAGCTCATTTTAGGCATTTTTCATCATCAGCCGAGCGAGAGAACCCCATGCCCCGCAAACCCTCCCACAAAGGCGAAGGCCATCGTGGAAGGCTTCGCGACCGCTTTCTGGCCGATGGCCTCGGCGGTTTTCACGACTACGAGATCGTCGAGCTGTTGCTCACCCTGGGAACGCCCCGCAAGGACTGCAAAGATGCCGCAAAGGCCGCCATGGAGCGGTTCAAGACCCTGCAGGGCGTCCTGGAGGCCTCGGCAAGCGCCCTGCAGCAGGTCCCGGGCATCGGCCCCCGGAACCTTTTCGGGCTCCGGCTCATCAAGGCGGTGGCCGACCGGTACCTGGAAAAGAAGGTGATCGGCACCGACCCGGTCCGCAATTCCGCCGAGCTGTTCGACTTTCTATACCACCGCATCCGGGACGCAAAGCGGGAGCGGTTTCTGGTTCTTTTCCTCGACGCCAAGAACCGGGTGACCGACATTGAAACCCTGTTCGTCGGCACCCTGACCGGCAGCAGCGTCTATCCGCGGGAGGTGGTCGCCGCGGCGCTGGAGCGCCATGCCGCGGCGCTGATCTTCGTGCACAACCATCCTTCCGGAGATCCTGCCCCGTCGACCGAGGACCTGGCCCTGACGCGCCAACTCATCTTTGCCTGCGGTGCGGTGGGCATTACGGTGCACGAGCATCTGATCGTGGGGGACAATCGCTATTTTTCCTTCGCCGACCAGGGGATCATCCGCCGGTTCTGCGAGGAACTGACGCAGTTCGGCTCCGGCGGAGGGTGAGGCCGCCAGGGGATCTGCCCAGGTGATCGCCGCCGAGGTCTTCGCCTCCGGTGCCGCGGTGCGATATTCTCGAAAGGGTTTGAATCATGTCCGAATCCGGAAAAAAGCAGCCCATGCTGCCGGACTGCTACGGCCGGCTCGATATCGTATTTCCGATGACCAAAAACGGGCTTCGGGAATCGCCCCTGGCCTGCCGGGCCTGTGTCTTCAAGACCGAGTGCCTCCGGGATGCGATGAGCCGAAAGGAGGGCCTTGCGGTTCGAGAAGAACAGGTGGATCGGGCCTACCAGGGGGGCATGATGGGCTTTTTGGAGAGATGGTCGAAGAAAAAAACGCTGGATCGGAAGCGGAGGGAAAAAGAGTAGAAAAATGCCTAAAATGAACTAGAATGCCTAAAATGCCTAAATTTAGGCGGAGATCGGCGGAGGGGGTTGGGAGGTTTGAGGCGCAAGGAAGAAACAGCCCCACAATCATCGATTCGGCAGCAACGGCCGAAACTGCCGTTGCCGGGCGGGCATCTTTCATCACAAACCGGATGACGGAGCGAAGCGTCACATCCATTTTAGGCATTTTAGTTCATTTTAGGCATTTTAGGCATTCAACTGCTCTCACCGTTTCCCTTTTTCTTCTGCGATATCCTATCTGAAACACCTTTCAAAGGGGAGGATGGCCATGAAATCGATCAAGGACATCTCCATCGACGGCAAGCGGGTGCTGATTCGAGTGGATTTCAACGTGCCTCTCGATGAACATCAGAACATCACGGACGATTCCCGGATCCGCGGCGTTCTTGAGACGATCCGTTATGCATTGGCCCGTCACGCCGTCGTCATTCTGGCCTCTCACCTGGGCCGACCCAAGGGGCAACCGGTCGCGGAGATGAGCCTTGCCCCTGTGGCCAACCGCCTCGGCCGTCTGCTGGAAACCGAAGTCGCCATGGCCCCGGACTGCGTGGGCGATGCAGTCGAGGAACAGGTGGCCAAGATGTCCCCCGGGCAGGTCCTCTTGCTGGAAAACCTTCGCTTTCACAAGGAGGAACAGGAGGACGACGACTCGTTTGCCCGATCCCTTGCGCGGCTTTGCGACGTCTACATCAACGACGCCTTTGCCGTCAGCCATCGAAAGAATGCATCGGTGTCGGCGATCTGCCGGCACGTTCCGGTGTGCGGGGCCGGGCTGCTTCTCAAAAAGGAACTCGACTACTTCGAGAAAGCCATGGCTGCCCCTGAGCGCCCCCTGGCTGCGATCATCGGCGGCGCCAAGGTGTCGAGCAAGCTCAAGGCCCTGGAGAACATGCTCCGACACGTGGACAAGATCATCATCGGCGGCGCCATGGCCAACACCTTTTTAAAGGCCGCCGGCATTCCCACGGGCAAATCGATGGTGGAAGATGATCTGGTGGAGGCCGCGGTCGGCATCATGCGGCGCGCCGCCGACGAGGGGATCAAATTCTACCTGCCGGTGGATGCGGTGATCGCCGTCGACATGGACCGAGAGGCCGAATCCAGGACCGTGCCGGTTCAGGAGATGCCCGAAGACTGGATGGCCCTGGACATCGGCCCGGCGACTTGCAACCTGTTTCGGGAAGTACTCAAGGATGCAAAAACGATCATCTGGAACGGGCCAATGGGGGTTTTCGAAATGGATCCTTTCAGCCGGGGCACAATGGCCATGGCCGAGGCGGTCGCCGGCGCCGATGCGCTGACGATCATCGGCGGGGGCGACACCGATGCCGCGGTCCACAAGGCCGGTGCCTCCGATCGGGTCTCCTATATTTCCACCGGCGGCGGGGCGTTTCTCGCGCTTCTGGAAGGCAAAACCCTGCCGGCCGTGGCTGCACTGGAGGCCTGTCAGGAAGGTGCCGGTTCGTAAGGGCCGGGCCGCGGAACGGCGCAGGGCGCCCGTTGGCGTTTTTTACTACCAGCGGGTTCGGTTTTGGTCATTGACAACTATCTAAAATGACAGTATTAATATCAACACGTCGAATTCTGCTTCCAGCCGGCGGCCCTTTACGGCACCCGTCGGCCGCGATTTGCGAAAACTCGGACCCCTCCGGAGGTGACGGTGGCAGCCCACTGGATTGTCAGAGAGGCGCTCAGCCAGAAGAACAAGCTCCGGCGTTCCTACTACGAGCTGCTCAGGGACCAGCTCGATCAATTCATGATCCGCTACACGCTGATCGATTCCTACCAGCGGTTCTGTGAAGAGAAGCAACCCTATCCCTTTGTCGAAATGCGGGAGCTCAAGCCCCGGGCCCGGATACCGGACCTCGAATACGAATGCCAGAAGTCGGCGCTGGTGCTTTTCGTTGAGGACTCCATCCCGAAGGAGCACAAGAAATACATCCGTTTTTTCGATTCGAACAAGAGCACCAAAAAAAATCTGCTCAGCTCCAAGTCGCTTCCGCTCGACGACGGTTTCGACCGAAACCAGAAGTATCTCGAGTCGGTCCAGTTCTTCGATTTCATCAACATTCTGATGCCGGTCGACTATGCGCTTCTTATCCAGCGGGATGAGGGCACCTCCCGGGACCGGTATGTGCTGTCCCACTTTCACGTGCGCGTCGACTGGCCCATCGCGGAGGCCGCCGAAGACATGGCCCGGTTTCTGCGCTACATCTCCAAGGATCTCTACGAAAAAGGCGAAAAGTACGGGGAGGACATCCAGAAGAAGTTCTTCGAGTATTACGGCCTTCCCTCGATGGCCGGCGGCCGTCGAACGGCGGCCAGCGTAGCCGCCCAATACATGCGGCGGGTGCCGTGCATCACCACCGTTTACGTGGGCAGCAGCGAGAGCCGGGCCCTGATTCGAATATCCGAGCGCGGTGTCTCCAAATACGTTCTGATCAAACTCCTCCCAGAGTTTGCCAACTCCCTGGCAGAAGCAAACGGCATCAAGCCGCAGACCTTTCGAAAGAACTACCGAATCGCCCGGGAGGGAAAAGAGGGAATCTTCATCCTTCAGACCAGCTATTACCTGACGGACTACGCAAGGCCGCCCGAGGACGGAAAACTGCGGGAGATCAAACCCGACCTGAACTGGCTCACCGTCGACTCCCAGTTGCTGATGCCCCGGCCGGGCGTCCGTCGGCACGATCCCATCCCGGTCAACGTCATCTACGGATAAAATCGCTGCCTCGATTTTACAGCGTGAGCATCATGGCGGTTTCGTCGCAGTCCGGGAATTTGACGCACAGCATGCAGTCCGACCAGATCTTGAGGGGCAGATCGGTGCGGTCGATTTGATGGAAGCCGAACCGGCGGAAAAAGTCGGGGCGGTAGGTGAGCGTGAATACCTGGCGGACGCCGAAGGCGCGGGCCTCTTCGATGGCGGCCCCGGTCAGGCGGCGTCCGATGCCACGGTTGACGTGCTCCGGTGACACGGCAAGCGAGCGGATTTCTGCCAGATCCTCCCAGCAGAATTGCAGGGCGCAGCAGCCCAGCAACGCCCCCCCGGCCTTCTCCCGGTAAACGAAAAAATCGCGCACGTGGTCGTAGAGCTTGCTCAGCGGTCGGGGAAGCAGCTCCCCCCGGTTGCCGTAAAACTGGAGCAAGCGGTGAATCGATTTGACGTCGCCGATGGCGGCCCGGTGGATCATGGGTTCGCTGCCCTTGTCTCTTGTCTGTGGATGGTGCCCGGTGCGCTCCTATAACATTCCCATGGACAAAAGGGAAGCAGGGGAAATTGCCCCGGTTTTTGGTTTGTTTCCAGGGGCTGTGATATAGAGCGAACGGTGTGTGGTTTGTCGTTTGCGGTTCGTGGGGAAAAATTCGGATCTTTTATTTGGAACCACCTTTGGGAACTCGAAAACCGCTATCCCAATATCTTTGCCGCCATGAACCCTGGACTTTCGGCTGTATCTTACCACACACCAAAAACCACAAAATCCGAACCGCAGCTCATCCAATGCGAACCGGCTACAGGCGATCCCATCATTGAACAGAACGCGATTTGAAAAGGGGAAATTCAACGCGCAGGAAGCGGCGCTTGTGCGCCTCCGGCAGGCCGTCCCGCGCCTGTGCAGCCGCCTGTCCGTGGCCCCTCCGGCCGGTACCGAAGGATGGGAACGGGTGTTCGACAGCAAGCTGCTGCCGCGGATCTCTCCGGATTTTCCGCTGGTGGCCGCCATCTGCGGGGGCGGGTCCTCGGGGAAATCGACGCTGTTCAATGCCCTGGCCGGCGCGGCGATTTCTCCGACCGGCGGCAGCGCCGGGATCAACCGGCGGGTGCTGGTCTGCGGGCGGCAGGCCACCCTCGACCGGGAGGACCTCGTGTCGGTCCTCTTTGCCCCTTTCGGATGCCTGCCGGAGCCAATGGAGTCCCCGGACCAGCTCACGCAAGTCGGATGCCCCGTCTATGCCGCCTCCGAGGTCTTGCCCGCCGACCTGCTGCTGATGGACACGCCGGATTTCGACACCGGCTCCCGCGGGGCGTACGTCAACCGGGAGACGACCCGCCAGGCCCTGGAGGCCGCCGATCTGCTGATCTACATCTTCACCAACTCCAACTACAACAACCGGGACAATACCGATTTCATCTCCCGGATGCTGACCGGCATCGGTCGGCGCCGCTGCCTGCTCGTCTACCGGGCATATCCGAGCTTTTCCGATGAACAGGTTCGTGACCATGCCATGGTCGCTGCCCGAAACCTGTACGAGGCAGAGGCCGAAGATGCGGTGCTGGGCATCTACCGGGCCGACGAGGACAACGAAGTGGCCTCCGGAGGCCGGGCGATGTCCCTCCGGCCTGTGCCGCCTTTCTCGCAAAATCTTGTTCCAACCTTGATCGCCATCGACCCGCGAAAGGAGCGGGGGCAGCTTCAGGATGCGATCGTATCGGATGTGCTCGATGCGATCCGCGCCACGATGTCCGCCGCCGAAGCCGTCCGCGCGGAGCTGAGCCTGTATCTGGATGCGCTTCAATTGGCCCAGAGCCGCTGCGTCGCCGATGCCCTTCGCCAGATCCCGATGGACGAGGTCATGCGGCGGTTCGCCGACATCTGGATGGCCACGGATCCGGCCCACATCCGGTTCATGCGAAGGGCCGGAAGCGTGGTGGAGGCCCCGCTGCGGTTGATCATGACCGCCGTGAAATGGGCGCGCAAAGCGCCTTCGCCGGCGCCGCCCGCCGCCGGGCGACAGTTCAGAACGGCGGTGGAGGAGGATCTGCTCGACGCCCTGCACCGGCTCTACGCCCAGGCGGTGGGGCCGGAAGTGAGCGTGGCCGGTCCGTTGCAGGATCCGTCGGTCCGGCGGATGAAGACCTCGGCAGAAGGTGTGGGCGGGCCTGTCGTGGAGGCGGCCGACGACAAGGGCGAGATCCTGTTCCGGGTGCCTGCTCCGGAGGCGGTCGCCGCCGAGCGCCGCAGGCTGGAGGCCCGGCCCTGGCAGGAGATCGTCGATGCGCTCATGGCGAAAAAAAGCGACATCCTCGAATTTTCCGAAGAACTGGACCGGGAGCTGACCGACCTGGCCGAATCGCTTCGAAAGCGGATGGGCCTGTGGGACCAGGTCCGGCAGACCTTTTCGGCCCTGCTCAACATTCTGCCGGCCACGGCGGCCGTCACCTACATTCTTCACACCGGAGACCCGGTCGGTGCCGCCGGCATCAAGGTCAAGCTCACCGGCCTGTTCGGCCTGCACGACCTGGTTGCGCTGGTGGCGATACCGGCCACCAGCGGCATGAAGGCCGCCGACCGTCAGCAGCTCGAGTCCCTGCTCGTTCCGATCGCCCGGGCCTGGCTCAGTACGAAGCTGGACGCCGTCCGGGAGCTGTTCGAGGCCGAGATCACCGGGTCGATCATCCGGGCGGGCCGGGAGGCGATCGGCGAGGCCGAAACCCTTGCCGTCGACATTGAAAAGGATCTGGCCCGATGCCAAACCGCAATCTCCAGGACATAACCGAGCACAGGCTCCAGGCCGCCGGCAGACTGGCAGCCATCCGCCACCGGATCGAGGGGTACCGAAGCCGGCTCGAGCGCCTGTCGATCTGGCGCCCGTCCGTCAATCTCGCCCATCAGGCAGCAGAGGCCGCCCGGCTGGTGGATGCCATCGGCCGGCGGCTCGAGCGGAAGCTGGTCGTCACCCTCATCGGCCCCAGCGGTTCGGGAAAGTCGACCCTGCTCAATGCCCTGGCCGGCGTCGACGGCCTGTCACCGGTGGGCGTGGACCGACCCACCACCCGGGACGTGGTGGTTTTCGGAAAGGACCGCGACGATGCAGATGCCTTCAGCGACCGCATCGGCGGGGCCCAGGTCCGCATGCGCACCACCGCTGCGGCCGGCGCCCTGGAGCACCTGATCCTGGTCGACACCCCGGACACCGACAGCCGGGAGGCGGAGCTGCACAGGGAGGTTCTCGACCGGGTGATCGGCGAAAGCGACGTGCTCCTCTGCGTGTTCGACGCGGAAAACCCGAAGCGGCGGGATCACGTGGACTTTCTGGCCCCCTACGTGCAGCGTTTCGACGGGGAATCGCTGCTGGCGGTGCTCAACCGCTGCGACCGGCTTTCAGAACAGGAGCTTGCCCAACGCATCCTGCCGGAGTTTTCCGCCCACCTGCAAGGCGCCTGGTCGCGTGACGTCGACACGGTATTCTGCACCTCGGCCCGCCGCCACCTGAACGACCCGGCCTGGGATCCGTCGGCAACACCGCGCCACGATTTTGACCAGTTCGAGGAGCTTCACGACCGGATTTTCGGTGCATTCAACCAGGCCGGATTCGTGGTCGACCGCCGCTTGACCAATGCGGGGCGGCTGCTTTCCTACATCGAAGAGCAGGTTCGCATCGCCGTGGAAAAAGACCGGGACGCGGTGCGTCGGGCGGCCGAATCGATGATGGAGGCGGAACAAACCGCTGCCAAAAGCGGGTTCGAATCCCTCGAACAGGAAGTCTCCGACGTCCGGGCCGAAATCCACACCGCCCTTTACGGCCGGCTCGCCCAGCGGTGGGTCGGCCCGGTGGGCTGGTTGACGGCCACCTGGGCACGGCTGCTGGCCCTGGGCTCCGGTGTGGCCGCCCTGATGCGGGGGCGGGCGGGGGCGCTTCTATCTGGAGGCGGCCGTTCGGGCAAGAACCCGGTCGGCGGGGCCGGCGCATTCCAGGCGGCCGTCAAGAGCGTTCGTTCCGCCCTGGCCCGGCGGTGGCCGCCCATTGCAGAGACCCTGGTCAAAGGGGACTTCGATCCGGCGGTGCGCCGCTTCGATCAGATGCTCCCGGATCTCGGCGGGCGGTTAGACGCCCTCTCCGGCCGATGGGAGGATTCCCTCTTTGCCGAGATCGACCGGTCCGCATCGCACCTGAGCCACCCCGTGCTCCAGCTCCTGCTGAACCTGCCGGCGGTCGCCGTGCTGCTGCACGCCGGCTGGATGACCGTGGCCGACTACATCGCCGGCCGCTTCCTGCCGGTGGCTTTTTTTCTGCACACCCTGTTGATGCTGGCCATCGCACTGTTTCTCTCCTTTTTCATTCTCCAGACCCTGATCCGGCTCTTCGCCGGTCAGAAACGGATACTCGCCCGGGCGCTTGCCCGCGCAATCCGCTCCAGCGAAGACCTGCGTCCGCTCACCGACAGCCCCTTCGGGGAAACGATCGAAGAGTTCTTCGCGTTGGAGGCGCAGGTAAAAGAAACGGAGGCGATATCGTAAACGGCCGGGTCGGTTTGCATCTCGCCGGTTGGGCTGAGAGCAGAAGCCCAGCAACCCGGCTGGCGTCCCGCCTCCGGGGGAATGACGGCAGGGCGGGGCACTGCACCCGCCCTCAAGATCGATGCGGGCGAATTTGGGGAGTAACCGAGATTGTTGGGCTTTACACGTTCAGCCCAACCGACGCGATAGGCGCTGGATGAAAAGAGGTAAATCAATGGGCGGATGGATTTCGAATAATCGGGGCGTGGTTGCCGTCTTTTTTTGTTTCCTGATCAGCGGGTGTTTTTCGAGGCCGATTTTGCCGATGCCCGATCCGCTGCCGAGCATCGTGGATCAATATCAGCACGTGACCGTTTTGAGTTCCCGACCCTCGATGATGGATACCGGCGTTTATCTGGAAAAAGGGGATACGTATTCCATATTTGCAGACGGGACGATTACGATCGGCAGGGGTCGGGTGGGTCCCTACACCCGGTTGTGGGCGATCATCGGTTCGAGCCCGATTTTCAAGCCGGTTCCGACCGTC
>JASFPT010000140.1:0-10167 GCA_050115795.1 Desulfobacterales bacterium
TGTCCTCCAGGGCTTCTGCCCCCATCAGGTTGAATTTGGCGGCGACCTTCGGCTCGAGGAGCGCATAGCGGCCTTCGGAGCGGGCGCAAAGGGTTTCCCGGTCGTCGTACAGCCGGCCTTCCATGATCGCCTCCCGCGGTTTGCTGATGTCCCGAACGCGTCCTTCGGCACGCAGGCGGGAGCCCACCGTGACCGGCCGCAGAAACTCCACGGTCATCTGTTTGGTCAGGATCACTTTTTTCAGGAGGTAGATGGCCGCCCAGCTCATGATTTCATCCAGGATGGTGGAGGTAACTCCGCCGTGGATGAGGCGGTCCCATCCGCGGTGATGGCCGGCGACCTCGAGCCAGGAAAACACGGCCTGGTCGTCGGTGAAAAACTTCATCTTCAGCCCGCAGTCGTTTGCAGGTCCGCAGGCAAAACAGTGATGGTCCTCGCGATTGGGAATTGGCTTCAGCCGGTTGGCCATCGACGGCCCCCCTTTCTGGTTGCGATCCGGAACCGGACCATATCCCGGGGGCCGGCGGCTGTCCAGCCCCGTTTCGCTGCTGCCCATTACATCCACTTCTGGTGAGGGACCCGGAAAGATACTACCGTCCCGGCGAGAAAGTGCCCGCGCCCCGGGATTCCCGATTTTGACGACGCCCGACAAGTGCATTAGGATGGGGGAAAACCATTGGGGTATCCGCAGCGCCGATGGTGCGCCGGCGGGCTGACGACGAGCCTCCGCAGCCCGTCCGCCGATCCCCATCCAAAGAGGAGCTTGCGTGAGGAAAAAAAAGCGATACGGAAACACGCCCAAGGAGCAATACGAAGCCAGCGCCAGAGACCGGGTGCACCGGTTCATGATGGCCGATGAAAGCGTGCGCGGCGCCATTTTGCACGGAACGCGCATGATCAATGAAATGCGGGCGAACCACGAACTGGGCATCCTGGAAACCCTCGTCCTGGGAAGAGCCTACCTGGGGGCGGCGCTCATGGCCGCCGGGCTCAAGGGCGACGAGCGGATCGTGCTGAAAATCGACTGTTCGGGGCCCGTCAAGGGGCTGGTGGTCGAGGCCAACGCGTTCGGCGAGGTCCGGGGATACCTGAAACGGGTTCCGATTCCGATCGACCGACCTTTGGAGGATACGGACCTCGCCCCCTTTTTCGGTGCCGGACTGCTTTCGGTGACCCGGTATCAGCGGGATGCGAAAGCCCCCTTCACGAGCCAGGTGATCCTGCGACATGGGAATCTGGCCCAGGACCTGGCCTGCTACCACCTCGAATCCGAGCAGATCCCAACGGCTTTCCGCCTGGGGATCGATTTTGACAAGGAGGGAAATGTGGCCGGCGCAGGGGGCCTCTTCCTGCAGGCCATGCCCGGCGCCGACGAGGAAACGGCCGGAAGGCTCGAAGGAACGGTGACCGCGCTGCCTCAGATCGGGCTGTCGTTTACCCGAAACGGCGACCCCAGAAAGCTGGTGAAATCCTGGTTTGCGGCATTTCATCCCCGGTTTACCGACGACAAGCGGGTCGAGTTCATGTGCCACTGCAGTCGCACACGGATCCGGGGGCTGCTCATGATGCTTCCCATAGACGAATTGAAGGACATCCGGGAAAACGGCCCTTTCCCCCTGGAGCTTCGGTGCCACAACTGCAACACGAAATACCAGTTCAGCCGGGAGAGCATCGCCAAAATCTACGGCCGGCGCTTCCCGGACAACTGATTGCCGGAAAAACCCCGGTCCACCGTGAAGGATCAAAGGGCAACCCGTCGTCGGTCTGCCAACCTGATTTAATATAGCGCTCGAACACAAATGGCGTTACGATCGGGCCGTCTGAAGACCCCGTCGAACGGTCATCGCAGCGAAGGAAATACCATGGTTTTTTTCAACAGCCCGATGGGGGGCTGTGCTTCAGCGGCGCCGGCTTCGGCCGATGGCCTGAAAGGCCGTGCCCAGCCGCCCGAAGCAAAGAAAGCAGGGAAGCCGTGAAGGTTCTTCTGATATCGGCCAATACCGAAACGATCAACATGCCCGCCATCCCCATGGGGCTTGGTTGCGTTGCCGCGGCCCTGGAGTCGGCCGGCCACCGGGTGCGTCTTGTCGACCTGCTGGTCGAAAAGGATCCTTCCGCTGCCGTCGAGGCGGCGATTGCCGCCGAGACACCCGGGGTGATCGGCATCTCGGTCCGCAACATCGACGACCAGAACATGCAGCACCCCCGGTTTCTTCTGGAAGGCGTGCGACCGGTGGTGGGGCTTTGCAAGGAGCGCTGCGCGGCCCCGGTGGTGCTGGGCGGCCCGGGATACAGCATCTTCCCCCAGGCCTGCCTGGACCACCTCGGGGCGGACATGGGGATCCGTGGAGAGGGGGAGGGCGCCTTTGTTGCCCTGGTAAATGCCCTCGAAAAGGGAGATGACCCGGCAAAACTTGCCGGTGTTTTTCTGCGCGGCCGTTCCCGCTCGATTCCGGTCGAGCGGATCCCGGATCTGGATCGCTTTTCCCCGCCGAGCCCGAAATGGTTCCCGAGCCCGGCGTATCGGAGCCCGGATTTCTGGCTCCCGGTTCAGACCCGGCGGGGATGTCCCCTGACCTGCAGCTACTGCTCGACCCCGGCCATCGAGGGCGGCACGATCCGCCGCCGCGCTGAGGGCGCTGCAGTCGCCTTTCTGAAAGACTGGGCTGCGGCAGGCTTTCGGAAGGTCTTTTTCGTCGACAACACCTTCAATCTGCCCGAGTCTTTCGCCCGTTCATTGTGCCGGAGGATAACGACAGAGGGGGTCGACATCTCCTGGCGCTGCATCCTCTACCCGGGAAAAGTCTCCAGGGAGCTGGTGCGGGACATGGCTTCGGCGGGCTGCTGCGAAGTGAGCCTCGGCTTTGAAAGCGGGGATCCGCAGATCCTGGCTGCGATGAACAAACGATTCGGCCCGGAGCAGATCCAAGCGGCCGCGCAGTTGCTGGCAGAGGCCGGAATACGGCAGATGGGATTTCTCCTGCTCGGCGGACCCGGGGAGACCCGGGAATCGGTGAAACGAAGCATCGCTTTTGTCGAACGCCTGTACCTGGACATGGTCAAGATGACCGTCGGCATCCGAATCTACCCGGAAACCCGGGTTGCCGAGATCGCTCGGGAAAAGGGGCTGATCGACCCCGAAGACAACCTGCTTTACCCCCGGTTCTACCTGGAGCCGGAACTGGACGGCTGGATTTTCGATTTCGTCCGGCAAACCGTCGAAACCAGACCCGGGTGGGTGCTCTAGGGCGTTTCGCGCCGCCGGGAGGCTGGGATGCCGGTAGGCCGGGATGCCAAGGATGGCTCAAGTCCAAGGCAAAATCGTTGAGCCGGTGGGATAATCGGGGCACATTGCGCATCTCAACTGCCTTGGCATCCCAGCCTCCCGGCCTTCTATCCGGAGATGCCGCCCCAAGAAACCAAGAACAAGAACGGTGCAATGGCATATGGTTGAGCAACGAATGGCCTGCTCCTCCTGCGGTGAACCGGTGGAGCCGGGCTGGAAGATCTGTCCGGCCTGTGAATCCCCCCTGTCCGGGGCGGTCTGCCCCGGCTGCGGACGGCCGGTCAGGGAAAACTGGAAACGCTGTCCGGAGTGCGAGGCGCCGTTGCTGTGCAAGTCCTGCGGCCGGCGGCTGGCATCTGCGGACGGTAGCTGCCCCCACTGTGCGACGGAAAACGAAAAGTCCGGCGTTTCCGCCCCGGCCGGACGATTCGTGGAGCCGGTGACCGGCCTGGAGTTCATCTGCCTTCCGGGTGGTGAATATCGGATGGGTGACACCTTCGGTGAGGGGATCGAAAATGAGCAGCCGGTGCACGCGGTACATCTGACCGAATTTTTCATCGCCAAGACCTGTGTGACGCAGTCACACTGGGACCGACTCATGGAAGACAATCCGTCGCGTTTTCCCGGCCGGGACAACCCGGTGGAGAATGTGACCTACGCCCAGGTGCAGACCTTTGTCGAAAAGCTCTGTGCCGCATCCGGCGGTCGCCGGTTTTCGCTGCCCAGCGAGGCCCAGTGGGAGTATGCCGCCCGCAGCGGCGGGAAAGACGAGCGCTATTCGGGCGGGGACGACATCGACGCCGTTGCCTGGTACGGGGAAAACAGCGACGGCATGCCTCACCCGGTGGCCGGGCGGAAACCCAACGGTCTCGGACTCCATGACCTGAGCGGCAACGTCTGGGAATGGTGCAGGGATTCATTCCGAAAAGACGCCTACCGGGTTCACCACGGAACCGACCCGGTGATCGAAGACCCCGGTCCGGACCGGGCCATCCGGGGCGGGAGCTGGAACCTTGACGCATGGAGTGCCCGGTGCGCTCGGCGCTTCGCCTTCCGGGAGACCGACTGCGGACCGGCTCTCGGCTTTCGCCTGGTGCTGATGGTAGATCGGTAGAAAATCGGTGCCGATACCCGGCGCGTCGCTTTTCGTGTCCTATTCTGCGCGCGGGGTGTCCTCCAAAAAGGGCAGGGCGGCACCCATTGCCGCCCTGCCGGACACGGTGCATCACGCGCCAAAACAGAGGAGTCCTTCGTGAATCCATTCGCTGATGATCGAACGGATCCGGATATGGCCGCCTTCGAGGCGTTTTTCGCCGGGCAGATCCAGCCGCATCTGGCCGCCTGGCACCGGGAAAACGCGGTGCCCAGGGAAATCTTCGCGCAGATGGGCGGGGCCGGGTGGCTCGGGGCCCGGTGGCGCAGCGGCGAGATGATCCCCTATTCGGGAAGTCGCCAAACCCGGATCCTCGAACGGATCGCCAAAGAGTCACCGGGATTTGCCGTGACCCTCTTGATCGTTTCGGACCTGGGGCTGACGGCGCTTCGGCTTTTTGGATCGCAAGCCCTGATTTCGTCTTACGGCGAGGCCGCCTGCAGCGGGAAGCTTCTGCTCTGCATGGCCAACAGCGAAAACCGCGCCGGAAGCGATGCCGCCGGCATCGGCATGACCGCGGAAAAGGTCGACGGCGGCTGGGTGCTCAAGGGCCGCAAGGCCTATGTGACCAACGGGCTCCTATCCGATCTTGCGGTAGTGACCGCCGTCACGGATCCCGAAGCCGAACGCAACCGGCGCATCTCCATGTTTCTGGTGGACCTGTCCACAGCCGGCGTGACCCGAAAGCGCCTCGACAAACGGGTCTGGATCCCTTCGGATCTGACGCGGCTGGTGTTTTCCGAGGTGTTCGTGAGCGACGATCATCTTCTGGGAGAACGGGGACGGGGCCTTCCCCAGGTGCTGTCGGTGTTCACCCACAGCCGGGTGCCGATCAGCGGCCTTGCCCTGGGAACGGCGGAAGGCGCCTTCGAGCGCGCCGTGGCCCATGCGGCGAGGCGAACGGTTTTCGGCCGCCCGATCGCCGCGCACCAGGCGAAGTCTTTCGAGATCGCCGAACTGTATTCCCGGATCGAGGCGGCCCGGCTGGTTCTTTACAAGGCCTGTAACGCCATGGATGCCGGCGGCGACTTTCGGCTGGAGGCATCACTGGCCAAATACCTTTGCGTGGATGTTTCCCGGAAGGTCGGGCCGTGGGCCGCGGATCTGTTCGGTGCGGCCTCGGTCATGGAAGACCATCCGATCCACCGGTATCCACTGGACGCCTGGGCCGTTTCGCTGGCCGAGGGGACCCAGGACGTTCAGAAGCTGGTGATCTACCGGGAGGTGATGAAGCGTTTTTTTCAAGGGAGGACAGCCCCATGAGCAATTTTCAGCAACGAATGATCCGTGCAGCAAAATTGGACGTTCACCTCTACGAAGAGGTGGAAGCCGATCCCGGCGCAATGGGCCAGGCGATGGGCGTCGTGGTTCTATCCAGTGTCGCCGCCGGCGTCGGGACCATTGGAACCGTCGGGGTCGCCGGCATTTTCGTCGGAACCCTCCTGGCGCTGGCCGGCTGGTACATCTGGGCGTATCTTACCTACTTCATCGGGACCCGCTTTTTGCCGGAGCCGCAGACCCGCGCCGACCACAAGGAACTGCTGCGGACGATCGGGTTTTCGAGCGCCCCCGGCGTGCTGCGGGTGTTTGCCATCGTGCCGGGAATCGGAGCCCTGATTTCCCTGGCCGCATCGGTCTGGATGCTGGTGGCCATGGTCATCGCCGTTCGCCAGGCCCTGGATTACACCAGCACCCTTCGCGCCCTGGGCGTCTGTGCCATCGGGTGGATCATCCAGACGGTGGTCCTGGTGCTGCTGTTTTCGCTGTTTGGGGGCGGTGCGCCAATGGTGCAGGGGTAAGCCCGAGGAGATCGCGATTCGTGAAAACCTTGCGGTTCGTATTGGGAGATCAGCTGAGCCGAAGCGTCAGCGCCTTGCAGGGCATCGATTCCGCAGACGATGTCGTGCTGATGGTGGAAGTGCAAGACGAGACCACCTATGTGCGGCATCACAAGCAGAAGATTGCACTCGTGCTTTCGGCGATGCGGCATTTTGCCGAGTCGCTTCGAAAAGAAGGGATCCCGGTAGACTACGTCCGGCTCGATGACGATGAAAACACCGGGTCGTTTACCGGAGAGTTGTCCCGCGCGCTGGACCGCCATGAAGTGGGGCGGATCGTCGCCACCGAACCGGGCGAGTGGCGGGTCCGGGAGGCGATACAGGGCTGGCAGGACCGGTTCGGCCTCCCGGTGGACATCCGGGAAGACGATCGCTTTTTTTGTCGAAAGGATGAGTTTCAAAAATGGGCAAAGGGGCGCAAGCAGCTTCGGATGGAGCACTTTTACCGCCGCATGCGGAAAACGACCGGATGGCTGATGGAGGGTAAAAAGCCCGCAGGCGGAAAATGGAACTATGATACGGAAAACCGCAAGGCGCTTGCAGAAGGCGTCTCGATCCCGAACCGCCGGGCCTTCAAGCCGGACAAGATCACCGCGGAGGTTCTCGAGCTCGTCAACCGGCAGTTTGCCGACCACTTCGGCGATCTGCGGCCGTTTCGTTGGGCGGTGACCCGGCAAGGCGCGCTCGAAGCCCTCGATCACTTCATCTCCGAATGCCTGCCCCGGTTCGGCGATTTTCAGGATGCGATGAAATCCGGCGAGGATTTCCTGTTTCATTCGGTGCTGTCTCCGTACCTCAACATCGGTTTGCTGCTGCCGCGGGAGGTCTGCGAGGCGGCGCTGGCGGCCTATGAAGCCGGATCGGCCCCGGTTGCGGCGGTCGAAGGGTTCATCCGGCAGATCCTGGGATGGCGGGAATACATCCGCGGCATCTACTGGCTGAAGATGCCTGGCTATGCAAGGGGAAATTTCTTCGGTGCCGGGCGCCCGCTTCCCGCGTTTTACTGGACGGGGAAGACCGACCTGAAATGTCTTCGCGAAACCATCGAAGCCACCCGGAAAAACGCATACGCCCACCACATTCAGCGGCTGATGGTCACCGGAAACTTCGCCCTTTTGGCCGGGTTGTCGCCCCCCGAGGTGGAAGAGTGGTACCTGATCGTCTATGCCGACGCGTTCGAGTGGGTGGAGCTTCCCAACACCCACGGGATGGCGCTGTTTGCAGACGGCGGCCTTCTGGCCTCCAAGCCCTATGCCGCCTCCGGGGCCTACATCGACCGGATGTCGGACTACTGCAAGGGCTGCCCCTACGACGTGAAGACCCGGTTGGGGGAAAGCGCCTGCCCTTTCAATTACCTGTACTGGTATTTTCTCATCGAAAATCGACAGAAGCTTGCCGGAAATCCCCGGATGACGATCCCATACCGGAATCTGGAGCGGATGTCTTCAGAAAGACGCCGCCGGATCCGTCGGGAGGCCGAGGCGTTTCTCTCCCGTCTGTAAGCGATGCGGCCCCCCGCCGGCACCGACGGCGCCCATCGCACCTTTCCGGATTGTCACCGGTCGTTTGCGTACGGGCTCAAAATGAGGATCAGGCTTGTCATTCCAAGGCGAAAGCGCTATGAGACAGGTTTAATGTTTGCTTTAAATGGTCCCGAACGGGAGTGCTTTTTGCGGAGCGAACCATGAAGCGAGCCGTCATCGCCGTCTGTGTTCTTTTCCTCATGTTCTCTTTTCCATCTCCTTCCTTTGCCGCCCGGAGCCGGGGCCTTACCGTTACGACCGATCCCGGTTCCGCCCTCAACGGATGGGGCAATTACTACGCCCTGATCATTGGGATTGACGCATACAAGGAGTGGAACCCGCTGCGGACCGCGGTCAAGGACGCCACCGCCTTGAGGGATGTCCTCGTCCAACAGTACGGTTTCAAGAAGAAAAACGTGGTGCTGCTGACCGACGAGCAGGCCTCCAGGAGCCGGATCACCATGGCGCTTCGCAATCTGGCCGCCGGTTTGGACCAGACCGACAACCTGTTGATCTACTACGCGGGCCACGGGCAGATCGACGACCTGACCGGCGACGGTTACTGGATCCCGGCCGAGGGAAAGCTCAAGGACCCGAGCACGTGGATCGCCCACAGCATGGTCAAAAACCTGCTGAGTTCCGACAGCGTTCACGCCAAGAACGTCATCCTGGTGGCGGATGCCTGTTACAGCGGCACCCTTTTGCGGGAGGGGCCGTCGATGCTCTCCATCGACCGGAGCGATTACATGAACAAGCTCCGGGAAGCGGCTTCAAAGCCGTCCCGACAGGTGATCACCTCCGGGGGCATGGAGCCGGTGGCAGACGGCGGCCGTGACGGTCACAGCCTCTTTGCCTATTATTTCCTGAAGGCGCTCAGGGAAAACGACCGGGAGGTGGTCGACTTGGAGAACCTGTTTCACACCCGGGTGTGGGGGCCGGTGACCCAGGTGGGCGACCAGCGGCCGAACGTGGGCCGACTCAAGACCCCCATGGACGAAGACGGCCAGTTCGTTCTGACCAACGTGATTCGGGCCCAGCAGGTCGATGCGCTGAAAACGGCCGAGACCCAGCAGGCGACGCAGCAGCAGAACCAGTTGGCCGCCCTGATGGCCGAAAAAGAGCGGATCGATGCCGAACTGAAGCGCCTGGAGCTCGAAAAGCAGGTGATGGAGGAGAAAAGAAAGCTGGAGGGCGAGCGTCGCAAGATCGAAGAGCAAAAGCGGCAGCTGGAAAAAGACCGGCTTGCGATCGAGCAAGAGCGCGCGGCATCGGAAAAGCCCGCTGCCGGGGCGCCGGCCGCAGCTTCGGCGGAAGGTCCGGCTCAGGCAATGCAGGTGGCGGCAATTTCCCCATCGGTGCGCGATGCCGGCAAACTCAGCCTGGCGATTTTCCCATGGAAGGTGGCCAGTTCACTTTACGTCTTCAACGATCATTCCTACGTGAAATCCGTCGAAGCTGCGTTCCAAGAAAACCAGCGGGTGGATATCCAGTATTCCTTCCAGCCTCCGCTTTCCTCCCGGAAAGGCATCAAACCACTTCCGATGAAACAGGAGGAGTTCGAGAGCCTCTGGCAAAAGAAAAGCGTCCTTTCGCCGTACGAGCCCGATTCGGAAAAGGTCTTTCAAACCGCCGAAAAAGCCGGAGTCGATACGGCGGTAACGTGCTACATCGGCATGTCCGATTCGGGTTGGCTGTTCAGATTGTTTCTTTTTGACGTCCGAAATCAAAAAATCTATTCCAAGGACAAAACCCTCGACACAAGCCATGGCTATCGGGGCATGATCGAAACGGGCTGGCAGGAGCTGTTCAACGAGTATTGGGATGCCCGGCAGGAGGGAAAACGGCTGCAGGCCGGGCAAAAGCCTCGGGAGCCGCAAAAGGATGCTTCGGCGCCTTCGGCCGGCGGCGGATCCATCCAAACGGCCGCCCTGACGGTGCCGACTCCCCGACCCGACAGCGGCCTGCCGCTGAGGATCGCGCTGATGCCCTGGAAAATGAATCCGCCCGGGTACGCACCCGACATCAACTTGTACAGCACTTCCAGCGTCGTCTGGAGAACCGTGGCCGAAGACAATCGCTTTTTGGTATCCCATTCGTATTTCGATTATAAGCCACCGGACGGGGCGAATGCCCATCCCATCTCTCCGTTGAAGATCACTCAGCAGGAGGCGGATGCGCTCTGGCAAAAAGACGGGTTTTTTTCTTCTCTGAAACCGAACATCTCCGAAACACAGCGCCTTGCCAAGGATTTTGGATTTGATTTAGCGCTTTTTATCAACTGTTACAGTGATCAAAATAGTACATTTGTAATCGTGACAACAGTCGATATCGCCTCCGGACAGGCGATTGTCTCCGACAAGGAGATTA
>JASFPT010000141.1:0-10143 GCA_050115795.1 Desulfobacterales bacterium
TCCAGGCAGGTCCGGCAGGTGACGGCGTAGTCGCTGTCGACCAACGACAGTTTGATGGTGTTCATGGGTCCCTCCCTGCGGCAGGCACGCCGCTTTAGTGGGGCTAATAAAACCATGCCGTCTAAACTATAACTAATATTTTCAAATAGTTATCTATTTCGTGGATACCGGACGGAGGGCGGGGTGTCAAGGAAATTTTACATCATCCCCCTTTCCATGCGGGCGTGATAGACGGCGGGGGGCATGAGGTTGCCGGCGGCCCGCTCGACCACCTCCGAAAGGGCCGGATGGATGTGCATGCCGTCGGTGATCGGCAGCACCGTGGGGCTTTCCGAATACATCAACGTGACGATCTCCTGAATCAGGAGCGATGCTTCGTGGCCGGCGATATGAGCGCCCAGAATCTTTCCCCGCTCGGCCTCGACCACGATTTTGACAAAATCGCCGCCGATCCCCATGGCGTCGCCCTTGGCGGTGTCCCGGAACCGGTGGAAGCCGATCAGGACGCCGTCTTCGCCATCGGCGGCCACCGCCTCGGCTTCGGTCATCCCCACCGAGGCGATTTCCGGAACGGTGAACACGGCATGGGGAACCACCAGACCGGTCGTGCGAAGATCCTGCCCCAAAAAGGCGTTGTAGTACACGATCCGGGATTCGAAATTGGCTGCGTGTTTGAACATGTGCCGCCCGGTGGCGTCGCCGAACGCCCAGACGCCCTTATGCGAGGTCTCCAGGCGGTCGTCGACGTGGATCCAGCCGTTTTCGTCGGTTTCGATGCCGCCTTTTTCCGGGGCGAGAAGGTCGGCGTTGGAGGCCCGGCCTGCGGCCAGAAGGATCTCGTCGGCTTCAAATCGGCGCTCGTCGCCGTGTGCCGAGCGGGCAAAGAGCCGCTTTTGCCGGTTGTTTCCCTCTTCCACGGAAACCACCTCCCAACCGGTGTGGATTTCCATCCTTCGGGAAAGTTCGGTCAAGGCGAGATCCGAGACCTCCGGCTCCTCCTCGGGCAAAAACCGCCGGTTTCGTCCGATGATCGTCACCCTTGTCCCCATGGCGGCAAAAAAGTGCCCGAACTCGGCGGCGATGTATCCGCCGCCCAGAATCGCAAGGCGCTGCGGCCTCTTTTCGATGTCCAGAATCGTGTCGCTGGTGAAGGTTCGAACCGAGGAAAGATTCCGGATCGGAGGAATCCTCGGCCGGGAGCCGATGCACAGCAAGATCGTCGGGGCGGTGACCTCCGTGTTGCCGACCCGCAGGCGGCCGGGGCCGACAAAGGAGGCGACACGGGGGTAATAGTCGATGTTGTTCGCCTCCCGCAGGCCTTTCCGGATGCGCTCGATTTCCGGATCGACCGCCGCGTGCATTCGGGACATGATTTTTTTGAAATCGACCCCGCGAACCTCCACGTCGATGCCCAGGGAGCGGGCCGATTCGATGCTCTGCAGAACCTGGGCCGGGTAGACCAAGATCTTGGTGGGGATGCATCCCTTGGTCAGGCAGATCCCCCCCGGCGGGTCCTTGTCGATGACGGCGATCCGGGTTTCGGGGTCGGACTGGAGCACCGCCTGGACGATGTTCATGGCAGAGCCGGTTCCGATGGCGATCAGGTCGTATCTTTTCATATTCCCATGCATCTCCGACAAAGAGGTGTCGCGCCTTGCGGCCGACGGCGTCGCCTTGCTCCGGCGCAGGGATTGAACTTGCCCCGCGGCGACGCCGCGAGGCTTGTTGAAGTCAAGCTGCGGGACCGCCGAGGCAGAATTCAGCCGGAACACATCCCGTCCGATTCGATTCGCACGCTGTTGCGGTCCTCAAGACCGCCCCGTCGGTTGTGTCGGTTTCGACGGGGTTTGTCAAACCGGTTGACGTTGGTCCGCATCGGCACCATGATGTGGAAGAACCGATTCCCTTCACCGTGGGGGCCGTTTCGCGCAGGAGCCTGACGGACCATGAAGAAAGTCGTTTTGCCGATTCTGCTGCTGTTGCCGATTCTCTGGCCCGCCCCAGGGTCGGCTGAATTCTATCGATACCTGGGGGAGGACGGTCGTCCGGTCTATGTGGACGACATCGGCAAAGTGCCCCCCGAATACCGGGACCAGATCAGGCGCTATACAGAGGCGGAAAAGGCCGATGCCGACAGATCCCCCGTTCCCGGAGGAGACGCCCTGATCCCGGCCCCGCTGCAGCCCGGAGAGATGACCGCTGAGGTCACCCCGGTTCTGGTCAAAGGGGACCGGGTCTTTGTGCCGGCGACGATCGGCTATGGCATTCTCCAAACCGAAGTCCTGCTGGTGCTCGACACCGGTGCCTCCGTGACGACCCTGTTCCGTCCCTCGGTGGAGACGCTTTTCATGCGGGGCTTGAACCGCACCACCGGCCGGACCGCCAGCGGGCACGTGGTGGAGGTGGAGCTGGCCACCCTCGATTTCATCCGTGTCGGACCCCATCGGCGGGAACACCTGCGGGCCGGCATCGTCGACACCGACGGCAAGGCGGCCGGCTACGACGGCCTGCTCGGGATGGACTTTCTTCGGGGCCTCGATTTCAACATCGACTTTGAACGCGAGCTCATCGTCTGGCGATAAAACGGTTTTGCCGTTCGTTGAACGGGGGCGTTGCCCCTCCGGAAATTTGGAACGTGATTGTCCGGGTTTCTTCCCGCCTGGGGAACATCGCAGATGATCGTCTCATCGAAGACCGTCGGGGGGGGCAGCCCGCTTGCTCGAGGGCGGGTTCGGGATGCCGGAAAGGCCTCAACATTCAAGCCGGCCATGTCATCCCGGTCAGTTCTTCGCTGATTTTCCAGAGCTGTTCCTGCACGTCCGGGTCCCCGGAGATCGGTGCCGGGGGAGCCGGACGGCGATTCACGAAATACACCCCGTTGACCCCTTCCACCTCCGGTGAGGAGGCCAGATAAACCGGCGTCTTTGCGCCTTCGGTCACCGGAGCGCCGCCCGACCATGAGGCACGCAGCAGTTTGGTGTTGATGACCCCGGGATGGAGGCAATTGGCGGTGACACCGCTCCCCTCCAGGCGTTTTGCCAGCGCCCGGGTGAAAAGCACGTTGCACAGCTTGGAGCGGGCATACGCGCCGAATCCGGCGTAATCGACCTCGCCTTGAAGATTGTCGAAATCGATGGCCTCTGCCTGGACCATGGAGCTGACGACCACAATGCGACTCGGCGCCGATTGCCGGAGCCGGTCTGCCAGACCAAGCGCCAGGGCGAAATGGGCCACGTGGTTGACGCCGAAGGTCATTTCGACGCCGTCGGCCGTCAGCTCCCGTCGATGGCGAAAGACGCCCGCGTTTAGAATCAGCACGTCGATCCGGGGGCCGGCGTCAAGCACTTCTTCGATCAGGCGCCGGACCTGGCCCAGATCGGCCAGGTCGGCCGTGAAGGACCGGTGGCCAAGCTGGCCGCTTCGGCTTCGGATCTCCTCGGCGGTAGACCGGCAGCGATCCGGGTCTTTTCCGTGTAGCCATATCGTGGCGCCCCGGTTTGCCAGATCCAGTGCGGTCTGTCTGCCGATGCCGTCGGTTGATCCTGTGATCAGAACGATCTTTCCTTCCATTTTCGCTTCCTTTTTTCAGTATCGGAGCCACGGTCAGTGTAAATGCGGGCTGCCCGGCTGTCAATCGGGGCCTGTCTCGGCGCCCTCGTGCGCCGTCGGCTTGAATTTGCCCCGTCAGCGATTATCATCCGTTCAGCGAGCGGTTTGGGGTCCGGACGGCGGACGCCGGGCCAAAGGCCGGTCACCTTCCCATCGTTCGTTCAACCGTTGAGACCGGAGGCGCCATCCCATGGGCGAGGAACATCCCGAACTCGAAGAAGAATTACGCGAAGACGTCGACGAGGAGCCCAGGGAACCGCCGATGTACAAGGTCCTCCTGCACAATGACGACTACACCACCAAGGAGTTTGTGGTCGGCATTTTGATGTCCGTGTTTCACAAGTCCATGGAGGAGGCCGCCGCCCTGATGTTTTACGTCCACGAAAACGGCGTCGGTCTGTGCGGCCTCTATCCGCTGGAGGTGGCCGAAACCAAGGTCAAGACCGCCGTGGGGGCCGCCCGGGACAGTGGTTTTCCCCTTCAGTTCACGATCGAAGAAGAGTAGAAGACCATCCAAAGATCCGAGACGGTTCAGCGCCGCGGTCTTTTTTGAGATACGGCATAGGGGAAACAACAAGCCGCAGTTCCGCAAGGCCCGAGGGGAGGAGGATTCGGGTGGCAGCGTCGGAGGATTCGACATTCGACGTCCTGGTTGCGGGAGCAGGTCCTGCCGGAGCCACCGCCGCTTTTTTGCTGGCCAGGGCCGGACTCCGGGTCGCCCTGCTGGAGCGCACCGATTTTCCCCGGCCGAAGCTGTGCGGAGGGCTGCTCACCGAAAAGACCCTGTCGACCGTCAAACGGGTCTTCGATTCAGCGCCAGATGAGCTCGAACGCCGGCGGATTCTCCATCATTGCAGCCGCCAATATCGGGTCAACGCGCCCGGGGCCGCCCTGTTCGAAGGAAGGCTCCAACACCCGTTCTGGTTTGCCGACCGCACCCGGTACGATCACTTTTTCGCCGGCCGCGCCGTGGCCGCCGGTGCGGTGCCGTTTTTTTCCACGCGCGTGGATGGATTTCGACGCGACGGCGCGGGTATCGGCTTGGACATTTCCGGGCGCCGGAGCCTCCGGGGGCGCTTTCTGATCGGAGCTGACGGCGTTTTCAGCCGAACCCGCCGGACCCTGGTCGAGAATGGGCGGATGGCCCGGTCGGTGGATGTCGGACGCGCCGTTGCACTTGAGGCGCTGGTGCCGTTCTCGGCCGATCTGCGCCTACCCAGGATACCGCAGCTTTTCTTCGGATGGGCCCACCAGGGCTATTGCTGGATCTTTCCGGGGGTCGACGGGCACCTGGTCGGCATCCTGTCGACCCGCCGCCCCGGTCGGGGGCGGCTCCGAAAAGCGTTTTCGGGTTTTCTCGAAGACGTCTTGCCCGGCGTGCGGCTGCCGGCAACGCCAAAGGGCGGTGCGCTGCCGTACGGCGGTTTTCTCAGACGGCCCGGCGCCGGTTCCGTGCTGCTTGTCGGAGATGCTGCCGGATTCGCCGATCCGGTTCTCGGCGAGGGGATCTTCTATGCGCACCGGAGCGCGGAGCTGGCCGCCGAAGCCGTAAAGGCTTCTCTGGCCGATCCGGACTGTGTCGCGGACCGCTACGCCGAGATGGTTTCAGACACGCTCTTACCGGAACTTCAGTCCGCCAGGCGATGGCAGCGCCTGCTGTACGGCGTCGGCCGGATCGTCGGCTATCGTCCGGTCTCTTTCATCCTGCACCGCTTTCACCGGCCCTGTGAATCGGCGGTTCAGGGAAGGCGATCCTTCAGCTTGTTCCGAAAACAGAACCGGGCCGTTCATTATGGCTATTGAGCTGTTAAGCGATTAAGCTGTTAAGCTGAAAGAATAAAAACAAACTTCTGGAATGGTTCTTTGCGCCGCAGCACCCTGTCTGTATATCGGAGAGCACGGTCCTCTTTCGTTGCAGCCTCGTTGTTTTTTGGCTGAGCAGCTGAGCAGCTGAGCAGCTCAACAGCTATTTTGCTGCGCGCAGCGCCTACGTCGACTTTTCCAGGACCACCACCTCCACCTTGCCCTTCAGTGCGGCGTCGAAGGCTTCCGCATCCGAGCTTCCCCCCACAATGGCGCCATAGTGCATCGGGATGGCGATCTTCGGTTGGATCGCCAGGGCGGCCTTCACCGCCTCGTCGGCGGTCATGACGTAGGTTCCGGAGACCGGCAAAAGGGCGATGTCGGTTTTGATTTCCTTCATCTCTGGAATGAAGTCGCTGTCTCCTGCATGGTAGATCCGCACCCCGTCCATCTCCAGTACGAATCCGAGCCACCCGTTGGCCCGGGGGTGAAACTTTTTGCCGATGTTGTACGCCGGAACGGCCTCGATGCGAACGCCCTTCACCTCGATCACATCGCCGGGGGCCACGGTGCGGACGTCCCCGGTCAGCTTGGCTGCCGAATCCTTCTCCGCCACGACGACCGTTTGGTCGCCGGAGACCCGGGCCACATCTTCCGGGGAGCAGTGGTCGAAGTGTTCGTGGGTGACCAGGACGATGTCCGCCGCAGGCCCCGACCCGATTTGGAATGGATCGAAGTATACGGTTTTAGACGCCGCGATCCGAAACGTGTCGTGTCCCAGCCACGCAATTTTTTTCACCATATCCTGAATCTGCATTTGCACCTCCTCTGAAGACGGCCTTACCGGCTGCGACCGTCCCCGTGATGGGTTTCTTTGCCCGACGCCCAATCTTGCCGGCCGGCCACCGCCACTGTACCCCCTGGCCCGGGTTTCTTCAAGGTGGAGAGCGGGGGCGTCTTTTGGAATCCCCTTTTCTTTTACCCCCGGTTCCGGTAAAAAATAATCACCGGCCGGGCCCGGAGGCAGCAGGGTGGGCAAGGAATCCGTCTCGACATGCCCGTTCGTCGGCCGGACAATCTCGGGGCGCCTATTCGTCAAAAACCGGGGGAAGATGGACTGGCAGCGGCTACGAACGTGCGTGGCACCCGACGGATCCTTTGCCTTTGGGGTTCACCGGCCCGTTTATCGGGTCGGCAATTACCGCGAAAAGAATTTCTTCAGACCGCTTGGAGAAGATTCCCAGGGCCGCGTGCTCGACAACCGACGGAACTTTCCGGCAAACGACGTGGACGAACCGGGCGCAGGGCCGGTTATCGAGATCTCCAATCCCTTTCCCTTCCGGGGGACGACCTACATTCTGCAGCGCTCGGCGGACCGCATCGCACGGGCCCCCGGCACGATCGCACTGCCACAGCGCCGGCCGCTGTCCCTTTCGGCAGAGCTGGAAGAAATGCTGCCGGAACCGGCGGCCGAGGGCCTGTTCGACCGCCTTCCGCCCCCGCTCAAACTCGCCCTGGCCGTTACTTCCAGCGATCCCCGGGATCTGGTCCGGCTGGCGCGGGGCTGCTGCAGCTTCGTTGACGATCCGGTCTCCGGTCGTCCGACCGGCCTTCGGCTTTCATCGGCCGGTGCCCCGGAGATCTCCGATCATCCGCTTTTCGAGGCGCTGGCCAACAATCCCCACCTGCCGGACGACTACAAAGAGGTCATGGTGCTTCGCCCCGGCGTGCAGGGGGGCAGTGAAATCGTGGGGGAGTGGTCGGACCCGGGCGAAGGCAAAGCCAGCCACGTGTTCGAATACCTCCGGCGAAACAGCTACATTCCCTGGGGGCACTATGCCGCCAACATGGCCCACGATGCGGTCCGCTACCGGGTATCCGATTTGACGCCCGCCGACATGGCCGGGATGCGGCATCTGTACTACCAGCGGACCTACCTCCGACTGGCCGCGATTTTGGGCATTGACCCTCCCGAACGGAGAAAACGGATTTCAACCGATGTGCTGGAGGCGCTTCGCGGACGGATTCATTCCCGGTTGACCGGCCGCCCATCACCGGATTTGGCGTTTTCCGCCACCCTGTGGGGATGGAATTTCGGCTTCGACTACGCTCCCACCGGCTACCGTCTTCACGCCTCTCACCAGCAGATCCACCAGCAGTATGCAATGATTCCCGCCCGACTGGAAGCCTCCGGACAATCCCATGCCCTTCCGGCCTACGCCTGCGGAGATTTGGTGGCCGGCTTTTGCCGGCAGTACCGGGAGGCGACGGGACGCCCCTTCTTCGAAACCTACCTGGCGGCGATCCGGAGCAACACCCGGACAGACGGCCACATCGCCCGGCCCCGGAGCCTCATCGTCTTCGAAGACGAGGCATGTCTTCTCTTCGTGCCCAAGGCCCAGACCTCCCAGTGGGAGCTGCAGCTGATGACGACGGGTCAGGAGGGCAACGTGATAGAGACCGACACCACCACAAGGCATTCCCTGGACCGGGCGATTCTGGTGGCCGTCAAGATCCTGGAGAAGATGGGCGCAAGGATGATCACCATTTTCGAGTATTCGAAACGCTTCGATGACCCGGACAAGGACCAGCGACTTCTCTATTCGTTTCTGCCCAGGCTGCCCGAATCCCCTGGTGCCTTCAGCGAGGCCCAGCTGAGGTGGATCAACGGGCATTATCCGGAAGATTTTGCCGCCGCCTGCCGCGGGCACCTCGATCCGATTCTCCAGGAGTTGGAAGAAGAGACGTCGGGACCGCCCCCATGACCGGACGACGGCTCGTGGTCAAGTCCAGCGCCTGATTTTTTCTGCGCGGCGCAGCCGCGCCATCATAGAATCGTGGAGCGATTTTATATGGAAATCGTTCTGACCAACGACGACGGGTTTGACGCACCGGGCATTCTCGCCCTCGCCCAACATCTGGCAGAATTGGCCACGATCCGGATCGTGGCGCCTGCCGAGTCCCGGTCCGGCGAAGGGCACCGGGTGACCACCCGGGACCCGATCCGGGTTCGGACCGGGGATGACGGTACCCGAATCGTTCACGGTTCGCCTCCCGATTGCGTACGGATTTCGGTCAAATGCCTCTATCCGAGCGTCGACTGGGTGATCGCCGGCATCAACCCCGGCGCCAACCTCGGTTCGGACGTCTACCAGTCCGGAACCGTGGCCGCGGCCCGGGAGGCCGCGATCCTTGGCGTACCCGCCCTGGCGATCTCGCAATACATCGCCAGAGGGGCGGCCGTCGACTGGTCAAAGACCGGCGCCATGGCCCGGCGGGTGGTCGAACGGATGCTGGCGATCCCTCTATCGCCGGGCTTTTTCTGGAACGTCAACCTGCCCAGTCCCCTTTCACCGGAAACGCCGGTCGAACCGGTGTTCTGCGGCCTGGACACGCTCCCCCACCGTTACGACTACCGAAGGGAGGGGGACGCCTTCCGCTATGAAGGGGTCATCCATGAAAGGCCTCGGGAGCCGGGAAAGGACGTGGCGATCTGTTTCGGCGGGCGGGTATCCGCCACCCGGATCGCCCTTGCCACCGTCGATTTTCCGGAAGGATCCCTGCTTTGATGAACACCCCCGCCGTGCTCGCCGCTTTTGTCTCCCCCCACGGATTCGGCCATGCCGCCCGCGCCTGCGCCGTGATGGAGGCGCTGTCTGAGCTGAATCCGAAGGTCCGTTTCGAGGTGTTCACCACCGTTTCGGAGGCCTTTTTCCGGGAGTCTCTCGGGGACGGCTGTTTCGGCTACCACCGGCTCAGGACCGATGTCGGCCTGGTGCAAACCACCCCCTTTGCTGCGGATCTTCGGGCCACGGCCCGGGCGCTTGCCGGGTTTTTCCCCTTTTCCCCGGCCCTGATCGATTCGCTCTCAAAGCGCCTGGGACGCCTCGGGTGTGTGGGGGTTCTGTGCGATATCTCGCCGCTGGGAATCGCCGTGGCCCGGGCGGCGGGGGTTCCTTCGGTCCTGGTGGAGAATTTCACCTGGGATTGGATCTACGAGGACTTTGCCGGCCGGTGCCCCGACATGGCGCCCTTTGTCTCCGGTCTCGGCCGGGTTTTTGCCGATGCCGAGATCCGGATCCAGGCCGAACCGGTTTGCCGGCCGACGGAGGCGGCGCTGACCGTCGGCCCGGTGGGCCGGAAGATCCGCACCCGGGGCAGCGAGGTCCGAAGCCGGCTGGGGGTGCCCGCCGGCCGGCCGATGGTGTTGGTCTCCCAGGGCGGGATTGTCGGGCGCCCGGCCGATCTGAACCGCCTGTCCCAGCGTTCGGACCTGTTTTTCGTTTTGACCAATGCAGGGGTCAGGGGCCGGCTGGCGGCCAACGTGCTCGCCCTGGACGCCCTTTCCGGCGTGTATCACCCGGATCTGGTCGGGGCCGCCGACGCCCTGATCGGAAAGGCCGGCTACAGCACCATTGCCGAAGCCTGCCGGGCCGGGGTTCCCTTCGGTTTCCGGACTTGGCGGGATTTCAGGGAAGCCGCGGTGCTGGAGGAATTCATTCTTACCCGGATGGGCGGCATCGCCCTTGATCCGGAAGGGTTCGACGAAGGGGGCTGGATCGATCGGATCGATGCACTGCTCGATCAGCCCCGCCGGCCGGTCGACGCCCTCGGCGCCGAAGAAATTGCGGCGTTTTTGGAAATGAAGCTGGCATTTTCAGGGGCAGAGAAAGACCGATTGAACACCGACAGGGGACGAACGTCGAACAGCGAACGTTGCACTTCCAACGT
>JASFPT010000142.1:0-10082 GCA_050115795.1 Desulfobacterales bacterium
TGCGGGGTATGTTTCCGACAAAAACGGCAGTACTTGCTAAACGCCAGCTTGTCCGGGGTCGTCCGCTTGTTTTTCGTAGTGGTATAATTTCTTCTCTTGCACTCGGTGCAAGTCAGGGTAACGATCACTCTCACCGGAAGACTCCCTCCGCCTATTCGATGATTTCGCTCACCACGCCGGCGCCGACCGTGCGGCCACCCTCGCGGACTGCAAATCGCAGCTCTTTTTCCATCGCAATCGGGGTGATCAGCTCGGCCGAAATCGTCACGTTGTCTCCCGGCATCACCATCTCCACCCCCTCGGGCAGCGTCAACACACCGGTCACGTCCGTGGTCCGAAAGTAAAACTGCGGACGATACCCGCTGAAAAACGGCGTGTGGCGGCCCCCCTCTTCCTTGCTCAGCACGTACACCTCGGCGGCAAACTTGGTGTGCGGCGTGATCGATCCGGGCTTGGCCACCACCTGGCCGCGCTCGACCTCCTCGCGCTTGGTCCCGCGGAGCAGCACACCGATGTTGTCGCCCGCCTGACCCTCGTCGAGCAGCTTGCGAAACATCTCCACTCCCGTGCACACCGTCTTGGCCGTCGGGCGAATCCCGACGATCTCCACTTCCTCGCCAACCTTGATCTTGCCGCGCTCCACCCGGCCCGTGACCACCGTCCCACGGCCGGAAATCGAAAACACGTCCTCGATCGGCATCAAAAACGGCTTGTCGATGTCACGCTGCGGCTCGGGAATGTAAGCGTCGATCGCGTCCATCAACTCAAACACACACTTGGCCGCATCACCGTCCGGATCGTCGCTCTCCAACGCCTTGAGCGCGCTGCCCCGGATGATCGGCGTGTCGTCGCCCGGAAACTCGTACTTGTCCAAAAGCTCCCGAAGCTCCAGCTCCACCAGCTCGATCAACTCCTCGTCGTCGACCATGTCGGTTTTGTTCAAAAACACCACGATCTGCGGCACCCCCACCTGACGCGCCAGCAAAATGTGCTCCCGCGTCTGGGGCATCGGACCGTCGTCGGCACCCACCACCAAAATCGCACCGTCCATCTGCGCCGCACCGGTGATCATGTTCTTGATGTAGTCGGCGTGGCCCGGACAGTCCACGTGCGCATAATGACGCTTGGCCGTCTCGTACTCCACGTGGGCCGTGGCAATCGTGATCCCTCGCGCCTTTTCCTCCGGCGCCTTGTCGATCTGGTCAAACGGAATGAACTGCGCCATCCCCTTCAGACCCATGTGCTTGGTGATCGCCGCCGTCAATGTCGTCTTGCCGTGGTCGATATGACCAATCGTACCTACGTTTACATGCGGCTTTGTCCGCTCAAACTTCTCCTTGGCCATCTCGTCAACCTCCCCTGATTTTAAATGTTTCGAAGCGGTTTGGCGCCATTCAGACCGGGTCGGCCTCCACCGGCGGCACAAGCCGGCGGATGCGGAAAAAATGGAGCCCACGACCGGAATCGAACCGGTGGACCTCTTCCTTACCAAGGAAGCGCTCTACCGACTGAGCTACGTGGGCAGAATCAACTCGCGAGCAAGCAAACAAAAATGGCCTGAACGACCGAATCGCGGCTCGATGAGACCGGAAAGAAAGTGGAGCGGGAGACGAGACTCGAACTCGCGACATTCAGCTTGGAAGGCTGAAGCTCTACCAACTGAGCTACTCCCGCCCGGATCCGCCGGCCTGCCGTACCGGTTTTGTTATCGGCTGAGAGGACCTGTTTCAGCAAGCTCTCCTTGAATTTGGAGTCCTAGTCGCGCAGGAAACCGTGTAGTCGAACGCAGCCCCGCCCCGGAGGCCTCCTACAATCAGTTTGCTATGCGGATGGTGGTGGGGGGAGGATTCGAACCTCCGAAGGCATCGCCGACAGATTTACAGTCTGTTCCCTTTGGCCACTCGGGAACCCCACCGTTTCATGAAGAATTCGGATCCTCGGAGGCCGACACCTCCGCAGTCCGTTACGTTTCTTGGAGCCAGCGAAGGGACTCGAACCCCCGACCCACTGATTACAAATCAGTAGCTCTACCAACTGAGCTACGCTGGCCCAGAAACCCCACAACGATCCGTATTTATTTCAACATGTAAAGTGTATGTCAAAGACGCAAGCAACTTGCATAAACAGTGATAATTAGTTTCTTACCATGTAAATCGCAAACCCGGAAAACAATGCCAAGCCACGATTAAAACCAATTATAAGCATATAATTCGAAAAAAATGGATTTTCTCTTCTGTTTTCTTATAATATCGGCTCTTTTTTCTTTTCCCACTTCATATTTTGCCCCGGCCGCCCATTCCGGGGAAGGCCTCCGACTCGCAAAACGAATTTTTCACGTGATTTCAAAAGGTTTTGCTAAAGCTCCCAAGGATTCGAAATTATAAAAAATGGTTTTGTATCGTATCTGTATCGTTCGGTCAACGATCGATTTGGCCCTCTCGCGGCGCCGCCTGTTGCCGCCCTCGAAGCCCGGTCCGGGCGCCAGCGCCCGACGGGGCCGCCGATAAGTCCTTGACAGTAGAAGCCATGTCCTGTAATCGACAGCCAGAATTTTACCCTGAACCCATCGCTACGGAATGCTTACAAATTTGAACCGGATCAGGCACCTGTTGTTGTTCGCGCTGCTGAGTCTCGCACTCGGCGGATGTATCCAGTCTCTTTCCCGCGCCCCGGCCAAGGACGCCGGCGAACCGGCTGTCGCCTCCCAGGCGGTGGCCGAACCCCAAGGCCAGACGGCAACGTTGCCAGCAGAGCAGGCCCAAGACAATAATGCCGGCAAACAGGAAAGCAACCCCGTCGGTGTCGGGAATCTGTACCCGATCCCGGCCCCCCCCCAACCGGTGGCCCCCCGGTCGGCGACATCGCAGATTGACGAAGCCGCCTTGGCGGCCGCCGACGCCGACGCGGCAGAACAGCCCGCGGAAAACCAGAAGCGACCCCAGACCTACCTGGACGAGGCGTTGGACTACGTCCAGGTGGCCCAGGATTTCTGGCAGAAGGGGGAGTTGGAAAACGCCCTGGAAGCCTTGGACCAGGCCTATTCGTTGATTCTACAGGTGGAGACCTACGACGATGCGGACCTGATTCAGCAAAAAGAGGACCTGCGGTTTATGATCTCCAAACGGATTCTGGAGATCTACGCGTCCCGCAACACCGTCGTCAACGGCGACCACAGGGAGATCCCCCGCGAGGTCAACCGGTACGTCCAGGCCGAAATCGACCTGTTTACCACCGGACCGGAACGAAACTTTTTCATGCAGTCCTACAAACGGTCGGGTCGCTATCGCCCGCAGATCCTGCAGGCTCTCCGGGAGGCCGGACTGCCCGAAGAGCTCTCCTGGCTTCCCCTCATCGAAAGCGGCTACAAGGTCAAGGCGCTCTCCAAGGCCCGGGCGCTGGGATTGTGGCAGTTCATCCCCTCCACCGGTTATAAGTTCGGGCTCAAGCGGGATATGTACATTGATGAACGCATCGACCCGGAAAAATCGACGGCGGCAGCCATCACCTATTTAAAAGAGCTGCACGACATTTTCGGGGACTGGGCTACGGTGCTGGCCGGCTACAACTGCGGCGAAGGAAGGGTTCTGCGCGTGATTCGGGATCAGAACATCAACTATCTCGACAACTTCTGGGACCTTTACGAACGGCTGCCGTTTGAGACGGCCCGGTATGTACCCCGCTTTCTGGCCACGCTCCAGATCGTCGGCAACCCCGAAAAGTACGGGCTTGACAAGATCGAGCTCGATCCGCCGGTCGAATACACCAGCGTGACGGTCACCCGTCAGATGCAATTGAAGGATGCGGCCAAGGTCATGGGGATCGAGGCGTCGACCCTCAGGGAGCTCAATCCGGAGCTTCGCTACGGGGTCCTTCCGCCGGAATCCTACGAACTGAAGGTGCCGCCGGGCACCGAAGCGGTTCTGCTGGCCAAACTCGACGAGATCCCGGTCTCTTCTCCGCCCCAGCGGGCGTTTGTCTATCACCGGGTCCGCTCCGGCGAGACGCTGTCCACCATCGCCGAGCGGTATGGCACCTCCGTGCGCAGCATCAGCGTGGCCAACAACATCCGACACCGGAACTTTATTCGGGCCGGCCAGAAGATCAAGATCCCCCAGCGGGGGATGAAGGTTTACCCGGTGTCGACAGCCGCAGCCTCAGAACCGGGCCGCGGGCCGGGCCGCTACGTGGTCAAGAGCGGCGACTCCCTGTGGATCCTGGCCAACCGTTTTCAGACCACGGTGCGGGAGATCCAGGACGCCAACAACCTGCACAGCACCTGGCTTCACATCGGACAGGTGCTGACGATTCCCGGCGCAGGCGAGGTGCAGGCCGACTCGGGCGACCGAAGGACCTACCGCGTCCGGCAGGGGGACAGCCCGTACACCATCGCCCATCGGTACCGCATGCCGCTCAACAAGTTCCTCCGGCTCAACAACCTCACCCCGCGCAGCACCATTTACCCGGGGCAGTTGGTCTACATCGAATAAAATCGCTCCCGCGATTGGATGATCTCCCGGGTTCCGCGAAAAGGAACGCATACGGCAAAAAAACCGGGCCGGCGCTGCTGTTTTGCCGACGGTCACGATGGCAGCCGCTCTCGACGTCGGACGCCCGGGAATCCGCCTCCGGAATTTTCTTTTCACCGCGCCTTGAATCTGCTACCTTCCCCGCCGAAACGCCCCCGTAGCTCAGTGGATAGAGCAATGGATTCCTAATCCATGTGCCGCAAGTTCGATTCTTGCCGGGGGCACCACATCCATTTCCCACCGCCGACACTTGCCCATCGTACGCCTCCTCTTTTCCGATTCTCCCCGGAGAGCTACAGCCACTGCCGAACCAAAATAGGGTGAACTCCGCATTGGGCGATTCTTCCCATGTCGCTACAATCAGCGGATTGTGATCCGAATTTGCAATTCGTTTCGCATCACCCGCATCCGGACAGAGGAGGTCTGCCATGATCCCAAGCGAACTGCAGAAGGCGCTTTTTACCGGCGTCGGCGTGGTGGTGGTCAGCCGGGAAAAGGCCCGGAAGATCGCCGACCGGCTGGCGGCCGAGGCAAAGCTCAGTGCCGAGGATGCCGAAAGGCTGTTTGAAGAACTCACCGAAAGCGGAGAAGACCAGTGGTCGTCCCTGAAGGCGTCGGTCCGGTCCGCGGCACGACGCGGCCTGGACGGGCTCGACATCGCCCGTGCAGAGCGGATCGAAGCCGTGGAACGGCGCCTGGAAAACCTGGAAGAGCGGATGGCCATCCTCGAGGAGATGCAGACCCGGGCAGCGGGGCCAGAATCATGAACCTGAAAAGCATCCAAAACCTGGGCCGCTTCAAGGAGATCGTGGCCATACTGGTTCGATACGGTTTCGGGGACGTACTGGGCCACCTGGGACTTCCCGGCCAGCAGATGGCAGACCGAATCTCCCGGGTCGATTCATCCTTGACGACCTATCAGCGCCTGCGCCTCGCCTTCGACGACCTGGGACCGACCTTTGTCAAGTTCGGCCAGATCCTGAGCCTTCGCTCTGATTTGCTGCCCAAAGAGCTGACCCGGGAGCTGGCCGGGCTGCAGGACAGAGCTGCGCCGGTGCCGGTGGAAGCGGTACTGGAGGTCATCGAGGAGAGCCTGGGCCGCCCCGTCGACGAGGTCTTTGCAGTCATCGACAGAGAACCGCTGGCCTCGGCCTCCCTGTCCCAGGTTCACCGGGCCGTGGTCCGCGAAGGCCGGAAGACCGTGGCCCTGAAGGTCCGGCGCCCGGGAATCCGGGCCAAGATCGATCGGGACCTGGGAATATTCGAAACGATCGCCCACACCCTCCACGAGCGAATGCCCGAGATTCGGGTGTACGACCTGCCGGGGCTGGTGGGCCTTCTCCGACAGACGCTGGCCAGGGAACTCGATTTCGAGCGGGAGGCCCGGTACATGATGATCGCTCGCAGCCGAATGAAAAGGATCAGCGGCATCACCGTGCCGAGGCCGTACCGCGAGATGAGCAGTCCCCGGCTTCTGGTGATGGCGTACATCCGGGGCGATCGACTGACGGACCTGAAGCCGGGGTCCGTGGAAGACCCCGCCCGGATGGCCAGGCAGGGGCTTCAGGCGACCGTTCAGCAGATTCTGGAAGACGGGTTTTTCCACGCCGATCCCCACCCGGGCAACCTGCTCGTCGTCGACGGCAAAGAACTCTGTCTTCTGGACTGGGGGATGATCGGAAGACTGAGCTCCGCAGACCGCATGCACCTGATCGATCTTCTGGCAGCCACCGTGGAAAAAGACAGCGAACGGCTGGTCGATACGCTGCTGGCCGTCAGCCGTGCGGCGGAGGACACCGACCCCCGGGCGCTGGAAAAAGACGTCCTGGAACTGCTCGATATCCACATGGCATCGTCGGTGGCCGAGATCCGGATCGGGGAGCTGATGCTCGATATCACCGATCTGATCCGCAACTACCGACTCCGGGTGCCGCCGGACCTGTTTCTGATGATCAAGGCCCTGGTGACGGCCGAAGCCTCGGTGCGTCTCATCGATCCGGGGCTGGACGTCGTCTCCGAGCTCCGGCCCCAGGTGCGCCGGCTGGCGGCTCAGCGGTTCAAGCCGAAGCGGATGTTCGACCGGTTCAGGGCGCTTTTGATGAAGATGGCCGCATCTCCGGGACAGCTTCCCCACCGGGTCGGCGGGATCATCGCCAAAATGGAGCGCGGCGATCTCCGGCTGCGCTTCGAGCACCACAACCTGCAGGACCTGACCTCCACCCTCGACAAGATTTTCAGCCGCCTGACCCTGGGGGTCATCGTCGGCGCCATGATCATCGGTTCTTCGCTGATCATCACCACCGGCGTTCCGCCGCTGGTCGGCGGCTATCCGCTGCTCGGCCTGGCCGGGTACTGCACCTCAGCCTTGGTCGGGCTGTGGGTCGTCTACGATATCCTGCGGAGCCGGTGACGCGGCGCCCGCCGTCTATGGCGGCGCCTCTGGTCCGGTTTCTCCCAAGGTTGTCCGATGATCGAATCGGTAGTATAGAGGGGTTGTCAAGTTTCGACGGACGGGGAGGGAAGGGAGATGCCCGACAGGGAAGAAGGGAAAAACACGCGACGGCGCAAATTCGGCTTCGAACTGGGGACCGTTCTTTTCATCGAACGGGAAAAGGCTGCCGACCGGCTCCAGACGACCGTGGTCGGGGTGCTCCCCCACTCCTGCCTCATCATCAAGCTGCCGACCATCGTGGGGATCGAAAACCCCCTGCCGGCGAACCGAAGCGTTCAGGCAAGATACGTGGACCGCGGCGAGGTGTTCGGGTTCGATGCAACCGTTTTGGGCAGTATCACAACCCCGTTTCCGCTGACTTTTCTTTCCTTCCCACAGACCGTTGAGCGAACCGACGTCCGGAGGCATCCCCGGGTGGACTGTTACATTCCGGCCACGCTCAAATTCGCCGAGGCCAGCAGGCCGGGCATCATCTCGGACATCAGCCGCGGCGGTTGCCGTTTGAGACTCAAAGATGTCGTGCATTCGGATGCGGAAAAACTCGAAATCGGAAGCGAAGTGATTCTCTATTTCCCGCTGCTCGGCCTCCAGGGGGTCCGGGAATGCTCCGGTATCGTTCGCAACATCAACCTGGACGGCGAGGGAATCAGCATCGGCATCGAGTTCGAAATGGTGGAACCCGAGTTGGTCGAAATGATCGGCACCTACAGCAAGATGGTCTCCGCCTACCAGCCATAAAATCGCTGGCGCGATTTTATGAACTGGTTCGCGTTCCGCGAAACACACCTGCAAAACCGCAGTGATCGTTTCCTTCTGCGCCCCGGCGTTTGCAAAACCCGGCACGGCTGCAAAACGGAAATGACGACAAGCCCTTCGGCCTATCTCGGGTCTCGTACGGCGCGAACCGCCCCGCATTCGGTCGATCGCCGGTATTCGGGCTGCAGTTCGCTCTTTCCGTCGGGGGTCACCACCCGGACCTTTTCGTGGTAGCCGGTGACGAAGAACTGGGAGGTCCAGTACCAGGAAACGTCACCGTCCGGGAAGAAGGGCCTGTTCTTGTAGAGCCCCGCCAACTCCGCCGCCGTGGGAAACCGCCAGTCGCCGAAACCGCCTGTGGCAAGCCCTTCGACGTATCGCCGGGCCGCTTGGTAGTCCTGGCAGCGCTCCAGAACCCGCTGAGAATCAAGAAGCGTCCAGATCAGTCCGGTTCGGGAATCGACAAAAGTGCCGTCGGCACGGGAAACGAAGCGTCCGTCGCCCGCGGACAGCTGCTGTTCGATCTGCTGTGAAAGTCCGGCCAGCCGCCGCCGCTCCTGTTCGAGACGGGCTTGCTGCTGCGCACGCTGCGCCTGCCGGATTCTGTCGGCCTGCGCCGCCCGCCGCTGCTGCTCTTCCAGCGCGTATGCTCTTTCGAGATCGCTTTTGAGCGACAGGGCCGACCTGCGATAGGCTTCATTTTTCTCCTGGGCAAGGTAAGCCGAAACCGCTTCGATCCGTCCGGCAAGCGGCCGCCCGCCGTCGCGGGCTGCGGCTTCCACCTGCTCCCACCGCCGCTTGTCGGCGAGCTGCTGCTCGACCACCGCAAGCCGCTGCTTCGCCTCCTCTGCCACCGGGGAGTCGGATCGTTCCTGTATAAAGGCCTGCAGCGCCTGTCGCAGCTGTTCCGGCTTCTGCTCCAGCCCGGCGGTCCGGGCCTCAAGGTCTTCCATGTCCTTTCCGACCATCAGTTCACGTCGCCACCGGGATACGGTCTGGGCCGAGGAAGGGGTCGAAAATTTTGCCAGAAACGCGTCACAAAGCGCAAGACAGGGGCGAGGATCTCCGGCCATCTCGCAGCGCCGGACCTCGAGCTCCAGGTCCCGAAGCCGTGCGGCCACCAGAGACTCAAGCCGGCTTTCGACTTCGCTCCGGTGGACGCCTTCGGGCAGCTTTTGGAGATACGCCCGGTAGGCCTCCATTTTGACATCCGGCGCCTGGGCCTCGCTTTGGGTCACCTGCAAATAGTAGCGCGCCTCGACAAGCGACGGGATCGAGGCGATTCGGCTTTCGATTTTTCCGGCATATCGGCCCTGCGGGTACTGCTTCAGGTATCGGCGATAAAGCTGCTCTGCACGCGTTTCAAAATCCGGCCCCAAGGGCAGGGCCGCGACCTCGGCCTCAAGGCGGTCAACCAGACCTTTTTCGGCTTCGCGCTGCACCGTTTCGATCCGCTCCCGAGCCTGGCGGGTGTATTCGTCTTCGGGGCCGGCGTCGACAAACGCTTGGAGCAAGGCAACGGCCCGATCGGCATCGGATTCGGCGTCGGCCTCGGCGGTCACGGCAACAAGGGCCTTTTCCCGCTGGCTGTCTTTCCAGGTATTGAAACCCCAAAAAGCGCCGGAGGCCAGGATCAGAACGGCCACAGCAGCGGCGATATGGAGAGGTCGGATTCTGCTTTTTTTCTTGCGGGCCTTTTTCTTCTTGGACTTTTTGCCGGATGCAGCCGGGACCGTTCGGGCGCTGCCCTTGAGCTTTTGGGGGTCGAGCAGCGGGGCCTCGGCGGTGTCGGCCTCCGGCTGTCCTGAATCCGCCCCTTGAACTTTTTGCTTTTGCTGCTTTCTCTTTTTGAGGGCCGCTGCCAGAATCTTGATCAGGGGTTCGCCGATGTCATCTGTCTCCCGTTCCACGGGGTTTTCAAAGGCGATCTCCGCGTATATCCAGCTGATCACCTCCACGGCGGCCTTCATGCCCTGCGTTTTTCCGGCCATCGCATCGATGAGCACCCCGTCTTTGAGAAACAGGTACCCTTGCCGATGGCCCGAGGAGACCCGGAGCGAGCAGGAGGACTTCTCGATTTCGGCTTCCAGCAGAAACGTGGCCAGCCCGACCCCGTTGACCATCCCGCTCTCTTCGTCCACCTCTTCTACGATCCGCTCTTCCATCGACTTGGCCGGAAGGCCGATGTTTTCCATCTCCAGGCCGGTTTCTTGCGCCGCTGCAGCGGCGGTCTTTTTCCGGGCGAAACCGAGATGAATCGCCACGGCGCCGTAAGGCTCGGCGAGAGGTTCCAGGGTTCCGTAGAAAAGACCGTTGGCGCTTTTTTTGAAAAACAGGCTCTGCCGATC
>JASFPT010000143.1:0-10035 GCA_050115795.1 Desulfobacterales bacterium
GGGCCGGTTTTTGCTGCAAGCCCTTATGCTGCGGTTCCTTTTTCGGAACGTTATTTTGGCAAGCGGCATAAATGGAAGGAGAAAAGATATGCGCCAGAAATTCGTCATTTCCGTGGATGACTTCGGCAAGAAGCTCCTGATCAAGGAATATGCAGATATCAATAGAAATCGAAAATACGAAACGGCTGAGATGGTGGCCAAACGAAAATATTCGTTGCTGTACAAGGAAACCTATGAAAGCGATCTTATCCTGGACTCCATCGCGAAAGGAATCAACGATCTGGTTTCAACCATAAGAACCAGAAACATGTTTCCCACCAGGCCCTTCGCCGTCAAGATTGCCGAATCCGTCGTGACATTGTACGAGTCATCCGAAACGGACTCCGTAGAATTGTTTTTGGATGATACCGATTCGGAAGTTGCATGATTTGAAGGTGCTATAAAAGGGTCGAACCGAACCGGCGAACGCATTTCCCGCAGCGCACCGTCACCATAGCGGCTTTGGCGGGTCGGCGACCTGCTGCAGGGCGTGTTCGACCCACCGGAAATTCCCGCTGCCTTCCTGGCTGTGCGTGGAAGCGCATTTTCCTTCCCGATGACCGATACAAGTTCTGACCAATCGTGCTATGAAGTGTCGGGAAGTGGCGCCATGAAAGCCGATGGCGACAGGTGATGCCCGGTCCTTTTTCGGTGGGGAAGCCTGCAAACACCGGGAGTGTTTCCACGATGAAACGGCTGGTGAATCTCGTCGTTTTTCTCGCAGCGGCTTTGATCGCTCTTTCCTGCGAGCCGCTTTTTCAGACCAGACCGAATCGCCCGTATGAAGGCCCCTTTCCCGAGGTGATCTCCGCCCTGCAGGAGGCAAACCCGAAGCTGGCAGAAGAACTGCTGAAACTTCCCGAGTTCCAGGATGGGATCTCCGCGTCCGAAGCAAAAGGGCTGGAAAATCTTTTCCGGCTCTACGAGCAGGATGCAGCTTGCTTCGACAGGGCATTTGCAAAAATAGACCAGATCGGCAGGCCGGAATTCCGGAAATACAGTGCTCCGCTGCAGGCCCTGTATTGGGTTGCGCTCAAGGGTGATCTGAAGCGCGTCGACCTTGCCGATTTCTCCCTGGTCGAGCTGCTCAACGAGGCGTGGTACAAATCGGGGTTCGAATACGGCGACCCGGACCGGTGGAACGGTTTCGGCGAGGTGACCGACCGGTTGAACAGCCCCGAGCTGATCGACTTCTACGAAAGCCGTAGTTTTTCTTACAAAAAGATCCGGTTGCGGACCCTCGACGACTACAAGAACCCGCGGATCCTGTTTGAAAGAAAGCAGGGCGAGTGCTGGCTGTTCACCGCCTTCAGCGTATACTGTCTGACAAAGGCCGGATACGAAGCGCGCGCGATTACGGTCTTTCACGGAAATTCATCCGTGCCCAACCACGTCACCTGCCTTTACACAGACAAGGATGGAAAAGAGCGTATCCTGGACAACACCCTTCGGGCTTATATCCACACTTCCGGGATTTACGAAAAAGAGGTCTATCTGGACAACTATCCCTATTACGGGGAGGGGTACGTGTCCCGATAATTGCAAAGACAAATGGTGCCCTAGTACATCATGGAAACCCTTTACAAAGAACTGGAAACTTCCTGCGGAAGGCCTTGTCCGAAACCAATACGAATGGAAAGGAGCGCGACATGGCGGTGGGTTGGTCCCGTGACGGGGCGGTTCAGGACCAGATCGACGCCGGCGTGCAAGACGCCGTAAAACGGGCGAGAAGCCGGCTTTCCGAAGGAGAGGGCTTGACCCACTGCGAGCAGTGCGAAGCCCCCATCCCTGCCGCCCGCCGCAAGGCGGTGCCCGGCGTTCGTTTGTGCGTCGAGTGCCAGTCCAGGATCGAGAAAGAGGAGATCCCCTTTGCCGGCTACAACCGCCGCGGGAGCAAGGACAGCCAGTTGAAATAGCCCGCAAGCCGTTTTTTTGCGAGCAGGATGCTTTGAAATGGGGCTCCAGTATTTGTTGACTGTGGGTTTGACGCTTGAAACGCAAAAAAATGGGAAGAGTGCGCGAATCGTCGTCGAGAAGTAGAAAGGATTGGCGAAGCAGTGTTCCGATGTGCTCCATTTTGTTCCAAGGCGATTTTAGAAAGCCGCCAAGGAACGTTGGGCTTTACAAGTTCAGCCCAACCTACGCACGAAAAAGAAACTTATAAACCAATAGACGTTCACCAGAGTCCCGCGGTACGATACAGATTGAGGAATTTCGTACCCCATAATAGAGTCATCCGTACACACGAACGGCGCAACCCAACAAAGGAGGACTCATGTTCCCACTAACCGTGAACGGGGTGAAACACCAGGTCGATGCGGACCCGGAGACGCCTTTGTTGTGGGTCCTGCGAGACAACATGGGCATCACGAGCGTGAAATACACCTGCGGCATTGCCGAATGCGGCATGTGCACGGTTCTCATCGACGGCGTCGCCAGGCGCTCCTGCATCGTCCCTGTGGAAGAGGTCGGGCAAAGTGAAATCACGACCATCGAGGGTCTGCCTGAAAATCACCCGGTCAAGGTGGCCTGGATCGAAAAGCAGGTGCCCCAGTGCGGATACTGCCAGCCCGGCATCATGCTCCAGACGGCCGACTTTCTCTCGCGGGTGCCGAATCCGTCCGAGGCGCAGATCAACGAGGCCATGGATGATGTCATCTGCCGATGCGGTTCGCATCCGAGAATCAAACAGGCGATCCGGCTGGCTGCCGAAATGACGGCAAAACAGGGAGGATAGGCCATGCAGAAAGCGATGACGAGAAGAGCATTTCTGGCAAAGAGCAGCCTGGTCGTTGCCGCTACGCTCTTTTCCAGACAGATCCGCCTGTTCAATGCCTCCCCGGCACGGGCCGGTTCGCAGCTCTCCTTCAAACCCCACGCGTTTCTGGAAATCGCGGCCGACGATACGATCACCGTCTGGGTGGGCCAGACCAATCTGGGCCAGGGGACCCACACCGGTATTCCCATGATCATCGCCGATGAACTGGATGCGGCCTGGGACAAGGTACAGGTAAAAATGGCGCTTGCCGCCGAACCGTTTAAAAGTCCGGTGTGGCATATGCAGGCCACCGGCGGCAGCAGCAGCATCCGCCACCGGTGGGATCTGCTCCGCAAGGTGGGCGCCGCCGCCCGGCAGATGCTGATGGAAGCGGCGGCAGCACAGTGGAAGATTCCTGCCAAAGCCTGTGTCACAAAAGAGGGGAAAGTCATTCATCCGGATGGACGAAGTCTTTCCTATGGACACTTGGTGCAAGCGGCCGCAAAATTACCGGTTCCTGAAAATCCCCCGCTGAAAGATCCAAGGGATTATCGCATCATCGGCACCCCGCGAAAGCGGCTGGACATCCCGGACAAAGTCATGGGCAAGACCGTTTTCGGATTCGATTTCACCGTACCCGGGATGTGCATCGCCGTCGTGGCCCGGCCACCCTACTATGGGGCGTCGCCTCGATCCTACGACACAGCGGCGGCCATGGCCGTCAAAGGGGTGATCCAGGTGGTACCGCTTGAAGACCGGGTTGCGGTATGTGCGGAAACGACCTATGCCGCCATGCAGGGCCGGGGTGCCCTTGCCATCGAGTGGTCCGAAGGGTCCCGCCCGGATCTGAATGATGAAACGATCGACGCGGTGTTTCGCGCCCATCTCGAAAAACCGGGGGCGGTGGCCAAAAGCAGCGGCGATGTGGGCAAGGCCCTGGCACAAGCCGCCCAGACGGTGGAGCAGTCCTACAAGCTCCCTTACATCTCCCACGCGCAGGCAGAGCCGATCAACTGCACCGCCCATGTGGAAAAAGACCGTTGCCGGATATGGGTGCCGACCCAGGGGCAGACCTTTACCCAACTCACCGCATCCCGGCTGACCGGCCTGCCCCTTGAAAAGGTGGAGGTGATGACCCTTCCGGCCGGCGGCGGTTTCGGGCTGCGCGGGGAACAGGACCCGGTCGTGGATTCGGTACTTTTGTCCAAGACCCTGAACCGTCCGGTCAAAGTGGTATGGACCCGCGAGGATGATTTTGCAAACGATCGGTTCCGTCCGGCAAATCAGTGTCGAATCCAGGCGGCGTTGGACAAGGACGGCAAGCTGACCGCCTGGTCGCACAAGGTTGCCGCCCCGTCGGTCATGTCCCGTTTGATGCCGCAAGCCGTGGAAAATGGCATCGATCCGGATGCGGTCTCGGGCATCCGGGATATGCCCTACGTTCTGCCGAACCTGTTGGTGAACTACGCGATGGTGAACCTTCCCATCACGGTGGGGTGGTGGCGGTCTGTGGGTTACTCCGTCAATGTCTTTGCCGTGGAGTCCTTCATGGACGAACTGGCCCATTTGGCCGGAAAGGATCCGGTCCAATTCCGCCTGGATCACATGGAAAAAGGCTCCCGGCCCTATGAGGTCCTTTCTCTTCTGGCCGAAAAAGGAGGATGGAACCGTCCGGTTCCCGACGGCAGGGCAAGAGGGGTTGCCGTAGCGTCATGTTTTGAATCCTTTGCGGCTCACATGGCGGAGGTGTCGGTCGGGGAAAAGGGGAACATCACCGTACACAAGATGGTCTGCGCCGTAGACTGCGGAACGGCCGTCTACCCGGATGCGATCCGGGCCCAGGCCGAAAGCGGTGTGGTCATGGGATTGAGTGCGGCGTTTCATGAAAAGGTCCGGTTTTCCAACGGCGGGGTGAAGACAGCCAACTATGACGCGTACCCCGTGCTGACCATGTCGGAGGTGCCCGAAATAGAGGTGCATATCGCTACAACCCACCGGAAGGCCGGAGGAATCGGAGAGCCTGTTTTCCCGTCGGTCGCCCCTGCCGTGGCCAATGCCGTCTTTACCGCCACGGGCGTCCGGCTGCGGGAATTGCCTTTTCAGCGAGAAGTACTGGTGAAAAGGGGATAATCCGCCATTGACAGGAATTCTGTGGCCGGGGTTTAATCGGCCATGGCCATGGAGCTGTTCATCCTCGGCCTGATCACCCTGCTCGGTCAGGTCGTGTTGATGCGGGAGTTGATCGTCGCCTTTTTCGGCGTCGAACTGGTCTACGTTTTGGCCATGGGCACCTGGCTGCTGGGGTCTGCGGCCGGGGCGGCCATCGGCCGCAGGGAACATGTCCCCTCCGCTTCCACCCTCAAGGGGCTTTTCGTCGTTTTCTCCCTTCTGCTGCCGGGGCTGGTGGTGTTTTGCCGGGCGCTCCGGCTTTTGTTTTCCGCCGTGCCCGGCGCCTACCTGCCCTTCGGCCAGCAGATGCTGGCCCTGGGGCTTGCGCTGTTGCCGGCGGCGCTGGTTTCCGGCCTGATTTTTCAGTGGGCGGCCAAACGATATACGGCAGCCGGGAAAACCCTGGCCGCCGCCTACGCCATTGAAAGCGCCGGGGGCCTCGTGGGCGGTGCCGCTGCCACCGGGCTGCTCTACCTCGGCCTCCAGAACCTGACCATCGCCGTTCTCTGCGCCCTGGCTGCAGCGGCAGCGGCGGTGTTTTCCCCGCACCGGGGGGATCGAAGCCGGTTCGTTTTCGCCGCGGCCGCGGTCGGCGCTGCAGCGCTTCTTGCCGCCCTTTTGGCGCGGCACTCTTTGGACCGCTGGATGACCGCCTGGAACCATCCGTCCGCGGTGGCCGCCAAAGACTCCCCCTACGGCCGGATCACCATCACCGGCGAGGCCGGCCGCTTCGCCCTGTTTGAAAACGGCGCCTTGGTCTTTGACACCGAAGGGACCGAGGCCGAAGCGTTCGTGCACTTGGCGGCGCTTCAGCACCCGTCGCCGAAGAAAGTCCTGCTCATCGGCGGCGGCGTTTCCGGGCACCTGACCGAGATCCGGAAGCATCGCCCGGACCGGATCGACGACGTGGAGATCAACCCGGTGCTGCTTCAAGAGGCGCGGTCCGTTCTTCCCCGGGCGTTTACCGATGCACTGAACGCAAAAGAGGTCCGGGTCATCGTTGAAGACCCGCGCCGGTTTCTCGCGCAGACAGCGGACTACGACCTGATCCTGGCGGTCGCAGCCGAGCCCCTTTCCGGCGAGACCAACCGCTTCTACACCCGGGAATTTTTCCGGGCCTGCGCCCGGCACCTGGCGCCGAGCGGCGTGTTCGCGTTTCCGCTTGCAGCGGCGGAAAACCTGTGGCCCCGTCCCCTGATCTTCCGAAACGCCAGCGTGCACCGGGCCCTTTCCGACGTATTTTCAGACATCCTGGTGCTGCCGGGAACGGTCAGCACCGTTGTCGCTTCAAACCGCCCCCTGGACAGACGCCCGGGGCCGTTGATCCGGCGCTTCGAGCAGCGCCGGATCGATGCCCGACTCGTTTCCCCGGCCTACATCCGCTACCAGCTCACCAACGACCGGACCGAGGAGATCGCAGCGCTGCTGACCGCCGCAGACGCCCCGGCGAACACGGACCAAAGGCCCATTTGCTACCCGTATTCGTTGATGATCTGGCTGTCGCAGTTTTTCCCGGACATGATCAACCAACTGGCGGTGGAGGGCGGTACCGTCCCGATCTGGCCGGTGCTCCCCGTTGCGGGGTTGATCTTTTTTCTCAGCAGAAAGACCGTTCGCGTCCGGCAGGCGCTGCTGTCGTTTTCCGCCGGTTTTCTGGGGATGATCCTTGAAACCCTTCTCATCCTCCAGTACCAGGTGAAAAGCGGCGTTCTGTATCAGGACATCGGCCTGCTGCTCACGGCCTTTATGGCCGGACTGGCGGTCGGGGCCCCGGTCATGGTCCGCACCGCCGGTTCGGCGAGGAGCGGCGGCCGGCGCCGATCGGCTTTGGGCCGCCTGGTCGCCGCCGGTTTCGGGCTCCTGGGCTTGGTCATCTTCTTCGGCGTCCGGGCCGGGGCCCTGGGCGGCTTGGGGTCGGTGGGGCTTCTCCTGTTTGTTTCCGGTTTTCTGGTGTCGGCGCTGTTTGCATTTGCGGGGCTCGACACCACCGGGGAGGAGCAGGGCGCGGTGCCGCGGCTTCTCGCATCGGACCTGCTCGGCGGCTGCGCCGGATCGGTGGCCGCCAGCCTGGCGGCGATCCCCTTTTTGGGGATGGACCAGACCGCATGGCTGGTGGCGCTTCTGGGGGTGGCGGGTATTTTGGGATTTTGAATTTAGAAATGAGAATTTTGAATTTAAAACTGCAAACCCGGGATATTATGCGGCCGTGACATGGTCGGCGGCGGTCGGCAGAGGTTCCTTTCTCACCCACCACCTGCCACCTGCCGTCACCCGGAGGGGGACGCTACATGGGTTTTTTATCCGGCATCAATCTGGTGGGCGCCGTGCTCGGATTTGTCATCGGTGTCTTCGGCTATGTCATCGTTCGCTACTGGATTCGGCCGGTGTCCGCCTACGGCCGGCTCAAGGGGCGAATCGGCAAAGCCGTGGATGATCATCTTTTTCTGGTGGAAGAAGCGGCCGAGAACCGGAAAGACGCTTTCGACGGCAGCCGGAAGCAACTGCGGAAACTGGCCCAGGAGCTGACCGATCTTTTTCACCACGAACTGCCCTCCTGGTACCGGATTCGTCTCCGGGCCAGGGGAGAGCAGCCGCCCGATGCAGCCGCCGGGCTGATGAAGCTGAGCGGTTCCTGGCAGATCGAACCGGCCCGGAAAGGTGCTGGACATATCCGGGAACGGCTTCAACTCAAAAGCGGCGAATCGTGAAGGGGAGAGAAAATCGCTTTCTTGCCCTGGGGCCGGAAAGCGGGAGTTTCATGGTTCAAAAAGGGGAGCGTTTCGGCCACACCTTCGGAGGGGGCATGGATGGCGGCCTGCACAAGCGGATGGTTTTCGGCCCGGCTTTGCTATTCCGGATTGTCCGGCGCCCCGCCTTCTTCCAGGTGCTGGGAGTAGGCCATCCATTCCTGAACTTCTTCCTGGACGGTTTTCATTTTGGACTGACAATGAGATCCGAACAGGACCAGAAAACTGATGACGACCAGACGCCGATAGAGGGAGGACAGGTCAGGGGTCAGCAGGTGGTCGAAGAAATTCAGGTTTTCGGTGAGAAACATGTTCAGAAGCGAATCGACGAACCAGTAGAGGGCTCCGAGCCCGATTCCCACGATGACGAATGGGAAGCCGTCCTTTTTGCCTTCCGCCATTTTTCCGCCTCCTGTGAGGGTTCGGTGAAGGTCAGGATCTGCCGATTGAAGGCGCATCCGCAGCGCCAGGGCTTTGCTCAGGCGAAACTCATTCGGGACAAAACTGGAACGGATACCCGGTCCATTCTTCGGAAAAACGGCCCGGGATATTCAGCGACGATTTTGGATCGTATCGACAGGGGATCGAAAAGTCAATAAAAAGAACAAATTGACGGGACTCCGGCCCGGATCTGCCGCCGGTTGATGACGGCCCCTGTTTGCGGTACGCTCAGGGCGAATCCGCCGAAATCGCTGCGGCACCCCTCGCTTCTGTGGAGATTTGGCATGTCGATCCGATTGATTGCCCAGGAACTCTACCGCCTCCAAAAGGAGGTCGAGCGGCTCGAACAGGAGCTGGCAGCGGCGTCCGCCGACCGCAAAGAGCAGATTGCAGACAGGCTCCGCATCGCACGGGCCGAATACAAGCGGATGCGGGACGTTCTGGACGGACAAAAGGACCAAGGCAAATGATCCTGCACGACGAGAGAAACAATCTGGGGCTGGCCGATTTCGGCATCCTGATTCCGGTAACCGACACCCGGGCGTCGAAAACCTTCGATGCGCTCCGGGCCCACCCCCGACTCAAAGGCACCGTCGCCCGATGGCACCGCCGGCCGGCCGGAGAAATCCTGACCGAGGCGGACCTGCTCCGGGTTCACACCCCGGCCTATGTGGCGCGGCTCTTTTCGGATTCCGACGCCCTGGAAAAGGAGCTGAGCCGGACTTACGAACTGGTGGATGGCAGCGGCCGGTACAACCGCTATGATCCGGCATCTGCAACCCTGCCCCTGAAGAAGCTCTTTGACCGGATCCTCCGGCGGGCCGCAGGCACCGTTCAGTGCGCCCGGATCGCCCTGGAGACGGAATTCTGTTTCTATTTCGGCGGCGGCATGCACCATGCCCTTGCAGACCGCGGGAGCGGATTTTGCCCCATCAACGACATCGTGATCGCCATCCGAAAACTCCAGTCCGAAGGCAAGATCGATTCGGCCTGGGTGATCGACACCGACGCCCACAAGGGGGACGGCACCGCCGCCCTGACCGCCGGTGATGACTCCATCCGGACCCTTTCGATCCACATGGCCCATGGATGGCCCCTGGACGGGAATTCGACGGACGCAAACGGCCGGCTGCGGCCATCGTTTGTTCCCAGCGACATCGACATCCCCGTGGCGTCCGGGCAAGAGAATCGCTACATCGACAGGCTGCTGGAGGGGCTGGAACGCCTGCGGCGGTTTCCGGCGCCGGACCTGGCCCTGGTGGTATACGGCGCCGATCCCTATGAAAAGGATGCCTTGGCTTCGACCCGGGAATTGAATCTGACCCTTGCGCAGATGAAGGCCCGGGACCTGGCCGTGTACCGGTTCCTTCAGCAGCAGGGCATCCCCATGGCCTATCTGATGGCCGGAGGCTACGGTCCGGACGCCTGGGAGGTGTATGTGCAGTTTCTGGAAGAGGTTCTGCCGGAACGGTACGGGAGTGGTTAATTGGATGATTTGCCGGACGGTCAAATGGGGATCAAAAACCGCCCCCGATTCCGGGTAGATTCCCCAACTCCTGGCCGTTCAGCGAGCCACCCCCCAAGGCGTTTCAACCCTTATCCATCTGACGAATCAACCAATCAACGAGGAAACATGCCGACCCGAAGACAATTCATCCGATGGCTGACGGCGGCTGCCGGGTTTGCCCTGGCCGGGTGGATCCATATCCGGACCGCCCTGGCCGAGGTCGCCAAAAAAATCCTGCCGCCCGGAACCGATCCGGGAAGCCTCTTTCACGAAAACCCCGAATACCTGGACACCACCCACCTGAAGGTCATGCCCTTGAATCGGTTCGGCACCATGGGAGACACCGACCAGAAAGTCGATCCGAAAGCCTGGCG
>JASFPT010000144.1:0-9995 GCA_050115795.1 Desulfobacterales bacterium
GATGGCGATCGGGATGCGGATTTCCGAAATCTCCATACCGGACTTGAATCGGGACACCAACTCGCGCTTTTTGCCGTCGACCACGTAGACCGTGATTCGATCCGCCTCGAAAAGCGAGGTGATGTCATCCTTCATGTCGATGAGAATCTCGTCCAGGTTCGATGCCGCGTTGATCTTGTTGCCGATCTCCCCGAGCTTGGTGCGGTATTCCACCTCGGATTGGAGACTCTGGAGGTTCGCATCGTTGCTGTCGGATTTGTTCAACGATTTTACGGCGGGCATGTCAAAACCTCTCCAACGGTCGATACGGCCGGGGGTTTATCCGGTTCGGTGCGACACCGCCTTCAGCGCGGGACCAGGGTGTGAGGCGGCAACTACTCCCCTTTCGGGTTTTCGGCCTTCGAGCGCCAGTGAACATCGTAAAGCTTCTTGGCGCCTCCGCCGATGAGCATAATGCCGATGAAATAAAAGCAGAACCGGATGATACCGGTTACGTTTGCGAAGTGCTCGATCTGCGCGATCTGGGGCATCACCTGGGGGATTCGAACAAATACGCCGATACCGGCCAGCAGAAGTGCCGCTCCCCAGATGGTTTGCGCGATGGTTCTCCGGGAATCCGTCTCCAACGGTATGTCCTATGGCCATCCCGGCCGAGACCCGGCCGCAGATCGCAGCAACGGTTGTGTCTGCTTCGCAGTCGATTGCGGCACCGGAAAACACCGAAAAAATTACCCGATGAACCCGAATTTTGCAAGCGGTGCCGATGACTTGAGAAATGCCAGTATAAATCAGATCCGGCGCTGATGTCAAACCACAGCGCATTTCATCGTAAAATCGCGCAAGCGATTTTATTCGGAAAATCCACCTCCGAATTCGGGCTTCCGTTTTTCCAGAAACGCGCTGGTTCCCTCCTTGGCGTCCCTGCTGGCCATGCAGAGGGCAAAAGCGTCGAGTTCGAAGTGAATGCCGGTGGCCAGGTCCGTGTTAAGCCCGTTGTTGACGGATTCCTTGGCGGCGCGAAGCGCCACTCGCCCCTTGGCCGCGATGGCGCCGGCCGTCTTCAGGGTCTCTTCCATCAGGGCCTGCGGGGGGCACACGCGGTTGACCATCCCCATGGCGTGGGCCTCTTCTGCGGAAATCATTTTCCCGGTGAAGATGAGTTCCTTTGCCCGGGGCGCTCCGACCACACGCGGCAGGCGCTGGGTGCCGCCGAAGCCGGGGATCAGGCCGAGGGTGATCTCCGGCAGGCCGAACTTGGCGTTTTCCGAGGCGTAGATGAAGTCTGCGGCAAGGGCGATCTCGCTGCCGCCGCCAAGGGCGAACCCGTTGACGGCTGCGATCACCGGGATCGGCAGCTTCTGAAGTCGATTGATGGCCCCCTGCCCTTTGGCGGCGAAGAGCTTGCCCTGAAGCGGGGAGAACGTGGCCAGTTCGGTGATGTCGGCGCCCGCCACGAACGCTTTTTCACCGGCGCCGGTCAGCACCAGCACCCGGATGTTCTCGTTGTCGCGGATGTCGTCGAGCAACCCGGCAAATTCGCCCAGCAGCGCATTGTTGAGCGCGTTCAATGCCTTGGGGCGGTTGAAGGTCACAATGGCGATGCCGTCTTTTTCCTCGAAGATGAGATGCTCGTAGGCCATTCAGTCTCCTCCTGTTGCTGTTTGTTGGCTGGATTTCGCCGCATCGCGCCGGGTTCGGCCGCTGCGGCAGTCGATCCTGTCAAGGGATAAAAAAACCGGCCTCGGTTGTCAAAGCAAAACGGAAAAGGGCGCATGGGGCATAGGGCACAGAGCACGGTGATTCAGGGTTTCATCCGCTCGTCTTCTCATCTTCGGCGAAAAAAGGCGCGCCGAGAGCGAACCGCTCCGGTTGAAAAATGACTCGCCGATTTCGCCGCAGGTTATCTTCCTGTGGCCCAGTCCCCGTGGCCTGCACGCCTCAAGCCGCACCCTATGCCCCATGCTCTATGCCCCATGCCCTTTTCCCGGCCGTTCGGCCGAGGCCGCAATCCAGATCGCCGCCAGGATCATGACGCCGCCGATGACCTTGGCCGGGGTCAACCCTTCATCGAAAATCAGATAGGCCATGATGGTGGCACCGATCGGTTCCCCCAGCAGCGCCACGGCGATGGTTCCGGCCGAAAACCATCGCAACGCCCAGTTGAAGCTGGTGTGTCCGACGAGTTGGGCCACGATCGCCATCCCCCAGAACGCCGCCCAGGTGCCCCCGGAAAATCCGGACACCGGAAGCCCGGTGCCGAGCACCGTCAGCCAGAGAAACACGGCCGCACTGCCGTAGCACAGAAGGATGTATGGCATCAAAGACAGTCGCCGGCGGAGATTTCTACCGATCAGGATGTAGGCTGCCGCACAGAAGCTTCCGGCCAGGGCAAGGGCGTCGCCGGCGAGCGCCCCGTCTGCGGAAAGATCGCCCGCCCCGATCACCACCCCCCCGACCACGCTGACGCAAATGCCCACCTTCGTGGCCCGGGCGACCCGGTCTCCCGTCACCAGGGGGGTGAGAAGCCCCACCCAAATCGGATTGGTGTTGACCAGCACGACGCTGTTGGCCACGGAGGTGTAGTCCAGGGAGGTGATCCAGGTGGCGAAATGGCCCGCCAGAAAAGCGCCCGACAGCAGGGCCAGTCGAAGATCCGGCCAGGTGAGCCGGCGAAGTTCTGCACTGTGCCGCCAAAAACCGTAGGGCGCCAGCAATGCGGTGGCCAGCCCCACCCGGTATGCGGCGATGACCAGTGCCGGTGCGTCGGCCAGCCGCGCGAATATCGCCCCGGTGGAGATGGCCATGGCCCCCACCACCAGCGCCAGAACCGGATTGAACGGCGGCTCCTGCCGCATCTTTCGTTCTTCCATGATCAGCGGCTCTGGGGCTCGGGCCAGCCGACGGCCGACCGGATATACAGATCCCGCTGGGGAAGCGGAATCTCGATACCCGCCGTCTTGAAGGCCTCGAAAATGTCGAAATAGAGCCGGCTGCGGATGCGCCACTCGGAAATTCGGCGGATGTCGATCCAGATAAGGAGCTCAAATTCGATGGCGTTTTCCCCGCAGGCCGCAAAACTGATCTCCGGCTCCTGGTGATCGTTGACCTCCGGATGGCGGGCGGCCACCTCCAGCAGGATGCGGCGCACCTGCTCCGGATCGGAGCGGTAAGAAACGTTGACCGGGATGCGAATACGGATCATGGGCGAGGAGAGGGTGTAGTTGACGAAGGATTTGGAGATGAAATCGGCATTGGGGATCAGGTACTCCACATTGTCCCGGGTCCGGACCTTCGTTGCCCGCAGGAAGATGTCGGTCACCACGCCCCGGGTGTTGTCGACCTGGATCCAGTCGTCTTTTCGCAGCTTTCTGCCGAAGACCAGGGAAAAGCCGCTGATCAGGTTCGATGCCATCGTCTGCAGGCCGAGGCCGATCCCGATGCCCACCGCACCGGCGAACACCATGAAAATGCGAAGATCGATGCCCACCACCCCCAGGGAAAACAGCACTCCGATCAAGAGCCCCAGGTAGCGGAGGAAGGTGTTGAGCACGTAGGCCAGTCCCGGTTCGATACCCAGGGCCGGGTAGATCTTGTAGGTCAGGTAGGCCTGCAGCAGCCGGGTCACGTAGATGAAAGCAACGAGGATCAGGATCGCCTTGAGCACGATCCAGATCGAAAGGGGCGCCCCGCCGAGACGGAGAAACGGAAAGGAGAGAACCCGCCGGATCGGCTCGAGAAACCCGAGGAGGTTGAAGGCGACCAGAATCGTGGCCACCACCGTGGCGTACATCAACAGCGACCGGAGCGAACCGAACAGAAAGACCGCCTCCTCCTCCTGGGTTTCGTGCCGGTCGATCCATCTTTTCAACCGTCCGTTGAGGATGTGATAGGTGACCATGATCAGGACGAAGGACCCGGCCACGGCCCAGGTCTTGATCCAGAGGGTGCGGGAAAAATCCTTGTAGCCGAAGCACCACATCAGGCCGGTCAGGAAGGTGAAGAAGATCACCGGGAAATAGTATCGTTCCAGCGCCCGGACGAAGGTCTGGTAGTACCGGTACGGCAGGTCGGGCAGCAGCGACAGCAGGGGCCCTTTTTTGAGGAGCAGCGGAATCAGGGCGCAGACGATCGTCAAGGAAATGACGAACCGGATAAAGGCCTGCACATCGGCCCGCACGCCGAAGGCTTTTGCTCCCTGGACCACCGCCAGCGCGGTCAGGATGTAGATCAGAACGATGCGGCAGATATGAAAAAGGATCTTTCCATAGTTCGGTGCCACCGGAAACAGGTCGTGAAACAGGACTTCCCGCAGCAGATTGATGCTGGCGGCTCCGATGGCCCAGAGGATCAACACCTTCTGGATGAACAGCCACCAGTCGGCCCGGTACGGAACGAACGCGTAGACCAGGGAAAACGACCCGAGCAGAATCAACGGAACCAGGGAGCAGACCGCCACCCTGACCAGGGCGAGAAAATACGGAAAGATTTCCGTGGGGATCCATTGGGCCGTCGGCTGCACCCAGTGCTCCATCCTCCGGACCACTCTTTTTTGAAGAAACAGGCTGTAGAGGGCGGCGCTGATCAGGGCCAGCATGAACAGTGAACCGGCGATACCCAGCAGACGGCTCTGCTCGCGGATCTGTTGGAGGATGGACGGGATGTTGCGAGGGATGGAGGTGACCTGCACGACAATATAGTCGATGGTGTCCAGATCCCAGCCCAGAGGCGTTCGGGCAAACAGCGAACGCGCATTGGTGTGAAACTCTTCTCCGACCCTTGCGGCCTCGGCCATCATCGAATTGCTGATGTCGTTGGAGAAGACCACCGGAGAGCCCGATCGTTGATCGGCACCTGCGGGAGGGGCCGCGGGGCTGCCGCCTGCTGCAAAGCCGACGGCGGCCCACAGCACGATGAAGACGGTGAACCCAAAAGATCGGAGCGTCATGGGATTCGGATCTCCCGAGCCGGGTCGCAATGTGAAGCGTGGGCGATCTGCCACAGCGGCAGGCCCTGGACCGTATTTGGCGCAGTGATTGACTTTAACCGGCGATGTTCGTCTTTCCGTCTATCGGAGAGAGAACTTCACCTGGCTTTTGCCGGTCTCCTCCGTCCCTTTGCCTTCGGCAGCGGTGAGAATCTTCGGCTCCACGATGAACAGGCGGTCGGAACCGACCCGGCCGGTTTCCAGCATCCGGCTCTTGACGGCGTCGGCCCGCTCCACGGCGAGCTGACGAAGGTCGTTTTCGGTGAAGATGAATTGGGTCATCAACAGCTTTTCCATCTCCTCGGGGGAAAGCGCCTTGATCCTTCCGTCTGCATCCCGGGGCTTGGGAAAATCGGCTGCATCGTAGGCCTTCTGCAGGTAGCGGGGGTACTCCTCCGGGGAGATCTCAATATCCTCCAGCGGAACGGCCGTCTCCCCTCTTCTGGTGAGATCCCGGAGCTTCTGGGATCGAACCAGATCTTCAAACTTCCTCTGCCGCAGCGCCTCCGGGTCGGCTTTCGGGTCGGCGTCGCCCCGTATTTCCAGCTGCAGGGCCGGGCGTTCGGCCAGCGCCGTGGTCAGGGCGTCGAGTTTTTCGGCCGCGGCGGCGGTGATGTCGACGCTGCCCGCCTCGAAATCGACAAAGCTGAGCTCCTCTTGTTGGCCCGCCAGGTTGCCGAGGAAGGCAAACGGCGAAGAGATAATCTTCACCAGCAGGTTGCCGATGACCTGCAAAACGGTCCGCCCCAGGCTGAACTGCGGGTCATCCAGATCCCCTTCCACCGGCACATCGAGGGTGATGGTGCCGCTGGGGTCTTTCAGCAGGGAGATGGCCAGCGCCACCGGAAGCGACGTGGCGTCTTCGCTGTCGACCCGATCGCCGAGGGTCAGCTCCTCGAAGTAGGCCCGGTTGTCCCCCTTCAGATGGGTTCCCTTCAGCAGGTAACCCAGCTCGAGGGTGAGCAGCCCCTTTTCGAGTTTGTATCCGAGAAATTTGCCGCTGTAGGGGCTGAACGGTGACAAATCGATGTCCCGGATCGTCAGCGTCACGTCGGCGAAGCGATTTTCGGCAAGGGGGTTGATCTTTCCTTTGATCTCGAGAGGGGCCCGCTTTTCCCAGCTTCCGTTGAGCAGCACATCGGCCCGGTCGGTTTCAATCGAGGAGAGCCCCGATACCCGCCCTCCGATTTCGGTCAGGTCCCCCTTGAAATTAAACGGGTTGAAAAGGTCGGTGAAGTTGATGTGGCTGTTCTGGAGGGTCACCGCACCGATCTGAATCGACGGGGCGCCGCCGGCACCGGGCTCTTTGGGCGCCGACGGGGCCTCGCCCTTGCTGTCTTTCGTCTGCGCCCGCGCTTCGGCTTTCTGTGCTGCAGAAAGGGCCGGCTCTTTCTCCGGACCGCCGGAGACGGCGTCGATCACGTTGACCGTTCCGTCTTTGTCGATGATGACCCGGCTGTATAGGCCGGTCAGTCCGACCTCCTTGACCGACACCGACGCCGGCGGCAAGCGGACGTCCATATCGGAAAGATAAAGCGATTCCCAGTCGATGAATTCGAGGGTGTCTTCCTTGTCCACGGACTTGAAACCGTTGACCTCGGCGTTTCCGGTGTAGCGGATCTGCGGTGTCCCCGGATCGGAGGCGTCGAGTTGAAACCGACCGCCGACCGATAAAGTGCCCCCGGTGACGATGATCTTGACCCGGTCGGTGAAATAGGGCTGGTAGGCGCGGATATCGAACCGGTTCACATCGACCTGCAGATCGGCCGTCACCGGGTTGATGCCGAGCGTGCCTTTCAGATCGGCGGACCCTCCCCTGGATCCCTTGAAAGAGAGACCTACCTTGGCGGCGCTGCCCCTGGCGTTGCTCAGACCGTCCAGTGCGATGCGGATGTCGCTCACATCCCCGGAGACGGTTTCGGTGGGCCGCCGGTCTTCGATCCGGACCCGGTAGTCCTCGATCCGCACCCGGTCGACCGAAACCTGCATCGGCCCGGGCGGCTCGACCGCAGCGCCGCCTCCCTCAGCAGTTGCGGCAGGCCGGCCCTTTTCTCCCGGTGCTGCGTCCTTCTCGGGCAACGCCACCAGCCCGGCCAGGTTGATTGTCCCATCTCTGCGGTGGAGGTAGAAAACTTCCCCTTTCCCGGAGGTCACCTCGCCGACCGACAAGCGTCGGCCGACCGACGAAAAAGAGACACCGCTCACGTCGAGAGTGGGAATCGAAACGACCCGCACCTGGTCTTCCGGATGATAGAGCACCAGTTCGCGAAGGGCTGCCTTTCCTTCCTCCACGTCGATCTTGGGCGACGGACCGCCGGCGGCAACCGCAAAACGGCCGCCCAGCGACAACCGGCCGCTTCGAAGTTCGAATTTCAGCAGGTCCGCCGCATACGGCACGTAGCGGGCGAGGTCGATCTCATCGATGGTAAACGCTCCGGCGGTGCGGACCGGGAAAAGAGAAAAGGTTCCGTCCACGGCGGCCGATTCGTCGGCATCGGTGGTAAAGGCGAGTCGAACCGTTGCGCTGTTTTCCGGGTCGAGAGAAAATTGCGCCGCTGAGAATTCGATTCCGGAAAGGGTGGTCTCAAACCCGCCGGCGACCGCCTCGTCGACAAACCGGGCGCTGCCCCCGGAAGCGATCGCCTGTTTCACCAGAAGCGAAATCCCGGGCGCCGCGGCTTCGGGAGGCGCTTGGGACGTTTTTTCGCTCCCGGAAGACGGAGACAGCGGGACCAGGTCGAGCAGGTTGAGCGCCCCCTCCCGATCACGAACAACCAGGACCTCCGGACGGGTGATCCGGGCTTCCCCCACGGTCAGCGCCGGGGCCAACAGGTCGCTTTTTTCCAGCACCACCGCAATCTCCGGGGTCTGGATCATGGTCCGTCCGCGTCGGTCGAGGATCTTTACCGTCGACAGGCGGACAGGCCCTGACACTACCAGAGACCTCTTGCCCTCCGGCGGCTGTAGGAAAGCGACCTGAAGGGAAACCCCGAGTAATGCCGTATCGATGACGGCGGCGGGCTTCGTCGGCAGGTAGACCAGATAGCGGGGAATCGCGAGATTTTCGACCGAGACGGTGGCCGCCGCCGACCGGTCGGCGGCAAAGGGCATGGCTTTTGCCGTGATCGAAACGGAGGCGCCGTCGACGGTGGCCGAGAGGTCCGCCGACACTTCCTTGCCGGTCCCTTCGGGCAGACTCGACAGGTCGACAGCCTTCAGATCGAGTCCTTCGATCCGGTGCCGACTCCCGGCAAAACGGTCCTCGAATGCAACACGGGCCCCGGAGATCTGGAGGTCTTGCACGGCAAACCGAAACGGTTTTTTGCCTTCGGCATCGTCGCTACGAGGTTGTGTTCCAGCTTCCGGGATCAGGTCCGAAAAGTTGAATCGACGCTCACCGGTCCGCACCACCGTCGCTTCGAATCCCTCCAGCCGAACCTCCCGAAGCACGGCTGCCCATCGGAGCAGGGAAGAAAGCTGCAGATTGACGTACAGCCGCCGGAAGCCCGCAAACGGCGATCCTTCCGCATCCGAGACGCGCAGGTCTTCCAGGGTGATCGACAGGGCATAGGGGTTGACCCTCACCTTGCCGAGGCCGACCTCCCGTTTCAAGACCTCTTCCAGCTTGTCGGGAAGCACCGAGCTGACGATCGCGGGCAATGCGAAAAACCCGAACAGCGTATAGAAAAGGACGATAACCGTCGCGGTGATGATCCATCTTTTCCATCGTGTCCATGCGCTGGTAACGTCCATTTGTATCGGGCTCCGTGTCTTTCGGGGGGGCGGAAACCGGCAGGGCTAGCGTTTCAGCCAGTCTTCGATCTCTTCCGCTTCGTACTGTTCCTGGGCGATGCTCAAGTCGAGGTTGAAGATCAGTCCGGAATGTTTTCGGGCTTCCGGATCGTCTTTGATGGCCTGGTGTCCCTGACGGGTCTGGCGCACGTCTTCCAGAATGCCCTTGAGGGCCATTCCGATGGCGCTGCTCAGATTCAGGGCACCCGCCTGGAAGCGCGGCTCGATTCCGTTTTCCGCGACCTCCTCGGCCACATGGGCGAGCTGCTTCATGTTGGTCATGGAAAAGTCCATGAGTTGCCATCCGCGGATGTCTTCTTTCTGGAAAACCCAGGCATCCCGGACGGTCTGAAGCACCTGGGTGTACTTTCGCTGGACCATGTCCTGAATCTTTTCTACCAGTTCGGGAGGAAGTTCGTTTTCTTCGCCGGGCAGACCGGCAGCCTGCTCCGGGGTGAGCTTGTCCAGGACCCGTTGAAACTTGTCGGCGTGCATCTGCGACTCCCACCCCTCCCGGTGCAGCACCCGCTTGATGTGGGGGTCGTCCACCTGGTCGGCCTGGCCGTGATAATGCGGAACCAGTTTTTTCTCGTATTCGACGTAGGACCGGAAAATCGTCTCCCGGTTGGTCGGGTCATAGGGGTACGGGGCGGGTTTCATCTCCGGCTCTCCGCCCAACTTCCCGACGATCATGCCCAGCCAGTTCATGTGCCACATCTCCTCCCTTGCCCGGGAAAGCAGGCCAGCACCCAGGGGGGAATCCTCTCCTTCCAGGTAGCTGTGAACCAGATAACGGATGATGGCTGCGTGCTCGTCGGCCATGTCGCGGTTGAGCATCTCGATCAGCGCCTTTTTTTCCATGCTTCCTCCTGCTCGGTTTTGTAGGGTAATCACTCAATAGGATATTCATAAGGAAGCATGCCCCGGAAGTCAAAGGTAAACCGTCCGCTTTTTGGCCGTCCGGGCATTTTCCGGGCCGTATCCAGCTTCATTGGCAACGCCTTGCACCGGCGGCTGCGAACGCGTTATAGAGAGGCTTGAACTATCATCGGTTCCATGCCTGGCATAGGGAACCGCCCTTTTCCGCAGACCCCTTCAGAGAAAGGAAACCCCCGATCCATGGCCGACTTTGCTCCCGTGCACTACGGCATCCGTCTTTTCCCGGACCTGGCGTCGTTCCGTTTTTCCGGCCGAACCCGGGTGCGCCTGGCTCCCCGTC
>JASFPT010000145.1:0-9908 GCA_050115795.1 Desulfobacterales bacterium
CGATTTCATCAAAGGCCCGGGAATTGATCATGGAGATGGCCGCCTGCTTGGCGGCCATCTGAAGCCAGAAGGTGCTTTCCTCCGCCAGGTGGATCCGGGTGAACATCGCCAGCACGCCGAGTACCTCCCGACGGTGACAAAGGGGCTCGCCTGCAAATCCGATGATTTCCTCTTTTTCGATCCATTCCGGAAAATGGATCCATGCCGCGTCGTTTTCCAGGTCGATCTCCATTTCCCCTTCGCAGGTGGCTGCGATCTTCCCGACCGGGTGGACGCCGATGGGGATCCGGGAGAAACGTCCGTCGGTACCGGACCACGATCCGCTGCCGGTTTCGAGCGAATTGCCCGCGCTGGCCGCAAGATGCAGGCATCTTTCCTGATCGGGGCACTCGGGCCGCATGGGGCAGCGGTCGCAGCGGTCACCCCGGCCGATGAGCCAGATCCGGGCAAGGGCCACGTGAGGTTGTTCAGCGAGCCGCCGAACGATCCGGGAGACGAGGCGCTCCGGAGACCGTTCCTCGGTGATCTCCAGCAGCAGCGCCTTCATCGAGTCGAACTCGGGACGGTATGCGGGATCGAGTGCCATGACGACAAAAAAACAAAATTCTGGTGGAATGGCAACAAAATTTTGTTTTACAACAATATTTTGTTGAAACCACGGCCCGCTGTTTTCATAAAAGCCAGTTATTTCAATCGAATGAAATTAACCTTCCCTTGGCACGAAGGTTGAATAACCAATTGCCTGGAACACTGACGACGATGGGGGCAGGGATGGAAAAAATATCGCGCATCGACCCGGAAAGAGCCGACGAAAAGGTCCGGGCCCTTCTGGAGGACGTCCACGACCGGCTGGGGATGGTGCCCAACGCGATGAAGGTCATGGCCAATGCCCCGGCCGTACTTCGCATGGCGCTCGAATCCGAGCGCATCTTAAACGAAGGGCTGCTTGCCCCCCGGCTTCGGGAGCAGATCGCATTGGCTGTTTCCGAATTCAATGGAAGCCGGTACTGTATTTCCGCCCACACGGCCTTGGCGGGCATCGCAGGGCTCAGCGAGGAAGAAATCGAGGACGCCCGCAGCGGCACCTCCCCGGATCGCCGCACCGAATCGGCCCTTGTCTTCGCCCGTGAACTGGTTGAAAAACGAGGGGCCATCGACAAGGGGCGAATCGACGAGATGCGCCGGACCGGCTGGCAGGACGGTGAAATTGTGGAGATCATCGTGCATGCGGCCCTGACGACGATGTTCAATTACCTGAACCGGGCTGCCGGGACCGAGCACGATTTCCCGGATCCGGTTCCGTAGATCGGACAGCCGTGGATCGTATCGATCAGAAACCTGTCGGGAGGAGGGGGACATGAGCACCAAAGGAATCGAGGGCCTCAAGATGCAGGAGCTGAGGAAGATCGCCAAACAGCACGGCATCAATTCCTTCGGCAAGAGCAAGACGGCCCTGATTCGCGAAATTCAGTTGGCCGAAGGCAACTTCGACTGTTTCGGCAGCGCCGTTGAATATTGCGACCAGTGGGGGTGCCGTTACCGGCCGCTTTGCTTCGACGAGGCCAAAAAATGGACACCCGGGCGCACAGACGGCAACAAACCACCCCAAAAAAGAAGGAGACCGAAATGAGCAATCTTCTCTACATTCAGGCATCGCCCCGAGGCGAGCGGTCATACGCAATTCAGGCGGCAGACGCCTTCATCCAGGCCTACCGGGAGGTGAATGACGGCGACAGCGTCACGACCATCAATCTGTTTGAAAAGGACCTGCCGCCCTTCGACGGCTTTTCCCTGGATGCAAAATACGCCATCCTTCACGGCGAAGAGCACACCGAGGCCCAGGCCATGGCCTGGAAGGGGGTGGAGACGGTGATCGGTGAGTTCACCGGCGCCGACAAATACGTCTTTGCGGTGCCGATGTGGAACTTTTCGATCCCCTACCGGCTCAAACACTACTTCGACGTGATCGTCCAGCCCGGGTACACATTCAGTTTTTCCCCCGAAGAAGGCTACACGGGGCTGGTTACCGGCAAGCCGGTGTTCGCGGCCTATGCCCGGGGAGGACAGTACCCGCCGAAAAGCGAGATGGCGGCCTATGACCTTCAAAGCCGGTATCTTGAGGTGATCCTCGGGTTTATCGGTCTGACCGACGTGAAAAGCGTCTTTGTCGAGCCGACCCTGGCCGGCGGGCCGGAGGGGGCGGAAAAGGCGCTGGCATCGGCCGTCGCCAAGGCCGAGAAGCTGGCCAAAAAGTTCTAGAACGGGGGGGGTTGACGCTGCCTCTCGCATGAAACTTCGGCCGATCTCAGTTAAAATCCCCCTACATCCCCCTTTTCCAAAGGGGGACTTTGTAATTTGGTACCCTCCTTTTCAACTTGGGACGCTGTGGTCCGGATCTTCGGTTGGCCGGGCAGCAGCCCGAGGCGCTCCCCACTTTGGAAAGGGGGGGCAGGGGTGATTTTCCAGGCGGAAGACAATCCCTTTACCGAATCTTTACGTTTTCTTGATTCTCCCTTGAGCATAAAGGTCTATCCTGACATGGTAAGGAGCGTCGGAACGGTTCACCGTGTCGCGGCCGCCGTTTTTGGGCATAAACGGTTCACTTCGTTTATCCGACGGGCCGGTTGGTCGGTTTGTCAAAAAGCAGCAGCATACAGAGCGGGAGAAATGCAGTGGCGGACTATGACTACGATATCGGCATCATCGGGGGAGGGGCCGCCGGGTTGACGGTGGCGTCCGGCGCGGCGCAGCTCGGAGCAAAGACCCTCCTGTTGGAAAAAGAAGAGGCCCTCGGCGGCGACTGCCTCCACTTCGGGTGCGTGCCCAGCAAGACCCTGATCCGAACCGCCCATGTCTACCACCTGATGAAACACGCGCCCCGGTTCGGTCTGCCGGCCGTGGACCTGCCGCCGGTCGATTTTGCCGAGGTGGCCGGGCGGATTCGCTCGGTGATCGACACCATCCAGCAGCACGATTCCGAGGAACGCTTCTGTGGCCTGGGGGCGAAGGTGATGTTCGGTTCCCCGGCCTTTGAAGATGACCGCGCGGTGCGGATCGACGGGAAAAGCATCAGCGCCAAAAATTGGGTGATCGCCACCGGATCCTCGGCGGCCATCCCCCCCATCGAAGGACTCGATGCCACCCCGTATATCACCAACCGGGAGATCTTCTCCCTCGGCCGTCTTCCTGAAAGCCTGATGATTCTCGGCGGCGGACCGATCGGCGTCGAGATGGCCCAGGCGTTTGCCCGCCTCGGGACCCGGGTTTCGGTGATCGAGCTGGCCGGCCAGATCCTCGGAAAGGAGGATCCGGACATGGCCGAAGCGGTCGAGTCGGCGCTTCGCGAGGAAGGGGTCATTTTTCACCTGAACACGGAGGTCACGGCCGCAAGGGATCTTGGCGCCGAACGGGAGGTGACCGTAAAAGATGCCGCGGGAAAGACCACCACGCTCAGAGGCGAACAGCTGCTGATCGCCCTGGGCCGGCGGCCCAACGTCGACGACCTCGCCCTGGACAAGGCGGGGGTGGAAGTCGGCCGCGGCGGCATCACCGTCGACGCCCGGATGCGAACCAACCGGAAGCACATCTACGCGGCCGGCGACTGCAACGGCGGGTTTCAATTCACCCACGCCGCCGGCTACGAAGGCGGCATCGTGGTGAGCAACGCCGTCTTCCGTCTGCCGCGAAAGGCCGACTACACCTTCATGCCCTGGTGCACTTACACCGATCCGGAGCTGGCCAGCATCGGCATGAACGAAAAGATGGCCGCGGCGGCCGGCATCGAACCGAAGACCGTGACCGAAGAATTCAAAAACAACGACCGGTCCCTGGCCGAAGCCGAGCCGGTCGGAAGGATCAAGCTGGTTCTGGACGAAAGGGAAAACCCGGTCGGCGTGCAGATCTTCGGCCCCCGGGCCGGTGAGCTGATCGGCGAATGGGTGGCCGCCTTCAACGGCAAGGTGAAGCTGTCGACCCTGGCCGGGGCCGTGCACCCGTATCCCACCGTCGGCGAGATCAACAAGAAGGTGGTTGGAAACCTCTATTCGCCCAAGATCTTTTCGGACACCGTCAAAAAGGGCCTCAAGTTTTTCTTCAACCTGAAGGGGAGGGCCTGCGGCCTGGAAAAAGGCCCCCGATGACAGCCATCGTCCGCATATCCCCGGAATCCGGACCGCCGCCGGCCGGCGGGAGTTGAAATTCCGGGTTCCAGGTTCCAGGTTCAAGATTCAACGCTCGTTACAAAACCCCAGGCTTCGGTAGCACTTTCAGACAAGGCCGCGGCTTGCAGAAACGCAAGATGAAACCCGCCCCTCGAGCGGGAAGGGGTCTCATGGATTCAGGACGCCGGGACAATTCTTCCGAAGAAAAATCTTCTCCGAAAAGGGTGGAGCGAACCGCCGGGCCGGGTCTGAACCGGGCCGTGATCAAGGCCGTCGTTCTGGTCGTGTTCATCGCGGCTGCCGTTGCGGTGATGCGGTTTACCCCCGTTCGGGGGTACATCAACGCCGATACCCTGGGAAGACTCCTGGACGCGGCCGGGTTCTGGGCGCCGCTGGTGTTCGTGGCCTTTTACGCGGCGGGCGTCTGCCTCTTTGTTCCCGGGACCCTGTTGACCGGCATCGGGGCCGCCCTGTTCGGGGCCTACTACGGGTTTGCCTACGTGTGGGTCGGTGCGATGCTGGGGGCCAGCGCGGCATTTTACATCGGGCGCACCCTGGGGCGGGACTTTGCGGCCCACTTGATCGGGGACCGCCTGAAGAAATACGACGACGCCATCGAGCGAAACGGCTTTGCCACGGTGCTGTACATGCGCCTGGTCTACTTCCCGTTTACCCCCATGAACTTCGGCATGGGGCTGACCAAGGTCCGCTTCCGGGACTATGTCGCCGGGACGGGCCTGGGCATCGTCGTCGGCACGTTCATCTTCACCTTTTTTATCGGGACGCTGAAAGAGGTGATCGCATCGGGCGGCTGGGCGGGTCTGATCTCCTTCAAGGTCTTTTTCTCCATCGGCCTGTTCGTCTTTTCCTTTTTCATCCCGAAGATCATCAAGAAGATCAAAAAAGAACCGCCCGGGGGCAAAGGAGAGGGGTCATGAACGAAACCGACGGCGCCACGGTTTGCATCAACACGATCCGAATGCTGGCGGCAGACGCCGTTGAGCAGGCGAACTCCGGCCATCCGGGCATGCCGATGGGGGCCGCGCCCATGGCCTACGTGCTGTGGCGCCGGCATCTCCGGCACAACCCGAAAAATCCCGGCTGGCCGGACCGCGACCGGTTCGTCCTGTCCGCCGGTCACGGCTCGATGCTGCTCTATGCCCTGCTGTACCTGACCGGCTACGACCTTTCCCTGGACGAGCTAAAAAATTTCCGGCAGTGGGGGAGCAAAACCCCCGGCCATCCGGAGTTCGGCCACCCCCCGGGGGTGGAGACCACCACCGGTCCCCTGGGCCAGGGCTTTGCCAACGGCGTGGGCATGGCCATCGCCGAACGGATGCTGGCCGCCCGCTTCAACCGGCCGGGCCACACGGTCGTCGACCATTTCACCTACGGCATCGTCAGCGACGGGGACCTGATGGAGGGAATCTCCCATGAGGCGGCGTCTCTGGCCGGGCACCTGGGTCTGGGAAAACTCATCTACCTGTATGACGACAACCGGATCTCCATCGAGGGGGACACCGACCTGGCATTCTCCGAAGACCGCACCGCCCGCTTTGCCGCCTGCGGCTGGCACGTGCAAACCGTCGAAGACGGAAACGACCCCGCGGCGATCGATGCGGCGATCGATGCCGCCCGGGCCGAGGCCGGGCGCCCCTCGCTGATTTCGGTTCGCACCCAAATCGGCTTCGGCAGCCCGAAAAAACAGGGGACCGCATCGGCCCACGGCGAGCCGCTGGGGGAAGACGAACTTGCCGCCACCAAAGAAAACCTGGGCTGGCCGGCCTCGCCCCGCTTTTTCGTGCCGGAAGAGGCGCTGACCGAATTCAGGGAGGCGGTGAAAAACGGCAGGGACCTGGAAGAGGACTGGCGCCGCCGTCTCGCCGAATACGAGAAGGCCCATTCGGACCTGGCCGGCGAGCTTTCCCGGCGCATGGCGGGGCGGCTTTCCGACGGATGGGACGTCGACATGCCGGTCTTTTACGCCGACCCGAAGGGGATGGCGACCCGGGTGGCGTCCGGAAAGGTGCTCAACGCGATCGCCCCGCACCTTCCGGAGCTGATCGGCGGCAGCGCCGATCTGGCCCCTTCCACCAAGACCCTGGTCCACGGCGCGGCCGATTTTCAGAAAGACCGGACCGACGGCCGGAACCTGCGGTTCGGCGTCCGGGAGCACGCCATGGGCGGCGTGCTCAACGGCATGGCGGTCCACGGCGGTCTGATTCCCTATGGCGCAACCTTTCTGGTGTTTTCCGACTATATGCGGCCGCCGATCCGCCTGGCGGCGCTCATGGGGCTGCACGTGATCTACGTGATGACCCATGACAGCATCGGACTGGGAGAAGACGGACCGACCCACCAGCCGGTGGAGCAGCTTGCCGCCCTTCGGGCGATGCCGAACCTGACGGTGGTCCGCCCGGCCGACGCCAACGAAACCGCCGAGGCCTGGCGCCTGGCCGTGACCCGCCGAGACGGGCCGACGCTGCTCAGCCTCACCCGCCAGAACGTGCCGACCCTCGACCGGTCCCGGCTGTCTGCCGCAAACGGGCTGCATCGCGGAGCCTATGTGCTCAAGGAGTTTTCGGCCGGAGGGGAAAAGGCAATCCTGATGGCCAGCGGGTCGGAGGTGGCCGTCGCCCTGGCAGCCGCGCAGATGCTGGAAAAAGAGGGCGTTTCGATCCGGGTGGTGAGCGTTCCCTGCCGGGAGCTTTTTTTGCGGCAGCCGGAGGCATACCGCCGCCGGGTGCTGCCCGAGGCGGTGGCCACCCGGGTCGTGGTGGAGGCCGCAGCGGGCCAGGGATGGTATCGTCTGGCCGGGCCGGCCGGGGCGGTGATCAGTCTTGAGCGCTTCGGCGCGTCCGCCCCCGGGCGGGTGATCTACGAAAAATTCGGATTCACCCCGGAAGCGGTGGCGGACCGGGTCCGGTCCATTCTGGGGAAGGGTTGATTGTCCGCAGTCCGAGCTCAAGGAGAAATGACATGGCGGCCCACCGACCGAATCAAATGCTGTATCTGGCCGGGGACATCGGCGGGACAAAAACGCGCATCGGACTGTTCGCCCGGGGCAAGACCCGGCCGGTGAAAAAGGCCGTCAAGACCTTTGAAAGCCCGCGCTTCCGCAGCCTGGAGTCGATCATCGCCGAATTTATGGCCGAAGATCATCCGGCGATCGCCGCCGCCTGCTTCGGCATTGCCGGGCCGGTGCTCGACGGCAAGAGTCATACCACCAACCTGCCCTGGTCGGTTTCCGAAACGCAGCTTTCCCGACGGTTTTCATGGCCGAACGTCCGTCTGGTCAACGACCTGGTGGCAACGGCCCTGGCGGTTCCCCTCCTGCGGGCGGATGAAACCGAAACCCTGCTTGCCGGGAAACGCGGCGCCGCCGGGAACCGGATCGTGGTGGCGCCCGGCACCGGTCTGGGGCTATCGATGCTCGTGGTCCGAAAAGACGATGCGGTGCCGGTTCCTTCGGAAGCCGGACATGTCGACTTTGCTCCGGTCTGTGAGGAGCAGGTCGACCTCTGGCGGTTTCTGCGCCGACGATATGGTCATGTCAGTGCGGAACGCATCCTTTCCGGCGGGGGTCTGGTCAACATCTATTCGTGGCTGAGGGATTCCGGACGTTACCAAGAGCCCGGATGGCTTGCACGGGAGATGGAAGCTACCGATCCGGCCGAGGCCGTGAGCCGAGCGGCCGCCGAGCAGCGAACTCCCATCGCCGTGGCCGCCCTTCGACGATTTTCTTCGATTCTGGGCGCCGTGGCCGGCAACCTGGCCCTTACCGCATTGGCCACCGGCGGGGTGTATCTGGGCGGCGGCATCCCGCCCAAAATCCTTCCCTTCCTCCAGGAAAAGACGTTTTCCGAGGCGTTTCTGGCCAAGGGCCGTTTCCGCGATCTTTTGCGGCAAGTGCCGGTGAAGGTGATCTTAGAAGACCGGGCCGCCCTGCTCGGTGCGGCCCTCTGTGCCGCCAAAGCGGCATCGTGAACCCGAACTCCTTTGCACCGAACACCCTGGATGCCCGCCTGCGCGGGCATGACGGGAAAAGAACCCCGATGTCCGGTATACACGTTGACTGAAAAAGAAATGGGGGTTGGCTGCAAACCGGGTTGGCCTTGCCGATTCGCTGCAGGGAATTGGGGTTGATTCGCACCGGGGAGTATGTGAATAAAATCGCTGTGCGATTTTATGAAAGGCGGCTTCGCCGCCATAAAAGCCGTCAAGCGTTTCAATAGACCAAGCGTCGCGGGAGACGGCGCAAAATCGTTGCCTGTTTCACAGAAAACAGATGCTCAATCGTCGTTCGCGCCCCAAAGGGCGCTTCATTTTCTTTGCGCGGCGCGGAAAACGGTTGAAGCGAGTTCGCGAGCACGTTCCCTGCAGCTTGTTGGAGCGAAGCGGAAATCCCGCTCCGCGGGGCTGCAGGGTATGTTGAATTGATTCTGGCCGCTATTTCCGGGACGCCACACGAACGGACGCTACCTTTTATGGGTTGGAACATCTCGAAAACCGTTGAGGAGATCCTCGAAAAAGGGGGCGACTTTGCCGGCATCTCCCGGCAGGAGGCCCTGGAACTGATGCACCTGGATCTTTTCGGCAAGGAAACCTACGCGCTGATGGAGACCGCCAACCGAATGTCGCGGGACGCCTTCGGCAACAAGGCAGAGCGCCACTTTCACATCGGGCTCAACGTGGAGCCCTGCCCGGTGGACTGCAGCTTCTGTTCGCTGACCCGCAAGGCCGGCATCTTCACCGAGAAAATCGATTTTTCCGAGGAGGAGATCGTCTCCTGGGCAACGCAGGGGGAGGCCGAGGGCGCCGACGGGCTCAATTTGATGACCACCGGCACCTATCCGTTTTCCCGGCTCCTTCAGATCGGACGGTTGCTGTCCAGGACGGTGTCGGTGCCGCTGGTGGCCAACGCCCGGGACATCAACCACCGGGAGGGGGAGCAGCTTCTCGATGCCGGATTTTCCGGTTTTTATCACGCGGTCCGGCTGGGGGAGGGAACCGACACTCCCCTGAAACCGGAGCGGCGAATCCATACGATCCAGGTGCTGGCCGATGTGGGACTGCGCTGGATGAACTGCGTCGAACCGGTCGGACCCGAGCACGGCGCAGAGGAGATCGTCGATCTCATGTTCCTGGCGCGCCGGTGCGGCGCCACCTACAGCGGTGTCATGCGGCGGGTCAACTTTCCCGGCTCCCCCATGGAAAAACACGGGATGATCACCGAACTGGAAATGGCCAGGATGGTGGCCGTGTGCCGGCTGGTGATGGGAGACGTCCCCAAGGCGCACTGCACCCACGAACCCCATGCCGCCTCCCTGATGGCCGGCGCAAACCTTTTTTTCCCGGAAGTCGGATCGAGCCCCAGGGACCAGTCGGCCGACACCGGCAAGGGAAGAGGGCAGACCCTTGCCGACTGTGCCCGCCTGTTTCGGGAGATGAACTGGAACCCGGACCTGCCGAGCAACTGCTTTCAGGGGGCCGTGCCCGCAGCGGGGAAACCTTCCGAATCCGGATAGGTAAAGAGCTGCCGTGAGATTTTTCAACGGAATGTTTTTACTGGCCCTGTCCGTCCTGGTGCTGGCCCCCGGCCCGGCTTGCCATGGATCGGAGGTGCGCGTCGGCACCTGGAAAACCGCACAGACGATCCAGCCTTTTTTCTACGGGAAGTTTTTGCCCGATTCGGTTTCGGCCCGGGTCTTTCCCTTCACCAACCCGGCGGACCAGAAAACGGCGCTG
>JASFPT010000146.1:0-9904 GCA_050115795.1 Desulfobacterales bacterium
CTTCGGATTTTCAATGGGCAAAAGTTGTCGATTTTTTTGAAATCTTTTTTTCCTTATCGATACTTTTCTTTGCGCGCCCAAAGAAAAGTATCCAAAAGAAAGGGCGCCCTGCGCCCCGCTTCTTCCTGCTTGTCCCGAGCGTAGCCGAGGGGCGCTTCTCGAATCGGGCGGGGCCCTTTCGAACTCGCCCCACCCTCCGGGCGGGGCTCAAACAGCGAAAGGGCCTTTTCCCGCCCGCTTCTGCGATGCTCGGCGCGGGACGATGGGGGGGGGTGAATAAACATTTCTTTTTTTCGGATTTTATCTCGTTCTTTTTTCTGATACCGGCAGGCTTTTATGGCGAAAATTACCACCGAAAAATACAGAGAGGAAGCCGCCCGGGGCGCGGCCGACCCGGTGCTGCGCAGCGCCCTGGCCAATCTTCAGAACCGCTTCGGCCGGGGCACCGCAGAAGCCTACCGGAAGCTGCCCGAAGGCCCCGCCCTTCGCAAGCGCGCCCACCAGGTGCGAAAAGAGTCGATCGAACACCTCGACATTCTGCTGGCCCGCCTGGCCGAGAAAATCCGCGGCCGGGGCGGTCACGTGTACTTTGCCCGGACCGCCGCCGAAGCGGTGAACTACTGCCTTTCGGTCGCCCGGGAAAACGGGGTGAAAACGGCGGTCAAGGGCAAGTCGATGGTCACCGAAGAGATCGGCCTGAACCGGTCCCTGGCCGCGGCCGGCATCGAGGCGGTGGAGACCGATCTGGGAGAATACATCGTCCAGCTCGCCGGAGAGCACCCGTCCCACATCATCGCTCCGGCCATCCACAAGACCCGAAAGCAGATCGGCCGGCTGTTCGCCGAAAAACTCGGCATCGCCTACAGCGAGGATCCGCCGGTGTTGACCCGGGCCGCCCGCCGGGCGCTGAGGGAAAAATTTCTGGCCGCCGACATGGGGATCACCGGATGCAATCTGGCCTGCGCCGAGACGGGCCATATTACCACCGTCTCCAACGAGGGGAACATCCGCATGTCTTCCACCCTGCCCCGGATCCACATGGTCTTTATGGGGATGGAGCGGGTGATCGCCCGGCTCGAAGACCACGACATGCTCTTCCGGCTGCTGGCCCGGGGCGCGGCGGCCCAGAACATGGCAGGCTACGTGAGCTACGTCGGGGGGCCGCGTCGGCCCGGCGAGGCGGACGGACCCGACGCGTTTCACCTGGTGGTCCTCGACAACGGCCGGACCAGGATTTTGGCCGATCCGAGGTTTCGGGAGATGCTCCTTTGCATCCGGTGTGCGGCCTGTCTGAATGTGTGCCCGGTCTACGGGCGCATCGGCGGCCACGCTTACGGTTATCCCTACTCCGGACCGGTGGGGGCGGTGGTCACCCCCCTTCTGGTCGGAATCAACCGGGCAAAGGATCTTTGCTCCGGTGAAACCCTGTGCGGGGCGTGCCGCCACGCCTGCCCGGTGGATATCGATATTCCGCGGATGCTCCTGGCCCTTCGCAGCCAGCTGGCCGAGGGCGACCCGACCTGGGGCGTGAAGCGGACCGGCAACGGGGAAAGGGCCGCCTTTGCCCTGTGGTCGGTGTTGGCGGGCAACCGGCGTCTCTACGACCTGGCTCAGGCTGTGGCGATCGCCGTCCAGGGGCTTTTCCCCCGGCGCGGGGGCATGATCCGGCGGCTTCCGCCACCTTTCGACGGCTGGACACGCCACCGGGACCTGCGGCCCCTGGCGTCCGAATCGTTCCATCGACGTTGGAAAGCGTCGAAGGGAGGCAACCGGTGAGCACGGCCGATGAAAAGCGATTTTTGGCCAATGTCCGGCGTGCATTGAACGTTGCCGAACCGCGCCAGGCTCCGCAGGGGCTGTTTGCCGAATCCCCGTCGGAAGAAAGCGTGCGGCTTCTCTCCCGGGTGGCCGCGCGCACCGGGGAGGAATTCACCGCCCTTTTTGCCCGCCTGCGGGAAGCGGCCGAGCCGCTGAACCTTCGCGTTGACGCCGCGGCCGACGGCCCGGCCGCGGGAAAGGCCATCGCAAGGCTGGCGGAGCAACGCTCGTCGGAATGGGGGGAGCCAAAGACGGTGGCCGCCTGGCGCCATCCCCTGGTCGAAAGCCTCGATCTGCCCGGCCAGCTGGCCGTTCCGGTATTCTACTCGGCGCCGGAGCCGGACCGGCCCGCCGAAGAGGCCCGGACTCGGCTGAAACGGCGCATCGCCGAAAGCTTCATCGGGGTGACCGCTGCGGACTTCTGCCTGGCCGACACGGCCACCCTGGTGCTGCGCACCCGACCCGGTCAGGCCCGGAGCGTTTCGCTGCTGCCTTCGATCCATGTGGCGGTCCTGGGCGCCGAGCGGCTCCTTGCGGACCTGGCCGAACTTTACGCCGTGTTGCGGTGGAACCGGCAGCAGTGGGCCGAAGGGCTTTCCACCTGCCTGACCCTGGTCTCCGGACCGAGCAAAACCGCCGACATCGAGGCAACCCTGGTCCACGGCGCCCACGGCCCCCGGGAGCTTCACCTGATCGTCATCGGGGGGCCGAAAAATTCTTGACGCGGGGCCAAAAATTTAGCTGTAATGTAGCCCTTACCCTTTACAACCCCATCTGCCCGCACAGGATGCCGGGCGTAACCTTCGGAGGGAGGAAAAGAATCATGAAACGCTCGTGGATATCCGTTCCCCTGGCATTGGCCCTGGCCGTTGCCCTGTTTGCCGTCCCGGCGCACTCGGCCGACACGATCAAAGTCGGGATCGTCGACTGCTACAGCGGCCCGCCCAGCACCTACACCAACGACGTCCGGGATGGGTTCAAACTGGAAATCGACCGGGTCAACGCCGCCGGCGGCGTGCTCGGCAAAAAGATCGAGTTCGTCACCCGCGACAGCAAATTCAAGGTAGACATCGGCCTCAGCGCCGCCAAGGAACTGATCATGCGCGAAGAGGTCGACATCCTCATGGGGACGATCAACAGCGCACTGGCCCTGGCGATTTCCGACCTGGCCCAAAAGGAGCGGATCCCCTTTCTGGTGACCTTTGCCAAGAGCGCAAAGATCACCGGCGAAAAGGGCCACCGGTACGTCTTTTCCATTACCGAGAACACCGCCCTTGCCGGAAAGGCCGGTGCCGTCGGACTGGCCAAAAAACCCTTTGCCAAATACTGGATCGCCGGCGACGACTACGAGTACGGCCATGCCATTGCCGACGGCGTCTGGGACAACTTGAAAAAGCTGCGCCCCGAAGTGGAACTGCTCGGGCAGTCCTGGTGGAAGGTGGGCGAGCCGGACTTCACCCCCTACATCACTGCGATTCTGGCGGCCAAACCCGACGCGGTGATCGTGGCCACCGGGGGCAGGGACTGCGTCCCGTTTCTGAAGGCGGCCAAAGCCACCGGGTTCAACGAGCGGGTCCCGTTCTACATGCACACGGCCACCGAGCTGTCGACCCTCAAGCCCCTGGGGCTCGATGCTCCGGAGGGGGTTCTGGGAACCTCCAACTACTACTTTTATTATCCCGAAACGCCGGCCAACAAAGCCTTCGTCAAGGAATTTGAAAAAGCCTACGGCCGTGTTCCGGCGGTGGGCGCCGTCTACGGCGTACTGGCGGCCAAGTACATCGTGGGCGCCTACAACCGGGCCGGCACCGTGGATACGGAAAAATTCATCGACCACCTGGAGGGAATGTGGGTCGACAGTCCGGTGGGCAAGGTCACCATGCGGGCCTACGACCACCAGGCCATGCTGCCGATGTTCATGGGCGTGACCAAGAAAAAGCCCGGATACGATTTCCTCGTGGCCGACGACATCGTCACCCTGCCCCCGGAGGAGGTGATGCCGTCGGTGGAGGAGATCAAGCAGGAGAGGATGAAGCAGTAAAAGAGGCTGATGGGTTCATTGGTTGATGGGTCGAATGGGTCTAAATCCAGGATGCGAGACGTACCGAAGGGTTTTTCCCATTTGACCCGTCAACGATTCAACCAATCCCTGATAGCCGCCACAGACAGATAAAAATAGGAAGATCGTGGAATTCGCAAGCAATATCACCGCGGCGGCGCTGCTCCAGCAGGTCCTTGTGGGCCTGAGCCGGACCACCATCTTGTTCATCGTCTCTTCGGGGTTGAGCCTCGTGCTCGGCGTGCTGCGGATTCCCAATGTGGCCCACGGCTCGCTGTACATGATCGGGGCCTTTTTGACCTACGCCATCGCAACGGCCGTGGGACCCGGCGCGCTCGGCTTCTGGATTGCGCTGATCCTGGCCCCCCTGGGAGTGGCGGTTTTGAGTTTTGGCGTGGAGCGGGGCCTGTTCTGCCATCTGTACGAGCGCGAACACCTGATGCTGCTGCTGTTCACCTTCTCCATGACCCTGGTCTTCAACGATCTGGTCAAGCTCGTCTGGGGATCGGACTATCGAAGCCTGACGGCACCGGAATTCCTGCAGGGGTCGTTTTCCATTTCCGGGCTGCCGTTTCCCCGGTATAATTTGTTTTTGCTGCTGGTCGGCCCCCTGGTCGCCTTGGGCCTCTGGTACCTGACCAACCGGACCAAGATCGGCAAGATCGCCCGGGCCGCAGCCGTAGATCGGGAGATGGTCGGGGCCGTCGGGATCAACGTCAGCTGGATTTTTGCCGTCACCTTCGTCATCGGCTGCTATTTGGCCGGTCTCGGCGGCGCGTTGGTGGCCCCCACCCAGAACATCACCCAGGGGATGGATCACACGATCATCATCGAGGCTTTTCTGATCGTGATCATGGGGGGGCTCGGCAACATCTGGGGAGCGCTTCTCGGGGCGCTGATCTTCGGCCTGACCGATTCACTGGGGATCCTGATATGGCCGCAGTTTGCCATCGTCTTTCCCTATGTGGCCGTTGTGATCGTGCTGTTGTTCCGCCCCAAGGGGCTGCTCAAATCGACCTGGTGAAAGGCCTGCCGTGATACGCGCCCTGTTCTCCCGGAAAATGTTGATCGCCGCAGCCGTCGCGATGGCGGCGCTGGCCCTTGCCCCGCAAGTGCTCCCCCGGTTTTATGTCTACCTGATGGCCCTGATCTTTTCCACGGGTCTGCTGGCCACGAGCCTGAACATGGTGCTCGGCTTCGGCGGGATGTACCAGTTTCATCATGCCGTATTTTACGGCTTCGGGGCCTACGCCCTGACCCTGCTGATGACCAAGGCCGGCCTCCCCCCGCTGGTCGCCTATCTGCTCGCGCCCTGCTGTTCGGCGGCCCTTGGGCTGGTGATGGGGGCGATTACGGTGCGGCTCACGAAACTCTACTTCGGCATGATCCAGCTCTCGCTCGGATCGTTGGTGTGGGCCCTGGCCTACCGCTGGTATTCCTTTACCGGCGGCGACGACGGTATCCACGGAATCCCGATTCCGGATCTGCTGTATGCCTCGACCAGCGCCTACTACTTTTCGCTGAGCGTGTGCGCGATATCGCTGCTGCTCATGTACCTGATCGTCAACTCCCCCTTCGGCCGGATCTTTCAGGGAATCCGGGACAACCCGGAACGATGCCGGGCCGTGGGGGTGGACGTTCTGCGCCACCAGCTGGCCGGCCAGGCCATTGCCGGATTTTTTGCGGGCGTCGCCGGGACCCTGTTCGTCACCGTGGAAGGGTCCGTGTTTCCGGAGCTGATGTTCTGGACCCTGAGCCTGGAGCTGATCATCATGTGCCTGCTCGGCGGCTGGTTCGTCTTTCTCGGGCCGATGCTGGGGGCGGCCATCATCGTGACCCTGCGGACCTTCGTGGGCATCTACACCGAGTATTGGACCCTGGTGCTGGGCATCGTGCTGATGCTGCTTATCTTTTTTCTGCCAGAGGGGGTGCTCGGTTTCGCCCTCCGCAAGACCGGACGGGTCGCGGTCGATCCGGGAAAGGAGGGGTAGGCGTGCTCAAGGTCGAGGCGCTGACCAAGTCGTTCGACGGATTCATGGCTGTCAGCGGGGTCCGCCTGCAGGTCGAAAAAGGGGAGGTGGTGGCGGTGATCGGGCCCAACGGTGCGGGCAAAACCACCCTTTTTCACCTGATCACCGGGCAGCTGGCGCCCGACGCCGGCAGCATCCGCTTTCGGGAAAAAGAGATCGCCGGCATGGCGCCCCATAAGATCTGCCGGTTGGGCATCGCCCGCTCCTACCAGGTGGTCAATATCTTTTCCCGGCTGAGCGTGTTTGAAAACGTTCAGGTGGCGATCCTGGCGCGTCAGGGCAAGACCTTCCATCTGTTCCGTCCGGCCAGCACACTGGCGGTGGAGGAAACCCGCCGGATTCTGGACAGCGTCGGCCTCGGGGACAAGGCGGATCGGGTCTGCGGTATGCTCTCCCACGGGGACCAGAAGGTGCTGGAAATCGCCATCGCGCTGGGCAGTCGGCCCGCACTGCTCATCTTGGACGAACCGACTGCCGGCATGTCTCCGGAGGAAACCGCCCAGACCCTGGCGCTCATGAAACGTTTGGTGGCCGAGTTCGGCCTGACGATCCTGTTTTGCGAACACGACATGCCCATGGTCTTTTCCATCGCCGACCGGATCATGGTCATGCAGCAGGGACGCACCCTGGTGGAGGACACCCCCGAGGCGGTTCGCAACAACCCCCGGGTCCAGGAAGCCTACCTGGGAGGATCCGCGCCGTGTTAGAAGTGATCGGCATTCACACGTATTACGGACTGAGCCACATTTTGTTCGGGGTTTCCCTGGAAGTGGCCCGGGGAGAGTGCGTCTGTTTGCTGGGCAGAAACGGTGCCGGCAAGAGCACCACCATGCGCAGTATCATGGGCCTGACCCCTCCGAAACAGGGAACCATCCGCTTTCGGGGCGACGACTGCACGGGGGAAAAGCCATATCTGCTGGCGCGCCGCGGGATGGGGTACGTGCCGGACGACCGCCGGGTCTTTGCCGACCTGACCGTGGGGGAAAACCTGGAAATTTCCGCCCGGAACGTTTCCGCTGGCGGGTGGGACCGGGACCGGGTCTATTCGTTCTTTCCGGCTCTGGGCAGGATCGACGGCCGGCGGGCGGGGTTTTTGAGTGGTGGGGAGCAGCAGATGCTCACCATTGCAAGGGCCCTGATGACCAACCCGGAGCTGCTGCTGCTGGATGAACCGACCGAAGGACTGGCGCCGTTGATCGTCGAGATGCTCGAAGAGCAGATCCACGCCCTGAAACAAAGCGGGCTTACCGTTTTGCTGGCCGAGCAGAATCTCTCCGTGGCCCTCCGGGTCAGTGATCGGGGCTATATCATCGACAACGGCGCGATCCGCTACCACGGAACCGCCGAGGATCTTCGGAGGAATGAATCGGTGCGCCAAAAGTATCTGTGCGTGTGAGCCGGGCACCGGTGAAACCGAAGTCGAGATTGGCTCTGGCGGGCGCAGTCGCCCTTGGAAGGTCCCGGCCCAGAAACCGACGCAGGAACAGGTCGGTCAGCGACGGGTCGAAATAAGTGCCTCGCTTTTGGGCAAGGCGTCTTCCGGCGGCACGGCGGGAAATCGCCTTCCGATAGCGGCGCCGGAAGGTCAGCGCATCGAAATAGTCGGCAACGGCGATCACCCGCGAACCCAGGGGGATCTGATCCCCGACCAGCCCTCGGGGGTAGCCCGTACCGTCCCACCGCTCGTGATGACTGGCGGCGATTTCAGGAACCTGCGCGAAATCTTCGGGCCAATCGATCCGGCCGAGAATCTCCCTGGTCTTTTCGGAGTGAAGCTTGACGGCCTCAAACTCTTCTCCGGTGAGCACCCCCTCTTTTTGGATGATCCGCTCGGATACAGCGGTCTTTCCGATGTCGTGAAACAGGGCGGCCACGCAGAAGGCTTCTGCGTCGTTTTTCGATAGATCCAGATCCCGACAGAACCGACGCACCGATGCCGCCACACGAAGGCAGTGAAGGGCGGTTTCCGGATCCTGGTCCTGCAGGCAGGTAAAGGCCGCTTGAACAATGCCGATGGACGAAGCGGGGGGATTCGAAGGCGCAAGCCGGGTTCTTCTCAACATGGGGGTTCTGCGCATCTGTCAATTGCCATCCATCGCTGGAGAGGTTCAAGGAGAGGTTTCTATCGCCCGGCCATTCGGCTGTCAACAGAAAGAACAACCCCGGACGCCGCGCAGGCGCCTCCCCCGGCTTCGGGAAACGGCCGCAACGGTGCGTGGCCTGCCCGCACGGTCGGCGGGATTTGCAAACCGCCGCCCCTGCAGCCCGGAAAGCACGCGGTACGGATATCTTTGATGGTCGCCCAGGACGTTCGCATTCAACATCATCTGGATCATGAAGACGTGATGTCGCTGAATTTCGTGCGCAGCGGCTGCCGCTTTTTCTTTCGGCGTCACTTTCGGCAGGGACTTCGCTCCCACGTCATGGAAGTGCTCCGGGCCGACGATATCGATAGGGAGCGACGGGGAATCGTTGCGGGTGGCGTCCGCCGCTTTCCCGACGCCCGGCCGGCGAAGGTGCTGCGCGTTTTCAGAAGCCGCTTTCCCGGGCTGGATAGCGCCCTGGAGGAGATTCGAAGGCTTCGGATCGTGGAAGCCTACCTTCCGTCCGATCTCATGGCACGGTCCGAAGAGTTTCTGGTCACCTACCGGGTGGGAGACGAAAACCACCTGCTGCTTTGCGGGCTTCAGGAGTATATTTCCGGGGAGGTTCTCGACCCCTGGAACCTGCCGGCGCCGCAGGCCACGCCGGCGGCCGGCGGCCTCTTCGGCCACGCAAAACGCTTCGTTACAGGGGTCAAGCGCATGGTTTTGGAGGCAAACCATATCCCGGACCTGGCCGGGATCGGCAATCTGTTTTTGACCCCGGAGGGCCGGATCGTCCTGGTGGACATCAACAACATCTCGAAGATTCCCGAGGAGTCCGGCTTCTGCCTCGATGACCGGGGCTATCCGGCCTGCGACAAATCGATCGAGGCCCTGGCCCTGATCGATCGGCATTTTTGCGGTGCAGGCCCTGAAACGATGGCCGCACCGCCCTACGATCGCATTTTGACCCCCGAACGGATGCGGCGGGTACGGGAACTGGAACTGCAGTTCCTGCAGCGGCTGAAACAAGGAATCTTTCAAAAGGACTGAGGCCGGGGGGGATCTGACTTCGAAGGAAAGGGACAAGCCGGCAAAACGGCCGCCGGTCGTCAGGGATAGATCTCTTCAAAAAGGACCTTGGCCATCTCTCGGTCGATGCGCTTGAGGATCTTGTACTCGTCCAGGGCCGATGCCTTGTCCCCCCGCGCCAGATAGGCCCTTCCCAGAAGAAAGTGCGCCGGCCCGTGGTCCGGGTCGATCCGGATGGCCTGCTGGTAGGCTTCGACGGCCTCGTCGACCTGTTGGAGCCGGGAAAGCAGAACGCCCAGGTTCTGGTAGGCGGCAAGATTCTCCGGGTCGATGGAAACCGTCTGCCGGTATGCGTCGACGGCTTCATCCCAGCTTTCCAGGCGGCTCAACGTAACGGCCAGATTGAAGTAGGCCGGGGCGGCGCGGGGCCTGAGCCGGATCACCTCCCGGTGGCTTTCGATCGCTTGGCTATACCGGCCCAGCTCGGTCAGTGCTGCGGCCAGCCCCGCATGGCCCTCGACCAGGTCCGGATCGATCCGAACGGCATTGGCATACGCGCCCGTGGCATCCTCGTAGCGCATCAGGTCAAAGAGCATGTGTCCCAGGTGAAGCCGGAGTTCGGCGTTTTCCGGGTTGATGCGAATCGCCGTCTGGTAGGCTTCCACCGCCTGGTCCTTCCGGTTCATCCCGGTGTAACAAAATCCCAGACCGTGCCATGCGGTGGGGTTGGTCGGATCCTTTTCCGTGGCGGACCGGTAAAGATCCAGGGCCTTGGTGTATTGACCGTCGACCGATAGCTGGAACCCCTCCCGGCAAAGCTCGACGGCCTGATCGGGCTGCTGGAGGCTTTTGCGGTGCGTCCATGCGGCCAGGCTTACCGG